>NZ_JBEXET010000001.1:0-421300 GCF_040606415.1 Streptomyces sp. NPDC005423 | reverse complement strand
GGCCCCTGCGGGGCGGCGGTGCGCACAGGTGATCTCGCGGGGCGTCGGGGGTGGCGCCGCGCAACGCGGAACCTGGCGGGGTAGCGGAGCGCACGGAATCGTGTGCGGCGGAGCGCACGGGAACCCTGCCGGTCGGCGTCGCGCAAGGCGGAGCCTCGCGGGGTGCGCGAGCGCACGGGACCCTGCGGGTTGGCGCTGGGCAACGCGGAGCCCTGCGGGTGGCGCCGCGCAACGCGAACCTCGCGGGTGGCGGAGGGCGCGCGGGATCCCTGCGGGTGGCGGAGCGCACGGGACGCCTGCGGGTTGGCGCTGGGCAACGCGGAACCTCGCGGGTGCTGGAGCGCTCCGGCACCCCGCGGGGTGCCGGAGCTCGACGGGACCCTCGCGGGGCGGCGAAGCACGCTGCGACCTCGTGGGGAGCGGAGCGCTGAGGGGATTTCGCGGCGGCGGCGGGGTGGTGCGGCGTGCCAGGGAAGACCTTGCGGGTGGCGGAGCGCGGGTGGCGGAGCGCGGATGGCCCTTGGCGTGTCGCGGGGGCGCACAGGAAGACCCCGCGGGGTGGCGGGGCCGCACACCACGCGGGGTCGATCGGGACCGGTCCTGTTGGTCGGGAGCTCTGCGGTCAGGTGTGGCCGAGGCCGCCGCCGCCGAAGGATCCGCTGGAGCCGGGCAGCCAGCGTTTGCGGTTCTGGTCCTTTCCCGTCCTGGTCGCGCAGGCGTGGATCTGGTACGGCATGAGCCGTTCCGCCTCCTGCGTCGCGACCGGCATCTCGTCGGGTTCCCGCATCTCGCGTGTCTCGCGGACCGCGCCGGAGGCGGGAAGGTGGGGCTGTTCTTCCGGGAGCGGCCGTGGGGATTCCTGGTCGCGGACCCGCATGCCGAAACTCACGGCCCAGACCAGAGCGCCTGCGATGAACAGGCCACCAAGGAACGCCGCGCCCACGTTGAGCGCGTTGTGCGACGCGGCGAGTAGTTCGAACGCTGCCGTAGTCATGCTCCAAGTATCACCCGAAATGCCCGATAGGCGGAGTTCGGGTTCCCGGATCGGTGGCGCTCACCGGGTGTGCTCCGTCAGGTACGCGTCGATGTCGGCGGGGTTCCGGGTGAGCAGGCCGACGTGGTTGTCGGGGCGGATCAGTACCAGGGCCGGTCCGTCGATTCCGTACGCGCGCCGGGCGTGCCCCGCGTGATCGCGCAGCTCCCCGGAGTCGTGCACCGCGAAGGCGCGCAGCCCGCGGTCGTCGCCGTATCGCTTGCCCAACTCCTTTGTCGCGCGGGCCAGTTCGCTGTCGAAGCCGAGCAGGGTGAACCCCGGGTGCGCGTACGTCTGGAACAGCCGGACCGGCCGTCCGGCACCGTCGAGACACGGCGCGTCGGGCGCGCGGTCGCCCGCCCGCAGGCCGTCGGGGTCGCCGGGGTCGCCGGCGTCGGCCGGGGTGCCGGCCAGGGAGCTCCAGCGGTAGCCGGTGCCCATCGGCGGGACCGCCGCGGCCTCGGTCCCGGTGCCGGGCCGCTTGGCGGCGTCGAGCACCCGGGCCGTCGCCTCGCTGCTCACGTCCAGGGTCCAGGCGGCGACCGGCAGCCGCTCCTCCTCGTAGGTGTCCAGCAGGCCGGGGCCCGCGCGGCCGGCCGTGGCCAGGGCGAGCTTCCAGCCGAGGTTGTAGGCGTCCTGGATTCCGGTGTTCATGCCGAGGCCGCCCGCGATCGGATGGACGTGTGCCGCGTCCCCGGCCAGGAAGACGCGGCCGGCTCTCATCCGGTCGACCATCCGTACGCTGACCCGCCACGCCGACAGCCAGGTCGGGGCGGACAGGCGTATCCCGGGCAGGCGCGCGTGCCGGTCGAAGAGCCGCTGGAAGCTCTCCAGCGACGGCGGCAGCGGGTCGCCCGCCGCGTCGAGTTCGGGGCTCGCCTGGAACTGGAAGGAGCCGGTGCCCGGGAGGGGACACAGCATCACGGCCCCGCCCTCGGAGGTGAACCACTGGTGCCAGGCGTCCCGGCTCAGCCCGGCGGCCTCGACGTCCCCGCAGACCATCGTCTGCGCCGGCTCGCTGGTGCCGTCGAACCGTACGCCCGCCGCCTCGCGTATCCGGCTCCGTCCGCCGTCGCAGCCGACGAGCCGGCCGGCCCGCCTCCGGCGACCGTCGGTGAGGGTGACGGTGACGCCGTCCGGGTCCTGCTCCAACTCGGCCGCCTCGCAACCGCGTTGGACCTCGACGCCGAGGCCGGCCAGTCGCTCCCGCAGGATCTCCTCCAGCTGCCACTGCCCGATGAAGACCCCGCTCTCGTACGGCGCGTCCGGCGCCGGGCCGTCCCCGGCGAACGGCTCCGTCTCGTTGACGTACGCACCGTCGAAGTACTTGCGGAACGGCAGATGGGTGGTCCCGACGGCGAGGACCCGCTCGGTGACCCCGACGTCCTCCAGTACTTCCAGGGTGCGCGGCTGGAGGCCCTTGCCGCGGGAGTGCCGGTGCGGGGCGGGCAGGGCGTCGACGATCCGGACGGACACGTCCCGGCGGGCCAGTTCGCAGGCGAGGGTGAGGCCGGTCGGCCCGGCTCCCACGATCAGCACGTCGTCGGTCATCGCTGGTGTCCCCTCGTCGCGTCCAGGCGTCCGTCTTTCTCCATGGAACCCTGCGGAGACGGATAGTGCAACCGAGTATCAGAAAAGGCTGAGACTCACATCGTGACCGGTCTGATTTCAGACTTGGAGTCGAACGAGCCTCGGTGTCATGTCCCTGGTACGGTGGCGGCATGAGTCAACCCGCGGGTCTGCGAGAGCGGAAGAAGGAACGGACGCGGAGCCTGATCGCGGAGGAGGCGCTGCGGCTCTTCCTCGATCGGGGCTTCGACGAGGTGTCGGTCGTCGAGGTCGCGGCGGCGGCGGAGGTCTCCAAGGCCACGCTGTTCCGGTACTTCCCGACCAAGGAGGACCTGATCCTGCACCGCTTCGCCGACCATCTCGGCGAGGCCGCCAGGGTCGTGCGCGAGCGGCCGGCCGGTCTGACGCCGACGGCCGCCCTGCGCGACCACTTCCTGGACGGCCTGGCCGCCCGCGACCCCATCACCGGTCTCAACGACCATCCGGAAGTGCTCGCGTTCCAGCGACTCCTGTACGGCACGCCCGCGTTGTTCACGGGGCTGCGGCGCAGCCACACGGCCCAGGACATCGCGGCCCTCGCGGACGCCCTCCCCGGTGACGCCACTCCCCTCGCCAAACGTCTGGCCGCCACCCATCTCGTCGCCGTACAGCAGGAGTTGGGGCTGGCCAACTACGAGGCGGTCGCCTCCGGCCGGGGTGCCGACGAGGTGTACGGGGAGGCCGTCGCGGCGGCGGCGGAGGCGTACGGCCAGCTCATGCGCGGGCTCGACGGCACGCTCACGGACGGCCCGGTGCCGGTCGGTTCTGGTGGATGACGTCCGTGCCGGAGCCGCCCGAGACGTACCCGCCGTCGAGGGCCCCGGTGTCGGTCACCCTGTCCTTGCCGGGGCCGGCGTCGATCGAGGTGTAGTAGTAGACCTGGCCAATGCCGTTCCGGTAGGTGAGGACGTCGTTGCCGTCGCCCAGGGCGATCGTCAGGGCGGGGTACGGGTCCTGGCTGTCCTCGGTCGTCACCACGCAGGTGACCTTGGTGCGGTCCGAAGCGGCGGGGTGGGTACGGCCGTCGCCGGTGGTGATCGGGACCGTGTCGTCGATGACGTAGGTGATCGTGGCGGTGCCGGCGGTCGTCGAGGCGGTCACGGTCGCCGTGTTGAGCTGGCCGGCCGCGGCCTTGTACTCCACGGTCCGGCCGTTGCCGGCGAGGGCCGCGGTCGCGGTCGCGGTGACGGCCGTGGAGGTGATGCCGAAGTGGTCAGCAGGGCCCGGCGGTCGGCGGGAAAGGGGCGCATGGCCTTTTTTCCAGGGGGCGTTCACGGTTCCGACGGACCGTGTGACCCTCAGCGCACGCGCTTGGTTGTGCCTCCGCCGGTCCTGACTTCTGCCCTGAGCGGGCCGTTCACAGGAACGCCGGAGTCGGGTCAACTGCCGTTCATGGAAAGGAAGTTGAACGACATCAGGCGGGGCGGCCGGCGGGCGGGCGGAAGGCCCAGCGCAGCTCCGGTTCGACCGCGAAGCGCAGGGCGCGGCGGACCGGAGAGGTGCAGAGCAGCGTCACGACCGCCCCCGCGACGACGGTCGCGACGATCGTTCCGGCCGCGCCCCGCATCCACGCCGGGTCGTACCAGCCCCAGGACTTGGCGCCCTGGGCGACGAAACCGTGCAGGAGATAGCCGTAGAGCGTCCCCGCGCCCAGGGCCGTGAACCACGTGCGGCGGCCCGGTACCCAGGACAGGAAGCAGGCGACCAGCAGGACCGAGCAGGCGAAGAGGGCCACGGTGACGACCGGGCCCTGCCAGGCCGGAGCGCCCAGCCCCTGGGCGCTCTCCTTGTGGAACAGCCAGGCGTAGTCCACCCACGGAGCCGACCAGTACGCCACGGCGAACGCGCCCGCGAAGACCGGCACGGCGAGTACGCGCAGCGCACGGCGGCGCACCAGACGGAAGTGCGCGGGCTTCAGGCACAGGCCAAGGACGAAGTACGGCAGGAACTGGAGCACGCGCTGGAGATCGAGGTCGTGGCCGATCGAGGGGGAGAGCGACGCCAGCATCGCGACGGCCAGGGCCACCGGCAGCGGGCGGCGGACCATCCGCCAGATCGGTGTGGTCAGCCGCCAGACGAACAGCGCCGCCAGGAACCAGGTCAGGTACAGCGGGCTCAGCAGACTGATCGGGCGGTCCGGTACGTGGTCCGTCCACCTCGTGTAGAAGGTGTACGCCACCTCGAAGACGACGTACGGCACGACCACGCCGGTGACCAGCCGCTTGACGCGGGCCGGGCTCGCGTCGAAGTTCCGCGAGAAGTAGCCGGAGATGACGATGAACGCCGGCATGTGGAAGGCGTAGACGAGCGTGTACAGCGCGGTCACGACCCGGCTGCCGTCCCGCATCGGCTCCCAGGCGTGCCCCATCGCCACCAGCACGATCGCCAGGTACTTGGCGTTGTCGAAGAAGGCGTCGCGGGCGGGGGATGCCGCCTGCGACGCCTGTGCTGTCTGCGATGTCCGTGGAGCGGGTGGTGTCCTCGGTGCGCGCGGTGCGGGCGCGGTTCCGGCCGGTTCCGAACCGCGCCGTTCCCCGGTCGGGCCGGCGGCCGGTCGTCGTTCCGCGGTCGCGGCGGAGCCGTCGGCGGGGGACGCGGTGTCGGCTGACGCGGCCGGAGCCGTCGGGGAGGCGCGCATTCCGTTCGCCTCACCGCTCCGCCGCGACGTAAACGTGCGCGGCGCGGAGGCGGACGCAGGTCACACCCGCCAGGACGCCAGGACGCCAGGACGCCCAGGACGTGAGGACGTCAGGTGGCGAACACCTGGGAGTCGTCGGCGAACGCCTTGAACTCCAGGGCGTTGCCAGCCGGGTCCAGCAGGAACATCGTCCACTGCTCGCCGGGCAGCCCCGCGAACCGTACGTACGGCTCGATCACGAAGTCGGTGTCCGCCGCCCGCAGCCGCTCCGCGAGCCGGTGGAACTCCGGCACCGGCAGGATCAGCCCGAAGTGCGGCACCGGGACGTCGTGTCCGTCGACCGGGTTGTGGACGCGGGACGCGCGGGCGGGGGCGAGGTGGGTGACGAACTGGTGGCCGTGCAGGTTCCAGTCCACCCAGGTGTCCGCGGAGCGGCCCTGCTCCAGGCCCAGGACCTCACCGTAGAAACGGCGGGCCGCGGCGAGGTCGTCGACCGGCATGGCCAGGTGGAAGCGGGGGATCGGCGGGGTGTCAGCGGTCATGCGGGCTTCCTGCCCCGGGTGGGACGGGAGTATGTGGGCGGGGCGGATCGGCTGTCGCGGACGAGCGAGGCGCGCCAAGGGCGCGCCGTCGGGGTTCGAGGTGGGGTGCGCGCCCTGCCGACGGCAGGGCGCGCGGTGCCCGCGGTCAGGCGGACGCGAAGCCCCTGGCCTCCTTGAGGAACTGGCCGAGGTAGCCGTCGTGCGGCAGGTACGGGTCCCGCCACCAGCCGGCCACCGGACCGTGCAGCACGGTCCGGATGCCGGGGGAGTTCAGCGCCTCGGCGACCAGCGGTGCCCGGTCGGTGAGGAGGGTCAGGGCCAGCGAACCGGTCAGCGGGCGGATGCCCTCCGACGGCTGCCAGGGCGCCACCCACACGCAGGGGAAAGGGAGTTCGGTCGCCGGACCGGGATGGTCGGCGCCCGGCACGGCGAGCACCGCGGGCCGCAGCGCCACGGCGTCCGGGCCGACCGGAGCCAGCGGGCCGTCCGGGTAGTGACGGGCCGCGAGGTCCGGGGCGCCCTGGGCGGCCCGTTCGACGGCCGACCGGAGCGCCTCGGCCTCCTTCAGCGGGCGGACCGGCAGGACCGCCCGGTCGTCGGTGACCGGCAGAGCGGGCAGCCGGGCCAGCCGCTCCGCGAGCGCCTCGGCCAGCGCACGGTGGTCGCCCGAGGTGAAGACGGCGGTGGTGTTGGTGCAGCGCACCCCGCCGTCCGAAGCGATCTCGGTGACCAGATGGTCCAACGTCCGTTCGTCGTACGGCCCGTCCACCAGAACCTTGGTCCGTCCGGGGCCGCGCACCAGGACCCGGTCGTCACCGCGCCAGCGGGCGACGGTGGCCTCGCTGCCGTACACGAGCGCCAGGTCGGCCGCCTCGACGAGACTGTCGGCGGCGGAGTGCGAACCGGGCAGCAGGGCGATCCAGTCGGGGTCCAGGCCGGCCGCGAGCAGCGCCCGGACCAGCCGCAGCGGGGTGAACGGGTCCCGGGTGCCGGGCCGTACCGCCACCCGGTAGCCCATGGCGAGCGCCTGGAGCCACGCCCCGTGGGTGGCCGGGTGGTTGCTGGGGGCCACCACCCCGAGCACCGCACCGCGGCGCGCCCAGCGGGCGGTGCGCCCCGCCCCGAGCGGGGACTGGCGGCCGACGATGTCGCCGAGCAGCGCGCAGTCGCCGCGCATCCGCTCCAGTGTGGCGCGGGCGACCGTGACGGGTACGCCCGAGGCCAGCGCCTGCGCCCGGCAGTACTCCTGCGGGGACTGTCCGCCCAGGGTCGCCGTCGCGAACAGCCGCCCCGCCTCGGCCAGTTGGGCCAGCCGTTGGTCCAGCGGCAGTTGCGGGGCGGAGCGCAGGGCGCGCACGGTCAGCCGCGTGGTGAGGGCGGGGGCCTCGTGCAGCCGGGCGAGTTCGTCGCCGTAGACGTCGTGCAGGACGCGGGAGTCGCGGGAGGTGTGCTCCTGGCCGCCGCGCAGGACGGGGATGGACACGGTCATCTCAGACCCACTCCTCAGGTGACAGGCCGGGCAGTCCGGTGTCGCCCCGGGGGGCGGGTTCCCGGCGGGGGACGCGGAACTGGGTGGCCTCCTGCTCGTCGACGGACCCGCCCATCGCGTACCGCAGTCCGGCGGTCTGGATCGCCCTCGGGGGGCAGCCCTCCAGGTAGACGCCGGCGTCGCGGTGCTCGTACATGGCGTTGCCGACCAGGACGACCGCGCCGCGCAGCGCGGGAAGCCGATCCATCGGGCCGGACAGGATCGTCAACTCGCCCGGGTAGGCGATGAGTTCGGCGCGGAGTTGGTGCAGGGCGGCGGCCACCCAGCGGCGGCAGTCGTCGCACGCCGTCTCGGCGTGGACGTGGACGCCCTCGCGGGGCGGGGTGAGGTCCACCGGTGCGCGGCGGATCTTGAACGCGGCGTCCTGCACCGCGACGCCCCGCACGTCGATGTCGGCGAGGTCGATCGGTCCGAGTCCCCGGGCGTGGGCGTCGCGCAGATAGGCCAGTTCCCAGGAGCCGACGCCCGCCACCGCCGCCATCGTCACGTCCATCGCGACCGCGTTGCGCGAGGCGGCGACCAGGCCGACCTCGCGGAGGGTGCCCGCCATCGGGTAGTTGTCCTCGACGACGGTCGTCGCGTCGCACACCACGAGGTGCTGCGGGCGCAGTTGGTTGAGGTCCACGATGGACTCCTCCACGCCGGCCATGTGGACGATCCGGGTGGTGAAGCCGGGCAGCAGACCGACCAGGTTCTTCATGGCGTTGGTGAGCACCACGCTGGAGTGGGTGCGCAGGTGGGGCGCGCCGATGAAGAAGTCGCAGTCCAGGACGAGGTCGGGGACGGTGATCGGCACCCGCAGCGAGGTGGCGCCGGGGACCTGCACGATCCGCGTCGGCCGGTCGTCGAAGCTGACCACCTGGGCGTAGCGGTGGACCGGTGCCCCGTCCAGGATCTCCTTGAGGACGTGGGTGCGCTCGGCGACGAAGACCTCCGCGCCCCGCGCCGAGGCGCGCCGCGCCACCGCGAGCAGCAGTTCGGGGCTGGTCCTGAACCCCGGTTTGCGCTGGAACATGTTGGGCTTGACGACCACGCGGTCGCCCTTGCCGACGTCCCGCAGGGGGTCGCCCAGCAGGTCCAGCGCCTCGTCGACCGCGGCCTCGGTGGTGGTCCCGACTCGGGTGAGGGAGACGGCCGTCAGCTCGCCGCTCACCCCCACCACCTGCCCGGGAGACGGGACCGGGCCGCGCTCAGAAGGGCCATCCGTCGATCACCACGGCGCGTGCCGGGGCGGCCTCGACACCCTGGATCTTGACCGGCAGTGCCATCAACTGGGCGACGGGCGTGGAGATCTGGTCCAGGTTCTGGATGTTCTCCAGGATCGGGATGCCGGCCGAGAGCAGCCGCCGGTGCACCTGGCCGCCGCGGTCGTCGGGCCGCTCGGTGATGCAGTCCATGCCGACCAGGACCGCGCCGTTGTCGATCATCCAGTCGGCGGCCTCGACGGTGAGGTAGGGCGGCTTGTCCCAGTAGTCGTCGCGGCCGAGGTAGCGGTTGGGGTGGTCGGTGCGTACCAGCAGCCGGTCGCCGCGCTGCCAGATGGAGCGCAGCGCCTTCTCCAGGTCCTCGCCGGTCACCGGGTCCAGGTCGCGCTTGTCCGAGAGGTCGGCGACGCAGGCGCGGCCCGCGAAGGTCTCCAGCGGGACCTCGTCGATCTTCTCCCGGTCCTCGAAGAAGTGATAACCCGATTCCACGTGCGTTCCATTGTGCGGGAAAATGTGCAGATCGGAGAATGTGCGGCCGATTCCGGAGGGGTCGGTCTCGGGCGACATCGCTTTGCGCACGTCGAATTTCGGATACCAGGGGGCGTCGTAGGAAGGCATTCCCTCGTACCAGCCCTGGCTGATGTCGATGATTTTCACGGTGGGCTCCCTTCGCGGATGTGGGCTGATCACAGCACGTCAGGAGGGGCTTCGGGGGGTGTGGGGGAGATGCTGGCAGCATGCTGCCAGACCCCTGCCGCGGAACACGTCGGCCTGGTTAGCCTGCCGCCACCGTCGCAATCGGGAGAAGCTCCCGCGTGCCAGCCCCATTTGGAAGGCGCCCATGATCGTGACAATGCGTCCGCGGGCCACCCGCGAACAGTTGGAGTCCGTCTCCGGGATTCTCCGGGAACAAGGCCTGAACGCGGTGTCCTGCGCGATGGACGACATCGCGATGCTGATCAGCGAGGAGAGCGGTACGCCCGAAGCGGTGGCCGCGGTGGAGCGGGCCCCCGGTGTCGACCGGGTGGTCGTGGTGCCGGGCACGCAGCGGCTGACGAGCCGTGAGTTCAGCGCGGAGAACACCCGGGTGAAGGTCGGGCCGGCCGGTGAGGCGGTGTTCGGCGGCCCCGAGTTCGTGGTGATCGCCGGACCCTGCGCGGTCGAGAGCCCGGAGCAGATGACCGCCGCGGCGGACGCCGTGGTGGAGAGCGGCGCGGTCATGGTGCGCGGCGGGGCCTTCAAGCCCCGTACCTCTCCCTACAGCTTCCAGGGGATGGGGCTGGCCGGTCTCGCGCTCCTCGCGGAGCAGCGCCGGCGCACGGGGCTTCCGGTGGTCACCGAGGTGGTCACCCCGGGCGATGTGGAGTGTGTCGCGGAGGAGAGCGACATGCTCCAGATCGGGACGCGCAACATGCAGAACTTCGAACTGCTGCGTGCGGCCGGGGCGTCGGGCCGGCCCGTGCTCCTCAAGCGGGGCATGGCCGCCACCATCGAGGAGTGGCTGCTGGCCGCCGAGTACGTGATGCAGGCCGGCAACGGTGACGTGGTGCTGTGCGAGCGCGGCATCCGCAGCTACGACCGCAGCACCCGCTTCACCCTCGACCTGAGCGCGGTGGCCGAGGCCAAGCGCCTCACCCACCTGCCCGTCGTCGTCGACCCCAGCCACAGCACCGGCCGGCCCCATCTGGTGCGCCCGATGTCCCTGGCGGCCGCCTCCTGCGGGGCGGACGGGCTGCTCATCGACGTCCACGCCGATGCCCGCAACGCGCTGTGCGACGGCAGCCAGGCGCTCACCGGGGAGCAGTTCGGCACGCTCATGGCCCAGCTCAGGCCCGTGGTGGAGGCGGTGGGCCGGACCTGGCCCGAGGCCCGCTCACGCTCGCTCGCCCAGGTCTGACCGGCCGCCGTAGGAGGAGGAAGAACATGCTGGAGACCCCGGTCGAGCCCTTCACCGCCGACCTCGCCCCGGAGGAGTTCCTCAGTGCCGCGATGCGCTGGCACTTCTCCCCCGAGACCGGCTCGCCGTACTGGCTGAAGCGCGCCGCGGAGCTGGACTTCGACCCGCTGACCGCCGTGCGGAGCTGGGCGGACCTGGACCGCTTCCCGGACGTGAGCGAGGAGTGGCGGGACATCTCCGTCGACGACCTGGTGCCGGCCGGGACCGGCCGGGACACCTGGGACTTCCAGGTGTTCGACAGCGGCGGCACCACCGGCCGGCCGAAGCGCATCGTGGAGTCCCGCTCGCGGCGCAACGGCGTCCTGTGGGTGAGCGAGATCCTCGCCGAGCACGGTGTCCCGGGCGAGGGCGAGGGCCACTGGCTGCACCTGGGCCCGACCGGGCCGCACATCGTGGGCCGCTCGGTCGGACTCCTGGCCCAACTGCGCCGTACCTTCTGCCACTTCATCGACTTCGACCCGCGCTGGGTCAAGGGCAGTGTGAAGGCGGGCCGGTCGGAGGAGGCCGGAAGGTACGTCCGGCACATCCTGGCGCAGGCCGCCGACATCCTCGCCACCCAGCCCGTCTCGGTGCTCTTCGCGACCCCGCCCGTCCTGGAGGCGATCGCGGCCGACGAGAAGCTGCTCGACCTGGTCCGGCGCAAGGTGCGCGGCATCATCTGGGCCGGCACCAGCGTGAGCCCGGAGACGCTGCGCGTCCTGGAGGAGGAGGTGTTCCCGCGGGCCGCCGTCGTCGGCCTGTACGGCAACACCATGATGGGCATCGCCCCGCAGCGGCCCAAGAGCCCCGCTGACGAAGGGCGTTGTGTCTTCGTCCCGTTCCATCCGTTCAGCCGCGTCAAGGTCGTCGACCCGGACGCCACCACCACCGAGGTCGGCTACGGCGAGCGCGGCCAGGCCCGGATCAGCCTGGTCTCCCGCGACCTGCTGCTGCCGTGGACGCTGGAGCGCGACTCGGTGCTGCGCGTCGCGCCCAGCGCCGGCTGCCCGCAGGACGGGCTGGCCGACATCCGGCCCCTCACGACAGACGGCGACCGCGGCCCGATCGAAGGGGTCTACTGATGACGCGGAGCACGCAGGCCACGAACAGCACGCAAGGCACGCAGCCCACTGAGAGCACGCAGAGCACGGGGAGCGTGCCGGGCACCTCGACCGCTCCGCCCCGACTCCCGTACGCGCAGGGCCCGTCCGTCCTCTCGGCCGCCGAGCAGGAGAGCCTGCTCCGGACCTTCCGGCGCGCCCTGGAACAGGCCCGCGCCACCCAGCGGCTGGTCCTGGTCAGCTGGGCCAAGCCGCTCACCGTCGCCGACCCGGTGACGGTCTGGAGCCGCGGCCGGCGCAGCACCCCGCGCTCCTTCCTGTGGCAGTCGGCGTGGGACAACGGCTCCGTCGTCGCGATCGGCACCGCCCGCGAACTGCGCGGCCACGGCGAACGCCGGATGGCGTCCGTCCGGGCGGGCTGGACGGCTCTCTGCGAAGACCTGGTCACCGGCGGTACGGCCGTCCCGGCGCTGCCCGCCGGTGAAGGACCGCTCGCCCTCGGCGGGTTCGCGTTCAGTCCGGACAGCCCCCGCGAGGCCGGCCGGCTGCCCGACGCGCTGCTGTGGGTGCCCTCCCTCCAAGTACGCGGCGCCGTACCGGAGTCGGCCGGTGCCGGCCCCGCCCGTGCCGAACTGCGCCTCAACGCCACGCTGATGCACGACAGCGACCCCGAGCAGCTGGCCGAGGGCCTCGCCCAGCTCGCCGACCGGTGCCTGCGCGGGGCGGACACCTCCCGGCGCCGGCCCGCGGTCCCGGCCGCCGGTCCGCACACCAGCGTCGAACTCCCGGCCGCCGACGCCTGGAAGGGCCTGGTCCGGCGGGCCACCGGCGGGATACGCGACGGCCTCTTCGAGAAGCTGGTGCTGGCCCGCGAGGTGCGCGTGACCTCGGCCACGCCCTTCGACATACCGGCCACCGTGCACCGGCTGCGGGACGCCAACCCCGGCACCACCGTCTTCGTCGTCGACCACGAGGAGTACACCTTCCTCGGGGCCACCCCGGAGTACCTGGTCCGGGTCGAAGGACCCTCCGTGCACGCGCTCGGGCTGGCGGGCACCGCCCCGCGCGGAGCCACACCGCGGGAGGACGCGGCGCTGGAGCGTGAGCTGGTCGACAGCCCCAAGATCCAGCACGAGCACGACGTGGTGGTGCGGATGCTCCGCGACGCGTTCGCGACCGCCTGCGACGACGTCGAGGTGCAGAGTCCGCCGGCCGTCGTCAAGCTCACCAACGTGCAGCACCTGTCGACCAAGGTGCGGGGCCGCCGCGCGGCCGGCGCCGGGAGCGGCATCCTGGACTTCGTCGAACTGCTGCACCCCACCCCGGCGCTGGGCGGCCATCCCCGGGCCCAGGCGCTGGGCTGGCTCTCCGACAACGAGGGGCTCGACCGCAGCTGGTACGCGGGTGTCGTCGGCTGGGCCGACCCCTCCGGGCAGGGCCAGTTCGCGGTCGCCATCCGCTCCGCCCTCCTCGACGGCTCCTCCGCCTCCCTCTACGCGGGCTGCGGTCTGGTGGCCGACTCCGACCCCGAGGCCGAGTACGCGGAGACCTGCGCCAAGCTGCGTCCGATGCTGACCGCCCTGGGCATCGAGTGAGTACGGTGACGCCGTCCGCGCCCGCCGGGCTGCCGGTCCGCCGGCTCGACGCCCTGCGGCTGCGCCTGCTCGAAGTGGGCTCCGTCGTGGTCGCGTTCAGCGGCGGCGCCGACTCCGCGCTGCTGCTGGCGGCGGCGGTGCGGACGCTCGGCGCCGGCCGGGTGCTGGCGGCCACCGGTGACTCGGCGAGCCTCTCCCGGCGGGAGCGGAGCGCCGTGCCCGAGCTCGCCGCGGGTCTCGGCGCCCGTCATGTGTTCGTGGCGACAGGGGAGTTGGAGGTCGCCGGGTACCGGGAGAACGGCCCCACCCGGTGCTGGTTCTGCAAGGACGAGCTGACCGGGCGGCTGCTGGAGGTGGCGGCGGACGCGGGCCTCGCCCACGTGGCGACCGGGACCAACGCCGACGACCTGGCCGACCCCTTCCGCCCCGGCATCCGGGCGGCGGCCGGGCGCGGGGTCGTCACCCCGCTGGCCGACGCCGGCCTGACCAAGGCGCAGGTGCGGGCGGTGAGCCGCGCCTGGTCGCTGCCCACGTGGGACAAGCCCGCCTCGCCGTGCCTGTCGAGCCGGATCGCCTACGGCCTGACGGTCACCCGGGAGCGGCTGGCCCGGGTCGAGGCCGCCGAGGGCGCGCTGCGGGAGCGGCTGCGCCGGGCCGGTATCGACACGTACCACCTGCGCGTCCGGGACCTCGGCGAACGGGCCCTGATCCAGGTCGATCTGGCGGCCGTACCGGCCGTCATGGCCTGCGCGGAGGCGCTGGAGGCGGTGCGCGAGGCCGGTTTCGCCTCCGTGGAGACCGACCCCCGCGGCTTCCGTTCCGGCTCCCTCAACGAGGCCGCGTCCGCCGCCCGCCCCCACTCGACGACGGAGGACTGACGGTGGACCGCGAGGAAGTCCGGGCGCTGCTGCGGGAGGTGTCCGCCGGGGTCAGGCAGCCCGACGAGGCCCTGCACGAGCTGGTGGCGGGGCCGCTCTCCGGGGACGGGGTCAGGGACCTCGGCTTCGCCCGCCTCGACACCCACCGTGCCCTGCGCACCGGGGACCCCGAGGTGGTCTACGGCGAGGGCAAGAAGCCCGCCCACATCGTCACGCTGCTCCGTACCCTCCTGGGGCAGCCGGGCCACCGCTCCGCGCTCGCCACCCGGCTCTCCGACGAGGCACTGAGCGCCGTGGCCGGGGCGTTCGGCGCCGACGGCGTACGGATCGACACCGAGGCGCGCTGCGCGGCCGTCGGCGCGGCCGGGCCCGCCCAGGGCGGCGTCCTGGTGGTGACGGCCGGCACCACCGACGAACCGGTTGCCCGCGAAGTCGCCTTCGTGGCGCGGGAGTTCGGCTGTGCGGCGGAGCTGGTGCGGGATGTCGGGGTGGCCGGTATCCACCGGCTGCTCGCGGTCCGGGACCGACTGGACGCCGCCGACTGCCTCGTCGTCGTCGCGGGCATGGACGGCGCGCTGCCGAGCGTGGTCGCCGGTCTCGTCTCCGCACCGGTCGTCGCGGTACCCACCAGCGTCGGCTACGGCAGCTCCTTCGGCGGGATCGCCCCGCTGCTCACCATGCTCAACTCCTGCGGTCCCGGGGTCGTCGTCTGCAACATCGACAACGGCTTCGGGGCCGCGGTCGCGGCGGCCCGGATGATCCGCCGCATGGTGCGCCGGGAGACCGGCCGGCCGGTGGCGGTGGGCTCATGACCGCCCCCGCCCCCGTCTCCGCCTGGTTCGACTGCTCCTCGGGGGTCGCCGGCGACATGCTGCTCGGCGCGCTGCTGGACGCGGGGGCCTCCCTCGCGGCCGTGCGCGGCGCCGTCGACGCGGTGGTGCCCGGCGCCGTCCGCATCCGGACCGAACCGGTGCGGCGCTGCGGACTGGCCGCGACGAAGGCGCACGTCGACACCGAACCCGGGCCGCCGCACCGCACCTGGCACGCGATCCGCGCCCTGCTGGCCGGGGCCGCGCTCCCCGGGCCGGTGCGCGAGCGCGCCCACGCCGTGTTCGCCCGGCTCGCGCGCGCCGAGGCCGCCGTGCACGGCATCCCGGTCGACGACGTCCACTTCCACGAGGTCGGCGCCCTCGACGCGATCGCCGACGTGGTGGGCGTCTGCGCCGCCGTGCACGACCTGGGCATCGGCGCCGCGACCGCCACGCCGATCGCGCTGGGCGGCGGCCGGGCCCGCACCGCCCACGGCGAGCTGCCGGTGCCGACCCCGGCCGTCCTGCGGCTCCTCGCCGACCAGGGGGCACCGGCCCGCTCCGGCGGACTGCCCTACGAGTCGGCCACCCCGACCGGCGTGGCCCTCGTCCTGT
Organism: Streptomyces sp. NPDC005423; assembly: GCF_040606415.1. Taxonomy (NCBI): domain Bacteria; kingdom Bacillati; phylum Actinomycetota; class Actinomycetes; order Kitasatosporales; family Streptomycetaceae; genus Streptomyces; species Streptomyces sp. NPDC005423. Next base: position 405,831 of record NZ_JBEXET010000001.1, on the reverse strand, counting down.
CCCTGTGCGCCGAGTGGGGCGGCCTGCCCGCGCTCCGGCTGACCGGGACCGGCTACGGCGCCGGCACCCGCGACCCGGAGGGCACCCCCAACGTCGTACGCGTCGTCCTCGGCACCGCCCCCGAGGCCGGGGCGGAGACGGACGCGGCACGGGCCGTGGTGGTCAGCGCCAACGTCGACGACCTCGACCCGCGGATCTGGCCGCACGTGCTGGCCCGGCTGCTCGCGGCGGGCGCCTCCGACGCCTGGCTGACCCCGATCCTGATGAAGAAGGGCCGCCCCGCCCACACCCTCTCCGCGCTCTGTCCGCGCCCCGCCCTCGACGCCGTGCGTGAGACGTTCACGGCCGAGACCTCCACCATCGGCACCCGGGAGCACGAGGTCGCCAAGCACGAACTGGAGCGGGAGTTCCGCACCGTCCCGGTCGGCGACGCCCTGGTCGCCGTCAAGATCGCCCGCCGCGCGGGACGGATCGTCAACGCCCAGCCCGAGTACGAGGACGTGGCGGCCGCCGCGGCGAAGCTCGGTATCCCCCTCAAGACGGCGCTGGCCCGGTCGGTCGCCGCGGCCGAGGGCGCCCTGGAGCACGAGCGGAGCGCACCGTGGACCACGTGATCGTCGTCGGGGCGGGGCTCGCGGGCCTGCGCGCCGCGGAGGCCCTGCGCAGCCGCGGGTACGAGGGCGCCCTGACCCTCGTAGGGGCGGAGGACCGGCCGCCGTACGACCGGCCGCCGCTGTCGAAGGCCGTACTCACCGGGGAGAGCGACGACACCGCTCTGCCCGCCGACTGGGAACGGCTGCGCTGCGCCCTGCTGTTGGGCACCCGGGCGGAGGCGCTGCGGCTCTGTGACGACCGGCCCGGCGGGACCCTGCGGACCTCGACCGGTCCGCTCTCCTTCGACGGGCTGGTGATCGCCACCGGCGCCGTCCCGGTACGGCTGCCGGGGGAGGGACCGCAGCACGTCCTGCGCACCCTCGACGACGCGCTGCGGCTGCGCGGCGCACTGCGCGCGGGCGCCCGGGTGGCGATCGTCGGCGCGGGCTGGATCGGCGCCGAAGTGGCGTCCGTGGCAGCCGGGTTGGGCAGTCGGGTGACGGTCCTGGAGGCCGCCGGCGCTCCCCTCGCCGGGTCGCTCGGGCCGGCGCTCGGCGCGGCCACCGCCGACTGGTACACGGCGGCCGGGGTCCGACTCCGGTGCGGGATACGGGTGGACTCGGTCGACGTGGGCGGACTCACGCTCAGCGGCGGCGAGTTCGTGCCGGCCGACGTGGTCCTGTCCGGTGTCGGCGTCCGCCCCGACACCGGGTGGCTGGCCGGCTCCGGGCTCGACGCGGGCGGCGGGGTCCTCGTCGACGACCGGCTGCGCACGGCCCGCCCCGAGGTGGTCGCCGCGGGCGACTGCGCCGCCTGGTGGTCGCGGCGCTACGGCCGCCGGCTGCGCGCCGAGCACTGGGACACCGCCCTCAACGCCCCCGACGTGGCCGCCGCGACCCTGCTCGGCCAGGACGCCTCCTACGACCCGGTGCCCTACGTCTGGTCGGAGCAGTTCGGGCGCATGGTGCAGTACGCCGGCCATCACACCGGCGCGGAACGGCTGGTGCTGCGCGGCTCGCCCGACACCGCCGCCTGGACCGCCCTCTGGCTGGCCGGTGACCGGCTTGCCGCGCTCCTCACCGTGGACCGGCCCCGGGACATGGCGCAGGGGCGCCGGCTGATCGGCCGGGCCGCCCCGCTCGACCCGGGTCTGGCCGCCGATCCCGGCACCGCGCTGAGCGACGCGCTCCGCACCCCAGCAGCTCCGTCCACCCCGCCACCGAACCGGATACCGAGGTAACCGACATGGCTTCCGCCTGCCCTGATATCCCCGTCGTCGTCCTTCCGGCGAACAACGTCGTGCACTGCGCGACCCGCCCCGCCGCCCCGGTCGAGGCCGCCCTCACCGCGACCACCGACGCGCTGACCGGCCTGCGCGCCCGGCTGCTGGACCCGGCCGGAGCGGACGACTCCGCCGTCCGCCGGGCCCTCGACACGGCCGTCGAGCGGGCCGCGCACCTCGCCGCCGAGGCCGCGGTCACCCCGCTGGACACCACCGGGCTGCGGGCGATCGTCCCCAACCACGACTACTTCGGCGTCCGTACCGCCGCGGTCGACGACGCCTACCGCGTCGCCGAGACAACCGTGGTCCTCGCCCGCGTCCTCGCCGACCTGCGGGGCGCCCGGCTCGACCTCAACGACCAGGCCGCCGAGGTCCGGGCGATGATCCTGCTCCTCGACGGGCTCCTCCCGCCGGACGGCGCCCCCGCCCCGGCCCCCGTGTCGTCGTACCGTCCGCAACTGGACCTCGGTAAAAGCGAGTTGACGCGTTGGGTGATCACCCACCACTTCTACTTCGTGCTCAACCTGGCGGCGGCGCACGCGGTCGGCCGGGCCGTCGCCGCGCTGGCCGACGCGGACCGCTCCACGGCCGTGACGGCGTTCCGGGAGGCGGCCGTCCTGGTGCGCGGCTTCACCGCGGCGATGATGCACTCCGGGGACATGTCGGCGCCCTGCTACGACGCGAGGGTCCGGCCGAGCATGTATCCCCCGGCGGTCCCGGCCGCGCTCACCGGCCGGACCCAGCCCGAGCACAAGGCGTTCCGCAAGGCCATGCGCCGGCTCGCCGCCACCAGTACCGAACCGTTCGCGAAGATCGCCGTCACCGACCCCGAACTCGCCCTGGCCCGCGACGCGTTGTTCGAGGCCGACCTGCACGACATCGAACGGCACATCGTCGTCACCGCCGCCCTGGTCGGCGACGACTCCTCGATCATCCAGGTCGACGAGTCCGCCGAGAGCGCGATCGCCATCCTGCGCACGATGCGGCACACCCGGGCGATGGCCTACCGCCACCTCATGCGCTTCGGCGACCAGGTGGAGATCGCCGACGCGTGATGACCCGACCAGCCCCGTCCACTCCGGCGGCCTCGCCGCACGCCCCAGACCCACGGTGGGATGACAGATGACTTCCAGCACAGACCGGCGCACGGTGGCCCTCGTCGACGCCTTCGCCAGCGCCCGGTGCCTCGCCCCCCTGTTCCGGGCGCGCGGCGTCGACTGCGTCCACGTCCGGAGCACCCCGGAGATCCCCGACGTCTACGCGGCCGGCTTCCGGCCCGACGACTTCACCGCCGACATAGTCCACGACGGTGACGTCGAGGCGACCGCCGCCGCCCTCGCGCGGTACGCCCCCGTCGGCCTGCTGCCGGGCATCGAGCGGGCCGTGGAACTCGCCGACGGACTGAGCGAACACCTCCGGCTGCCCACCAACGGCACCGCGCTCAGCGCCGCCCGCCGCGACAAGTTCCGCATGATCGAGACGGTCCGGCGGGCCGGCGTCCCCGGCACCGAGCAGCTGCTCGCCACCGACCTCGACACCCTCCTCGACTGGTACGGCGCCCAGGGCGGCCGGGTCGTCCTGAAGCCGGTGAGCAGCGCGGGCAACGACAGCGTCTTCTTCTGCGACAGCGCCGAGGAGGTGCGCTCCGCGTTCGGCAAGGTGCTCGGCGCGCGCAGCGTCCTCGGCCAGCACAACGCGGCGGTGCTGGCGCAGGAGTACCTCGTCGGCAACGAGTACATCGTCAACACCGTGAGCCGGGACGGCCGGCACCACGTCACCGACATCTGGAAGATGCACCACCTCAGCGCCAACGGCGTGCGCGACCTGCCCGCCGGCGCGGAGCTGCTGCCCCGCCGCGGCACCGACCAGGACGCCCTGGTCGAGCACACCCTGCTGGTCCTGGACGCCCTCGGCATCCACAACGGTCCCGCGCACACCGAACTCAAACTCACCCCGAAGGGGCCGAGGCTGGTCGAGACCGGCGCCCGGGTGTGCGGCGCCGACGTCCACGTCCCGGCCGAGGCCGCGATCGGCGAGAGCCAGCTGGACTGGACGGTCGACGCCTACACCGACCCCGAGCGCTTCGTGGCGCGCGCCGACGGCGACTACGCGCTGCGCCGGCACGCCCGGATCGTCAACATGGTCTCGCCCGCGGGCGGCCGGCTGGCCGGCTATCCGCGGCTGGCCGAGCTGAAGGAGCTCGAAAGCTTCCACGACGCGGTCTTCCGGGTCACCCCCGGCGGCCTCGTCAGCCCCTCCGTCGACGACTGGACCTTCCCGCTGCGGGTCTTCCTGGCCCACGAGAGCGAGAGCGCCGTGGCCCGGGACTGTGTGTCGGCGCGCTACCTGGACGGCCCCGGTTTCTACGACATCGCCTAGCCGCCCGGTCTGTCCGAGCCGCCCGGTCCGCCCGAGCCCGCCGGTCCCGGCCGGTCGCCCGGTCGCCGCCCCCCACGCATCCCCTCCTGGAGAGTAAATGTCGTTCCTGCGCCCCGTCTTCAAGGGGGAACGCGCGCTGATCGCGGGCATCGCCATCGACGCGACCGGCTCCGGCATGTACGTCCCCTTCAACCTGGTCTTCTTCCGGCACGTCACCCACCTCCCGCTGGCGCAGATCGGTCTGGTGCTGACCGTGGCCAGCCTGCTGGCGATGGCCGCGCTGCCGCTGGGCGGCTCGGCCGTGGACCGGTTCGGCGCGCTGCGCACGCTGATCGCGCTGTACCTGCTGCGCGCGATCGGCTTCGCCCTCTACCCGCTCGCGCACAGCCTGTCCCTCTTCTTCGTGCTGGCACTGGTCACCGCCGTGGGCACCCGGACCGCGCCCTCCACCCTCCAGGCGAGGTTCGCCGAACTCCTCACCGGCACCGACCGGGACCGCATGCAGGCCCTCTCCCGCAGCCTGGGCAACGCCGGTCTCGGCGGCGGCACCCTGATCGCCTCGCTGATCATCGCCACCATGGGCGACCACGGCTACGTGGCCGCCGCCTGGCTGAACGCGGCCAGCTTCGTGGTCGCCGCGGTGCTGGCCACCCGTACCCCGGCGAGCCCGCACGTCGAGCGCGACAGGCCGGTGAAGAGCGGCGGTTACCGGCTGGTGGCCAAGGACCGGCCCTTCCTGCTGCTCGGCCTCGCCAACCTGTCGCTGGCCATCGGCTACACCTCGCTCACCATCCTGATCCCGGTCTACGCGACCGGCTGGCTGCACATACCGCAGGGCCTCATCGGCAGCGCCTTCATCGTCAACACCCTGCTGTGCGCGACGCTCGGGGTGCCGGTCGCCGCGCTCGCCCGGCGCCGGTTCCGCACCCGCAACGGGATGGCGGTGGCGGGTGCCGGACTCTTCGTGGCCGCGTTCGCCGGGCAGCTCGTCCTCGGCACGGTGCGCCCGCACGACACCACCCTGGCGATGACGGCCCTGCTGACCTGCGTGGTGGTCGCCACCTTCGCCGAGCTGGTGCACAGCCCGGCCGCCAGCACCCTGGCGCAGAACGCCGCGCCGCCGGAGCTGCGCGGGCGCTACCTCGCCGCCTACCAGTCGTCGTGGGCGCTGGCCCAGGCCCTGGCGCCCACCGTCTTCACGGCGCTGGTCGCCGTGGACGGCAGGCTGCCCTGGCTGGTGATCACCGCCACCGCGCTGCTGGGCGCGGCCGTGCTGCACCGTACCGCCCGGCTGCTGCCGCCCGCGGCCGTCCACTTCGAGCCGCCCGCCCAGCCCGCCGACTCCGCGCCCGCGAACGCGAGTTGACGGCCGTACCCCCGAACTCACATACAGGCACACGACTTCAAGGAGGACCCTCATGGACCGCGAGTCCCTGACGGCGGAGTACCTCGGCAGGGTGACCGGGAGCGGCGCCAAGGCGGCCGAACTGGTGGGCAGGCTACCGGAGTCGGAGATGCTCGCCGCGTTCTACAAGGGGACGTTCCTCTCCCGCCCGGTCTTCCTCGGACATGCCGAGCGGGTGCGGGCGTTCGAGGACGTCCGGCACGTCATGGACGCGCTGAGCAGCCTGCCCGACAAGCTCTTCGGCGGTGACTTCGCCGCGTTCGCGCGCGCCGCCGGCCTCAGCGAACCGCAGGTCGCCGCCGTCGTGCGCGGCCGGGGCCCGGCCATGACCCGGCAGGCGCGGGCCGACCTGTTCGTCCAGGACGGCGGGTTCAAGCTGCTGGAGTTCAACATGGGCAGCTCGATCGGCGGGATGGACAACGCCGACCTCGCCCGGGGCCTGCTGGAGCACCCGCTGCTCGCCCGGTTCGCCGCCGACCACCACCTCGGTTACGTCGACACCCTGCGTGAGCAGGTCAACAACGTGCTGGTCGAGTCGGGGTTCGCACCCGGTGACCGGCCGGTGGTGGCGCTGGCCGACTGGCCGAGCTACTTCGACAACGAGATCCGCTACATGCGCCAACTCGCCCTTCGCTGGCGGGAACTGGGCCTGGACGCGCACCCGTGCCACGTGGGCCAGCTGGAGGTCAGGGGCGGCCGGGTGTGGCTGGAGGACAAGCCCGTCGACATTGTCTTCCGTACCTTCGCGATCTCCCAGATCACCGAGGCGCCGGAGCTGCTCGACCCGCTCCTGGACGCCGTCCAGCGCGGCGAGGTCAAGATGTTCACCCCGCTGGACACCGCCGCCTACGCCAGCAAGGGCGCCCTGGAGATGCTCTCCGACGAGGCCAACCACGGGCTGTTCACCGAGGAGCAGCGGACCAGCGCGGCCCGGCTGCTGCCGTGGACCCGCGTCGTGCGCCCCGGCCAGGTCACCCTGGAGAACGGCGAACGCGCCGACCTCTTCGACCACGCGGTCGAGCACCGCCGCGAACTGGTCCTCAAGCCCACCTCGCTCTACGGCAACCGGGGGGTCGTCCTCGGCTGGACCCCGGAGCTGACCGACCGCGAGTGGCGCGCCGGGCTCGACGCGGCCCTCGACACCCCGCACGTCCTGCAGCGCCGGGTCCGGCCCACTCCGGAGCTGTTCCCGGACGAGAACGGCGAGCTGAAGCCCTGGAACCTGCTGTGGGGGATGTTCTCCGTCGTCAACGGCTACGGCGGCGCCAACGTCCGTGCCACGGCGGCGGAGTTGGGCGACGTGGTGATGAACCGGGCGCACGGCATCCACTCGGGACCGGCGCTGACGGAACTGTCCGCACCGGCCGAGTGAGCACCGCCCCGACCAGCAGAGAGCAGGCGCAGATGCCCCAGGTCAGCACCGCCGCCACCACCGGTGTGCCGCGCTTCCGTTCGGTGCTCGACCGGATGGTGAGCTACCGGCCCAGCACGGCCCCGCCGGCGCCCGGTCCGACGTACCGGCTGGCGGCCAACGAGTCGCCGTACGGGCCGCCCGACGCCGTGCTGGCGGCGATCGGGCGGGCGGCGGCACAGGCCAACCTCTATCCGGACAACGGGTGTTCGGCGTTGACCGGGGAGATCGCGGAGCGGTTCGGGGTGGGCGCCGACCAGGTCGCCGTGGGGTGCGGGTCGGTCGGGGTCGCCCAGACGCTGATGGCGGCCGTCGCCGAACCGGGGGCCGAAGTCGTGTACGCCTGGCGGTCGTTCGAGGCGTACCCGATCCTGACCCGGCTGGCGGGGGCGACCGCCGTCGAGGTCCCGCTCAGGGACGGGGCGCACGACCTCGACGCGATGGCCGGCGCGCTCACCGACCGGACCCGGCTGGTCTTCGTGTGCAACCCCAACAACCCGACCGGGACGGTGGTCCCGGCCGGCCGGCTGCGCGCCTTCCTCGACCGGGTGCCCGCGGACTGTCTCGTCGTCCTCGACGAGGCCTACCGCGAGTACGTGCGGGACGCGACGACGGCCGACGGCCTCGAACTCGCCGCCGGGCGGCCCAACGTGGCGGTCCTGCGCACCTTCTCCAAGGCGTACGGCCTGGCCGCGCTGCGGGTCGGCTTCCTGGTCGGGCACCCGGTGGTGGCCGACGCGGTCCGCAAGACGTATCTGCCGTTCAGCGTCAACGGAGTGGCCCAGGCCGCCGCCGTCGCCGCGCTGCGCTCGCGGGAGGAGCTGATGGCGCGGGTGGAGACGGTGGTGGCGGAACGCGAGCGGGTGCGGGGCGTCCTGTCGGCCGGGGGCCGGCCGCTGCCGCCGAGCGAGGCCAACTTCCTCTGGCTCCCGCTCGGCGACCGGGCCACCGCGTTCGGCGAGCACTGCGGGCGGCTCGGCGTCGTCGTGCGGCCGTTCGCGGGGGACGGCGTCCGCGTCTCGATCGGTTCCCCGGACCAGAACGACGCCTTCCTCTCGGCGGCCGCCGCCTTCGGGCTGTGAGTCATCCCATGAATGTGCGAAAGAGAAGTGGGACGACACCGAAGATCCGTTAACGGTTGAACGAAATTCCTTTTCGGCCCACGGTCGAAATCATTTCCCTCGGCGGGTGCGGGGCAGGTGCATCCATCCAGCCGCGGGCCGCCGCGATCACCCCCGCCTGGAAACGGCTTCTGGCTTCAAGTCGGTCCATCAACGAAGCGATGATCCGGCGGCAGGTCCGGATCGAGATGTTGAGCTGGCGGGCAATGCTCTCGTCCAGATGACCGGCGGCCAGCAGCTCAAGGACCTGCCGCTCCCGCCCGGTCGGCCGCTCGGTGCATATATCGGCGATGGACAATGGAATACCTCTCTGAGGCCGGCCGCACTCCCCGTAGCACGCCAGATCGGGGCGCGTCTCCCCTGCTCGGTAAAATATCCGTCTTGTTTCTTCCCCCGGTGACGGACATTGCCGTTAATGCGCTGCCGTCCCCCGTTGCTCCCCCCAGGCTGCCCTGCCCATATCCCGAACGGTTACCGGTCAATTACTCTTTCTGGGAGGGGATGGGCCAGGCCTGCACAGATGTCGTACCGAGGGGGAGATGTGGAGTTCGCCGAGGAAAGAGAGGGCATACGCCTCAACGTGCTGGGCTCGCTGGAGTGCTGGGCCGACGGGAGGCGCCTCGCCCTGGGGGGAGCCAAGGCGGAACGGGTCCTGGGATTCCTGCTGCTCTCGCCCAACCGCTCCGTCACCGTCGCCCGCCTGGTGGAGGTGGTGTGGGGCACGGAACCCCCCTCCACGGCGGCGCACCAGATCCGCAAGACCGTCTCCACCCTGCGCCGGACCCTGCCCGGCGGCGCCGCACTGCTGCGCACCGACGGCGCCGGCTACCGCGCCGCGGTCTCCGCCCGCGAGCTCGACCTCAAGGAGTTCGAGGAACACCTCCGGGCCGCCGCCGACGCGCTGTCGACGGACCGCCCCACGGACGCCCGGCGCGAACTGCGCGCCGCCCTCGACCTGTGGCGCGGCCCGGTGCTCGAAGGCCACGACGGGGAGCCGATCGACCTCGCCGCGAACGTCCTGGCCGAAATGCGGCTCGCGGCGGTCGAGCAGTACGCGCGGCTGCGCATCGAGGTCGGCCAGATCGACGGCCTGACCACCTACTTGAGGCAGTACGTCGACGCCCACCCGCTCCATGAGTCGCTGCGCGAACTGCTGATGACCGTGCTCTACCGCACCGGCCGGCACGCGGAGGCCCTGGAGGAGTTCGCCCAGGTCCGCCAGTTGCTCGCCGAGGAACTGGGCGCCGACCCCAGCCCGCAGCTGGCCAAACTGCACGAGGCGATCCTGCGGCGCAGCCCCGGGCTCGGCGGCGCCCCCGCCCACCCGCCGCTGCTGGAACCCGCCGTACCCGAACCGGTCATCGTCCGCTGCACCCTCCCCTACGACCTGCCCGACTTCACCGGCCGGCAGGACACCGTCCGCCGTATCCGCGACGCGCTCGCCGACGACCGGCGGATCATCGCGATCGACGGCATGGGCGGCAGCGGCAAGACGGCGCTCGCCGTCCACGTGGCCAACCAGCTAGCCGAGCGTTACCCGGACGGGCAGCTCTTCCTCGACCTGCACGGCTTCACCCCGGGCCATCCGCCGCTCCATCCACTGGACGCCCTCGACCAGTTGCTGCGCAGCCTCGGTGTGCCCAGCGACCGGATCCCGGAGGGTCTGGTCGAACGCCGGGCGCTGTGGCGGTCGGTGACGGCGAGCCGGCGCCTGCTGGTGGTGCTCGACAACATCCGGGAGTCGGCGCAGGTGCGGCCGCTGCTGCTGGGCACCGGGAACTCCGCGACGATCGTCACCAGCCGGACCCGGCTGGTGGAGATCGACGGCGCCGAGTGGTACTCGGTGGGCAGCCTCTCCATGGAGGACAGCATGGAGCTGCTCGGCCGCGTCCTCGGCGACGACCGTGAAGACCCAGCCGACCGGGAACACCACGACAGCACGGAGGCGCGCACCCTGCTGGCCGGCATGTGCGCGGGGCTGCCCCTCGCCCTGCGCATCGTCTCGGCCCGGCTGCGCAACCGCCCCCACTGGACGGTCCGTTACCTGGTGGACCGGATGCGCTCGGAGGCCCGGACCCTGACCGAACTGCGCGTCGGCGAACGCAGCGTCGCGGCCAGCCTCCAGCTGTCGTACGGCGCGATGAACCGCACCCACCGGGCCGCCTTCCGGCTGCTGGGCTGGCACCCGGGAGCCGACTTCGACGTGCTCAGCGCCGCCGCGCTGCTCGGCACGGACGTCCAGGAGGCGGAGGCGATCCTGGAGGAACTGCTCGACGTCAACCTGCTGGAACAGCACACGGTGGGCCGCTACACCCTGCACGACCTGGTCCGCTGGTTCGCCCGGGACCTGCGCGGCAACACCCCGGACGACCGGGACGAGCACGGCGTCCAGCGGCTCCTCGACCACTATCTGCTCACCCTGGAGCGCGCCTGCGACCTGCTGTTCCCCGGCCGCACCCGGCATCTCGTCCCGCTGCCCAACAGCACCGGGTCGGTGCCCGACTTCGACTCCGAGGCCGACGCGCTGCGCTGGCTCGACGACGAGTACCCGGCGCTGCGCGACGCCGCCCAGCTCGCCTACGACGTCCGGCTCGACCTGCACGCCGCCTACCTGCCGCGCGGGCTCGCCTTCTACCTCAACCTGCGCGGCTGGTGGGGGGAGTTCAGGGACGTGGGCCTGCTCGCCGTACGCGCCGCGCGACGGCTGGAGGATCCGCTGCTGCTGCGCATCAGCCTGACCAACCTGGGCATGGCGCTGTGGAAACTGGGCGACCTGCGCGGCTCCCTGACCCGGCTCGACGAGGCGCTGGCGCTGGCCGAGCGGACCTCCGAGGTGCACGGGATCGCCGCCGCCCTGAGCCGGATCGGCATGTGCTACTCCAGCCTCGGCCAGTACACCGAGGCACTGGACCGGCTCGACCGCGCCCTCGCCCTGCACCGGCGACTGGACTGCCGGCGCGAGGAGGCCGAGACCCTCGCCAACACCGCCTCGGCGCTGAACTGCCTGGGCCGGTACGCGGCGGCGGCCGAGGCCGCGGAGCACGCCGTACGCCTCGACCGGCTGCTCGGCGAACGGGACCACGAGATCTACGCCCTCACCGAACTGGCCGTCGCCCATCTCGGCATGGGCCGCCCCGACAAGGCGCTGCTGCGGCTCGCCGGGATCGAGGGCGAGTCGGACGGCTTCCGCCAGCCCGGCACCGTAGGGCTGATGCTCGCCTACCGGGCCGAGACGCTGCAACGGCTCGGCCGGGCGCGGGAGGCCGAGACCTGCGCGCTGCGCGCGCTGACGCTGATGGAGCTGAGCGGCGCGATCCGGCGCGCGGAGATCGAGAACGTGCTCGGCCGCGTGCACGGCCGCCGGCACGACTACGCCGCCGCCCTCACCCTGCACCGCGCCGCGCACCGGCGTTCCGCCGCCATGAATCTACGCGTGGAGATGGCCCGGGCCCAGGCCGGTGTCGCCGCGGCGGCGGCAGCACTCGGCGACCCGGAGACCGCCGTCGCGGCCCGTGCCGCCGCCGAGGAACTCTTCACCGACATCGGAGTGCCGGAGGAGTGCCGTCGCTGACCCCGGCGGGCGGCTACCGCCGTACCGCGTTCGGGCCGCCGTCGGAGGCGTGCGAGACCCGCGAGGCGGGAGCCGCGGACGTGCCCGGCAGCGTGAGGGCCAGGCCGGTCAGCGCCGCGGCGCCCAGCATCAGATAGGTGGTGCGAAAGGCCAGCTTTTCCATCGAAGTCCAGTCCTCTTCACTCGTGTCCGCTGATACGCCCGGAAGGCGGCCCGTGTCGGACACACCCCCCGATGTGTGGCTCACTGTGGCCGATCGGGTTCCCGATCGGTTCCCAGGCCGTTACACGTACGCGGCGGAAACATCACACAGGGCGACCGATGGCGGAGCAGCCGCCCGCTGGGCGGGGCACCGGGGGCACGTCACAGCGGGCACCAGACCGCTCCGTCGGCGTGCGGGGCGACGCGGCCGAAGACCACGTCCGCGAAGTGGACGCCGAAACCGAGGGTGTCCGGGCGCCGGAGTTCGGCGATGAGGCGGCGGCGGTGGCGTTCGGACTGCGCGGGATCGTCGTCACCGCCGGCCGACCACTCCGGGTGGCGGATCTGGAGCGGGGAGAGCAGGGCGTCCCCGAAGGCGAGCAGGCGGGTGCCGCGGGAGGAGATGACGAAACCGGTGTGGCCCGGGGTGTGGCCGGGCAGCGCCAGCGCGTGCACACCGGGGAAGACCTCGTCACCGGCGAGCACCAGCCGCGCCCGGGGTTCGAGGGCCGCGGCCTCGGGCCCGCGGTGGTCCCACTCCTCCTTGGGGACCACGTAGGCGGCCCGGCCGAACAGCGGCGGTTCGACGCAGGCCCAGCCGATGTGGTCGGCGTGGAGGTGGGTGAAGGCCACCGTCTCGATCTCCTCCGGGGCCCGCCCGAGCAGGGCCAGGTTGCCGGGCAGCGCACCGCCGTGCACCGCCCCCCGGTGCGGATGGGCGGGGTCCTCGGGCACCGCGCGCGGGCCGAACCCCGCGTCGATCAACAGGGCGCGGGCGCCGTCCTCGACGAGCAGGGCGCCGGTGTTGGCGACCAGCCGCCGCGTGTCGTTGAGGTAGGCCCCGTACCTGGGCCAGTGCCGGTCCACGGCGGCGGGCAGCGGGCCGGCCGGCTTCAGCAGCATCGCCCCGTCGGGCACGTAGCTGACCTTCAGCGCCCCCACGCGCAGGGTGCGGACGGCGGAGGGCCTGCGCAGTCGGCTGTCGTTCACGGTCGGTCTCCTCGCAGGCGGCGAAGGCGCCCGGCGCGGCCCGGACACGGGGGCGGCGCGCCCGTCCGCCGGGGGGCGGCGGACGGACGCGCCGGGCGCGCCGGCGGTGCCGGCGGGCAGTGCCGGGTGCCGGGCACGGGACGGCCTACGCAGCGGTCCGCTTGCGCAGGACGACACCGACGAGCAGGGCACCGGCCAGCGCGACGACACCGGCCGTGACCATCCCGGCGTGCAGGCCGCCCAGGATGTCCGCGGCCGACGGGACGGAACCGGACGACAGCGCGTTGGTGCGGGCGGCGGCGATCGCGCTGAGCCCGGAGACCCCGATCGCGGCCACGTACTGCGGCAGCTGCGAGAGGCCGCCGACGACGCCCTGGTCGGCCTCGCTGACGCCCGAGGTCATCACGGTGATGAACGACACCACGCTGAAGACGTGGCCCAGACCCATGACGGAGGAGGTGATCAGCAACGCGGGCAGGCTGACGTGCTGCGGGAGGGCGAACATCGAGACGGTGCCGACGCCCTGGATGAGCAGGCCCGCGGCGAGCACCCGCACCCCGCCGAACCGGCCCAGCAGCCGGGCGACGAACATGCCGCCCGCCGTCGCCGCCGCGCCCTCGCCGAGGTAGCTCAGACCGGCCTGAAGGGCGCTGAAGCCGAGCACGTCCTGCATGTACAGGCTGAGCAGCACCGTCGTACCGGCGCACATCCCGAAGGTGATCACACCGAAGAGACCCGACCACTTGATGGTCGGCCGGTTGAGCACGGACAGCGGCACCAGCGGCTCCGGGTGGCGCCGCTCCACCACCAGGAACGCGGCCAGCAGCACCAGGCCGCCGACGATGGGGCCGAGCGAGGCGGCGCGGGTCCAGCCCTGGTCACCGCCGGTGGAGATGCCGTAGACCAGACCGAAGAGGCCGAGCGTGGCGAGGATCGCGCCGGGGATGTCCATCCGCTTCGCCGCACTGGCCTCGCGGATCGCCGGCAGGGCCAGCGCGCCGGCCAGGGCCAGCGCTCCCATCACGCAGAGCGCGACCATCGTCCAGCGCCAGCTGAAGCCGCTGGTGATGACCCCGCCGCCCAGCGCGCCGAGCACGAAGCCCAGCGACATGACGGCGCCGTTGAGACCCAGGGCGCGGGCACGCTTGGGGCCCTCGGCGAAGTAGCCGGTCATCAGGGCGATGGCGGCCGGCGCGATCATCGCGGCGGCGGTGCCCTGGCCGATCCGGGCGCCGATCAGCACGCCGGGGCTGTCGGCGAAGGCGGCGCCGAGCGAGAAGAGCGTGAAGACGGCGACGCCGAGGGTGAAGAGCCGCTTGCGGCCGATCAGGTCGGCGACCCGGGCGAAGAGCGGCAGCAGGCTCGCCGACGGCAGCAGGCTGGCGGTGGCCACCCACTGCAGGGTGCCGGCCGAGGAGAAGCCGAGCGCGCTGCCGATGTCGGGCAGGGCGACGGTGACGATGGAGAAGTCCAGGCCGCACATGAAGGTGGCGCAGCACAGGGTGATCAGCACGAGCCACTCGCGGGCCCCGAAGACGGCGCCGCCGGTGCCGGCGGCGGCCCCCGCGGCGGCGCCGGCGGCGGGCTCGGGTGGTGCGAGGACGGCGTGCGTGGGTTCGGTCGGGGGCGAGGATTCGGTGACGGTCATGAGCGGTCCTTCCCTTGCGGACACGGAGTGGCGGCTGGCCTGACCAGCTTCGAATCCGGAGACCTGCGCAACAAGGACGATCTGTGCAACGATCGATTCGCCGGACTCATCGTTCGAGGTCGCGGCGGTGAGGGGTGCGGGAGACGGCGAGACGCGGGAGACGGGGAGACGGGAATGGAACGCCAGGAGATCGAGATTTTCCTGACCCTCGCGGAGGAACTGCACTTCGGCCGCACCGCCGACCGCGTGGGGGTATCGCAGAGCCGGGTCAGCCAGACCGTCGCCCGGCTGGAGCGCCGTATCGGTGCCCGGCTCTTCGAGCGCACCAGCCGCCAGGTCACCCTGACGCCCATCGGGGAGCAGCTCAGGGACGACGTCGCGCCCGCGTGGCGGTCCGTCGAGGAGGCCGTGGCGAGGGCCATGGCGGCCGGCCGGGGGATCACCGGCACGCTGCGGATCGGCTTCTCCGGCGCGTTCACCGGCCATCTGCTGCACAGCATCGCCGAGGCGTTCGGCCGCCGGTACCCGGGCGTGGACGTGCCGATCCGGCAGGTACAGATCTCCGACCCCTACGGCCCGCTGCGCGCCGGGGACATCGAACTCCAGGTCACCGAACCGCCGGTGGCCGAGCCCGATCTGACGCTGGGTCCGGTGCTGCTGTCGCAGCCGAGGGTGCTGCTGATGTCGTCGGCGCACCCGTTCGCGCGCCGCGACGCGGTCAGCGTGGAGGACCTCGCGGAGGCGACGCTGCTGACGGTCGGCGGGAGCGTGCCGGCGCACTGGCTCGACCACCACTTCCCGCGCCAGACGCCGTCGGGCCGGCCCATCCCGCACGGGCAGGCCATCACGCACTGGGAGGACGCGCTCTCGCTGGTCCTGGCGGGCAAGGGCGTGACACCGGTGGCGGCGGCCGGCGCGCAGTACTACAGCCGACCCGGCCTGGTCTTCAAACCGTTCACGGACGCCCCGCGGATCGACTACGCGTTCATCTGGCCCGCCGGCCACGAGACCGCCCGGCTGCGGGCCTTCGTCCACGTGGCCATGGAGCGGGTACGCGAGGCGGGCGGCCCGACCCGGGCCGTGGAGAGCCTGTGGGCGGAGGAGGGCGGGGACGCCTGAGCGGGGCGGACCCGGCTCAGAGCAGCGCCCCGGCCCCGGCGGCGGCGAGGTACCGCTGGTCGGGCCGGTCCTGGAGCATCACATGGTGCAGCGTCGTGGTGGTGGGTGACGGCGGGATGCCGAGGTCGTCGGTCATCCGGTGGTGCAGCGACTGGTAGACGTCCAGCGCCGCGGCCCTGCGCCCCGAGGCGTACAGCGCCCGCATCAGCTGGGTGTGCAGGTTCTCGTGGTACGGGTGGTCGCCGACCAGGGCGACGGCCTCCCCGACCGCCTCCTGAAAGCGCCGGCAGAGCAGCAGCGCGTCGATGCGCGCCTCGCAGGCCGCGAGGTGGGCCTCGTTGAGCACCCGGGCCTGCGCGGTGAGCCGGCTGCCGGGGCGGACGTTGCAGAAGGGGGCGCCGCGCCACATGGCCAGCGCCTCGCCCAGGACGTCCACGGCGGCCTGCGCCTCGCGCCGCTCCAGCAGCGAGCGCGCGTCCAGGACCAGCCGTTCGAAGCGCGGCCGGTCCCACTCCTCGGGCTGGAGCCGCAGCACATAGCCGTTGCCGTCGGTCACCAGCCGGTGGTCGGCGACAGCACGGGCGCCGGTGCCGGTGGCGGCGGCCAGCGCCTTGCGTATCGCCCCGATGTACGTCTGGAGGGCGGTGGTGGCGGTGCGGGGCGGTTCGCCGTCCCACACCTCGTCCAGCAACGCCGGTACGGACACCCGGTGGTTGGCCTTCGCCATGAGCAGGGCGAGCACCTGCCGCTGCTTGGGTGCGCTGGGGGTGATGTCACGCCCCCGCTCGCGGACGTCGATCGGTCCAAGGACACGGAACTCCACAGCCCCTCCTCAAGGTGGGTGTCACCGCCCGGTGCGCCGAGCGGTGTGCGGGCGAACAGTTCGGCGGGAGCCCGGCGCCGCGCGCGGCGGGGGTTCCCGTGGTGCTGTGCGTGGGGGTGGGGTGAGGCGTTCGGTGCGCGTGGGGGTGCGGTGTGCGGGACGGGGGCTCGGGGTGTGCGGGACGGGGGTGTGGGTGGTGGCCGGTCAGCTGTCCGGGGGCCGGAGCGGCCGGGGGCGGAGCCGCCCGGCGCCCGGGGTCGGACACGGCTCGTGCCCGAGCCGGCGGTGTGCGGAGGCGACGGAGACCAGCGTGGCGTGGCGGTGCCAGCCGGGGTAGGACCGGCCGGCGAAGTCGTGCAGGCCGAGTTCCGCCTCGGTGACCCCGACCCGCGCCGTGCAGGCGGCGGCGATGACCGCGAGGGCCTGGTCCTGCCGGGCCGGCGGGAGGTTGGTCAGCCAGACCCGGTCGGGTGCAGGGAACGGTCCGGTCCAGCCGCCGACCAGCAGAGCGGTCCGTGCCCCGCTCGCCAACCGCACGCGTACGGCGCCCAGTTGAGGGCGGTCGGGGCTGGGGCGCGCGGTGAAGTCCGGCCTGGCGTGCCGGCGCAGCAGGTCGCCCGCCGGGACGGGGGCCCCGGGGCGGACCGGCGCGCCGGCCGGGTGGGGGAGGGCGGCCGGGGCGAGGGAGAGGGGCAGCGTGTGGGGCACCGCCACGATCCACTCCATACCGCGGGCTTCCAGACCCTCGGCCACGGCCCGGGCGTCGATGTGTCCGTCGGTGTGGACGACGACCGGCGGCATCCGGGGCGTGCTCCGCGCCAGCCGGTCGGCGAGCGCGAGACAGAGCTCGGCCGCGGTGGCGTGGCCGGTGCCGTCGGGTATGCGGGCTCGGCGGCGCGTCTGGGCGTCCTCGGTCCAGCGCCGCGGCAGGTACAGCCCCCAGTCGACGGAGAGGTCGCCGCGGTCACCGGAGAGGAACGCCCCTACGGCGAGCTGGCAGTTGACGGTGCGTCCGAAGGCGGGCACGAAGCGCCGGTGGACGCCGACGGACTGCTCGCCCCGCTTGGGGATGATCACCGGGGAGAGCGTCCAGGCGTACGCGGCGGTGTGCTCGGCCACCCAGCGGGCCAGTTCGGCGCGGACCGGACGCCACTGCCAGGCACTGTCGTTGACGAACTGCTGCAACGACTGGGGTGCCGTCGGGGACGGCGTCACCGAGGCCGCCACGCGCCGCAGCGTCTTCTTGCCCTGGGTGGCCAGCAGCCCTCGCAGGTAGACGCCCGCCCACCGCCGCTGGTCGGCCCGCGGCAGATGGGCGAAGAGCCGGTGGGCGGCCGGGTCCTGGACGCGGCCGTGCTCGTCGACCTGGTACATGCGCGGGCTCCTCTCCTCCGGGCTGCTCCTCGGCTCCATGAAATATAGCGAACATTCTCTATGTTTCTAGGCCGAGTGCCGGCCGGACAGTGGTGAGGAGGCGCGCCGCGTGGCCCTACGACACCTCGTCCAGCCGTACTGAGCTGCGACGAGGCCTACGGCCGCGGGCGGGGCGGGGCCCGGAAAATTCCGCGCGGGGCGGTGCGGCACCGGCCCGCGGACCGGCCTCCGCGCCACGGCGTGTGTGCGGAACGGTGCAGTCAGTGAGGCGGGCGATCCTGAAACAGGGCCCTCCACGGGGCCTGATGATCCGTCAGCCAACTCTGCCCAACGGCGATTTGGGTGAGGGCGGCGAGGAGGGCGGGAGCGGTGGGGTCTCCGTGCCGTAAGTGAAATCCGTGCCGTCCGCCGTTCCCGCCGGAGCCGCCGGGGTGAGGAGGGCGCCGAGCGCTGTGAGGGCCTGACTCAGGCTCTCCTGCGGACCGTCCCCGGTGACCGTGCGCAGCGCGTCCGGGGCGCAGGCCGCGGCCTCGACGCCGAGCAGGACGTGGGAGAGGAGCGAGGTGGCCGCCAACGGGGTCAGCCCGCCGTCCGGGGGCTCCTCGCGCCAGGCCCGCTCCACGGAGTCGCGCAGACCCGGCGCCCAGGAGTCGTACCAGCCGGAGCCCGGGGCATGCCCCTCGCGGGTGAGCCGGGCGGCGGCGCGGATGCTCTGCCGGGTACGCAACGCGTCGGCGAGAGCCAGCACCCCGTCGAGCACGCCCCGCACGCCCGGCGCGGGCGCGGCGGCGCGGACGATCTCGCGGGTGGCGGTCGTACCGGCTTCCTGGACGGCGTCGGCCAGCGCCGACTTGGTGCGGAAGTGGAAGGTCAGCGCGCCCATGGTGACCCCGGCCGAGTCGACGATCCGGTGCAGGGAGGTGCCGACGTAGCCGTGCTCGGCGAACTCGGCGGCGGCGGCCTCGATGAGGCGCTGCCGGGTCTGCTCCGCCCGCTCCTGCTTCGCCACCTGTGCTCGCGCCTCCCTCTCGGCCCGGGTACCGGCCGCAACGGCACCACCATAGGTCAAGAGTTGCCCAAGAGATCCGGAGAACCAGCAGCTGAGGACGTTCTTGGCAGGTTGGCCGATATGGAGGGATCGGATCCGGCTGACTCGCCGCCGGGCGGCTGCTTGACTGCCCGTCATGATCGAACAACTGTGCGCAATGGACGGCCGGGTGGTGATGATCACCGGAGCTTCGTCGGGCATCGGCGCGGCGGCCGCCCGGCTCTTCGCCGAGCAGGGCGCGGAGGTGGTGATCACGGCCCGCCGCGAGGACCGGCTCGTCGCGCTAGCCGAGGAGATCGAGGCGAAGGGCGGCCGGGCGGTGGCCGTCGCCGGGGACGTGCGACGGAGCGAGGACGTCGAACGGATCGTGGACGCGGCGGTACGGCGTTACGGCCGCCTGGACGCCGCCTTCAACAACGCGGGCCGGGCCACGCTCGGCGTCGATCTGCACGAGATGGCCGACGACGACTACGACACCGTCATGGACGTCAACGTCCGGGGGGTCTGGAACTGCATGCGCCATCAGATACGCGCCATGCTCGACACCGGCGGCGGCGCGATCGTCAACACCGCGAGCGTGGCCGGTCTCATCGCCACCGGTGTGGGCGCGCCCTACGTGGCCGCCAAGCACGCCGTGATCGGGCTGACCAAGGCGGCGGCGGCCTCGTACGGGGAACGGGGCATCCGGGTCAACGCGCTCGCCGTGGGCAGCACGCTCACCGAGATGATGCAGTCGGCCATCGATCAACTCCCCGGTCTGGAGGAGGCGTTCTTCGCGCGGGCCGTGCAGAAGCGGTTCGCCGCGCCGGTCGAGGTGGCGCGGGCCGCGCTCTGGCTGTGCAGCGACGCGGCGTCCTTCGTGACCGGCGCGACGGTACCCGTGGACGGCGGCACCCTCGCCGTCTGAGGCGCGCGGGGATCGGGACCGTACGAGACGCGCGGGCACCCGGGCCGTACGGGGTGCTGCGGCACCCGAGCCGTACGAGACGTCCGCGAACTGACTGCTCGCGCCGGGACGCCGTACGGGACCCGTCCGGGCTCTCGCGTGAGCGAGGCGCCGGACGGTCCGCGGCCCGGCCGGTGCTGTCCGGGCCGGCCGCGCTAGCCGCCCGTCCTGGCCGGCCCGTCGGAGGCCGTCGTAGGCCACACGGTGCCGGCCGCCGCCTCCTCGTCCAGGGTGCGCAGCAGCGCCTCGTCTATCTCGTCCAGGGACCGCACCACATGGCGCACCCCCGCCTCCCGCATCAACGCGGCCTGGTGGCTGTGCTCGTACCGGCTCGGGTGGCCGACGAACGGCGCCCCGAGAGCCCGCGCCGCCTCGGCGACCCGGGCCACGTCGTCGATGAACAGCACCTGGCCGTGGTCGAGCTTGAAGTGCGCGGTGATCTCGCGCAGACCGGGGCGCACGTCGTTGGTGCAGATGTAGCGCGGCGGCGTGAACAGCCCGGCGTGGGCGCCGAGATGCTCGTCGAAGTGGGACGCGGACAGGCCGCCGTAGCAGACCACGTCGAGTCCGGCGGCGCGCAGCCGTTCCAGCAGCGGGACGGCTCCCTCGGTGATCTCGACGGGGTGGTCGGCGAGGTGGGCGGCGCGTTCCTCGAAGTAGGAGACGAGGGCTTCCTCGCCGGTCATCGGCTGCGGTACCGCCGCCGCCAGGGCGCGGCCGGCGTCGGCCTGCCGCTGGGAGAAGATGCTGCGCTCGACCTCGGCCGAGTAGGTGCCGCCGCGGCGGGTGACGAAGCGGTGGATGAGCGGGCTGAAGGTGTCGTCGAGCAGGACGCCGTCGATGTTCACGGCGGCGAGCCGCAGTCTGCGTGGTCGGTCAGGCATGGTCGGGTTCCCTCCCCTGGTCGGGTGCGCGCACGGCGGTCCACAGGGACATCGCGCGCTCCTCGCTGTTCTCGATTTTGTCGAGTGCCGGGCCGGCGGTGATGCCGGGCAGCAGCAACCGCCACATGGTGACCGTGCGGCGGGGCAGGTCGGCCCGCCGGGAGACGACCTGCGCGTACTCCTGCATACCCGTGCACGCGCCGACGACGAACTCGGCCAGCTCGTCGGGGCTGACGTCCGCGCGCAGTTCGCCCTGGGCGCGGGCCGCGTCCAGGCAATCCTCGAAGCTGCGCGCCCAGACGGTGTAGGGCGTGGCGTCCTGGGAGCCGAAGGCGGCCTGTTCGCCGGTGAGCCGGACGCCGGCGCGCAGCAGCGGGTCGGCCTGGAGCGAGTGGGACCAGATGAGGGTGATGTCCACCAGACGTTGCAGGCCGGTGGTGGGTACGTGCGGCTCGATGGTGCCGCGCTGGGCGTTCATCACCTCCATCGCGAGGTTCTGTTTGTCCTTGAAGTGGAAGTAGAGCGCACCCGCGGTGAGCCCCGCGCGCTGAAGGATTTTGTTGATCCCCGCGCCGGCGTAGCCGTACTCGTCGAAGACCTCCGCCGCCGCCTTCAGAAGCTGCTCTCGGGTCTGCACCGCGCGCTCCTGCTTGGGGGCGCGGTTCTGTTTCGCTGGTGCCATGGTCGCATCCCGGTCTCGACAAAAAAAAGAACGTCCTCTATGTTACGTGCCATGGCGCGGTTCCGCCACCACGGGGAGACAGCGCGTGTCGTGGCTTTTCACCAGGGGGATCCATATGAACGAGACAGTGACGGCTGCCGTTTCGCACCCGGCCCGGGTCGCGAAGGACCTCGTCCACAAGCACGACGCCGGTCAGGTGCTGCTCAGCGGGTTCCGGCGGCCGGCGGAGGACGAGTTCCTCGTCGTCGCGGACTGGACGGACACGGCCTGGCTCGGGGCCACCGGGGACAGCCGCCAGGACGGGGCCGTACTGCTCACGGAGTCGATCCGGCAGACCTTCCCGCTGCTGGCGCACGCCGGTTACGACGTCCCGTTCGGCCACCGTCTGCTCTGGAGCGAGTACCGGTACACGCTGAACCTGCGGACGCTGCGCGAGGGCGGCACCGGCGGCCGGCCCGAACTGCGCATCCACTGCGACGACGTGGTCCGCCGCCGCGGCCGGGTCACGGCCCTGTCGCTCGCCATCACCGTCTCGCGCGACGGCGAGGAACTGGCCACCGCCCACACCCTCTTCACCATCCAGCAGCCCGCCGTCTACGAGCGGCTGCGCGGCCCCCACGGCGACGCCGACCAGATGCTCGCCCTGGCCCGCAGCCGCCCGCTGCCGTCCCCCGCCTCCGGCGCCAGCGACGAGTTCCGCGACGCGGTGCTCTCGCCCACCGACGCCCGGGACCGCTGGCAGCTGCGCATCGACACCCACCACCCGATGTACTTCGACCACCCCAGCGACCACGCCCCGGGCATCCTCCTGCTGGAGGCGGCCAAGCAGGCCGCGCGCACCATGCGCCACCCCCGGGTCGGGGTCGCCGAGGCGATGGAGACCGTCTTCCACCGCTACGTCGAGCTGGACGCCCCCTGCTGGGTCCACGCCCAGCTGCTGCCCGACGACCAACTCGGCCGTGCCCGCTTCCTGGTGACGATCAGTCAGAACGAGCTGCCGTGCTTCACCGCACTGGTGTCCGTCGCCAAGGGGCAGACCGGCTGACGTCCGGGGCACGGACCGCCCCCGGCAGCGTGGCCCCGCCCACCCGGGCCACATGGGCGCCGAGCACCATGTCCCCGCCGACGGCCACGGGATGACCCACGGAGAGCAGCAGATCCAGGTCGGAGGCGTGGTCGCCGTAGGCGGCGGCGCGCGCGGGGGAGACCGCGTGCCGCCGCATCAGCGCGCGCGCCAGCCGGCCCTTCTCGACACCGATGACCGGGTGGTCCACCCGGCCCGTGCAGCGGCCGTCGGCGTACTCCGGCTCGCTGCACAGGATCTCGTCGGCGCCGAGCAGCCCCGCCAGCGGTTCCAGACACGGCCGGAACGACCCCGACACCAGGGCGATCAACGCCCCCCGCTCCTGGTGCCGGCGCAGCGCGGAGACCGCGGGCGGATGCAGCAGGCTGCCGCCGGCCACCTCCGTGTCGAACCAGGCGCGGCCGTGCGCGAAGAGCTCCTCGCGCGGCCGGTCCGCGTAGAGGCGGTAGTACTCGCGGTTGGTGACCAGCCGTGAGACGCCCGCCGCCGACCTGCGCCGCAGCGACCCCGCCGCCGCCTCGTAGGCGGACGGCGGCAGACCGCGCTCCCGGTAGTGGAACTCCAGGAACCGGAACATGCTCTTGACGGTGATCAGCGTCTCGTCGACATCGAAGAAGGCGATCTCGACGGGGGCGTTCGGTGAGCCGGGGACAGAGGACATCGGGTGCGCCTTCCGGGAAGGGGGAGCGGCAGGGGATCAGGCGGACACCGGGGCCGGTGCGGCGGCGCGGGCGGTCAGATAGCTGCGGGTTCCCTTGCCGGGCGTCTTGCGGCCCAGGTGTCCCGCGGCCACCAGCCCCTCCAGCAGCGGCGCCGGCCGGGGGGCGCGGCAGCGGGGGTCGGCGTGCAGCCGGCGCTGCACCTCCAGGGCCACGTCGGCGCCGACCGTGTCGAGCAGCCGGACCGGACCGAGCGGCTGGCCGCCCACCGACCGGGCCGTCGCGTCCAGCGCGGCGGTCGTCGTCCCGTCCGTGTCCAGCAGGCCCAGCGCCTGGTTCAGGTAGGGGAAGAGCAGCGCGTTGACGATGAAGCCGGCCCGGTCGCCGCACTGCACGGCCCGCTTGCCGAGCCGTTCGGCCAGCGCGCGGGCCCGGGCCAGGTTGTGCTCGCTGGTGCCCTCCCCGGGGACCAGCTCCACCAGCCGCATGACCGCCGCCGGATTGAAGAAGTGCAGCCCCAGTACGTCCGCCGGGCGGCCCGCGGGCTCGGTGCAGGCGGCCACCGGCAGGCTGGAGGTGGAGGTGGCCAGCAGGGTGCGCGGGGCGCAGACCTCGCCCAGTTCGGCGAAGAGCCGCCGCTTGACCTCCAGTTCCTCCACCACCGCCTCCACGACGATGTCCACCGTGCCCAGCACCGAGCGGTCCGCGGTCGCCGTGAAGCCGGCCTCCCGCTCCGCCTCGTCCGGCGCCGTGCGCTCCAGCGCGAACACGACGCGTTCGGCGGCGAGTCTGGCCTTCTCCTCGGTGCGGGCCAGCAGCGTGGTGTCGAAGCCGCCGCGGACGAACGCCTCGGCGATGCCGGTGGCCATCGTGCCGGAGCCGACGACCGCCACCCGGCGGCCGGGCGGGGCGGTCGGCTCCACCGGCCGGCGCGGCGAGCCGCCGGCGTCGGCGCCCTGCCCGTCGTACCGGTGGAAGCCGCGGCCCGTCTTGCGGCCGAGGGAGCCCCGGGCGATCAGTTCGTCGAGCACCGGTGCCGGTGCCGCGTGCTCCCCGCCCGGCCCGTGCAGCCGGCTCAGCACGTCGCGTGCCGTGTCCAGGCCGATCGCGTCCAGCACCGCGAGCGGGCCCTCGGCCCAGCC
Source organism: Streptomyces sp. NPDC005423 (assembly GCF_040606415.1). Lineage (NCBI taxonomy): Bacteria > Bacillati > Actinomycetota > Actinomycetes > Kitasatosporales > Streptomycetaceae > Streptomyces > Streptomyces sp. NPDC005423. The sequence goes on along the minus strand of NZ_JBEXET010000001.1, from coordinate 381,468 downwards.
GCAGCCGAGCCGTACGGCGGTGTCGACGTCCTCGGCGGTGGCGTAGCCGTCCTGGACCATCCACGCGGCCCGGTTCAGCAGACCGAGCAGGAGGCCGGGGGCGAGCGAACCGGGCCGGTCGACGACCTGGTGCGCGGTGATCCCGGCCGCCGCGAGGACCCGTTCCACCCGCTCGGCGGCGGCGTCCCCGGCGCCGGGAGCGCGGGCCAGCTCCACCGCGTCCAGGGCGTCGGCGCGCAGGAAGCGCAGGGCGAACAGGTCGGCGCCGGCCGCTTCTTCGAGCTCGGCGAGGGGAGTGGTCAGCACGGTCGTGAGCACCGGGGTGCCGGGCCGCCGGTGCTGGCGCACCCGCGCCAGCACCAGCCGCTTCAGCGCCGCCGGTTCCGGTACGGCCTCGATGACCAGGTCGGCCTCGGCGACCCCGGCCGGGAAGCGGGTCAGCGTACGGGCGCGCTCGGACGGGTCCAGCGCCAGGGCGCGGACCAGGGCGGCGGGGTCGTCGTCGATGCCGACGACCCGCAGCCCGGCGCCGGCCAGCCGGCGCACCAGCGCCAGTCCGGTGTCGCCCAGACCGACGACGGCCACGGTGTACGGGGACGGCGCGGCGGCGGCGCCTGGTTGAGCGGGCATGACTGTGCTCCTGCCTGTGGGGTGTCGAGGTGCCTGTCGGTTGTCGGGGTGCCTGTCGGTTGTCGAGGTGCGGAAGGGCGGTAAGGACAGGGGGAGTTGGGTCAGTAGCGGCTGCCGGTGGCGGCGGGGACGGCGTCCAGCTCCCGCAGGTCCCCCTCGGTCAGCCGCAGACCGGCCGCGGCCAGGTTGTCGGTCAGATAGCGGAGCTGTTTGGTGCCGGGCACCGGGACGACGTGGTCGCCCTGGGCGAGCGTCCAGGCCAGCGCGGTCTGCGCGGGGGTGGCGCCGTGCCGGGCGGCGACCTTCTCCACCGCCTGGGTGATGCGCAGGTTGGCGGTGAACGCCTCGCCCGTGAACCGCGGGTTGGAGGCCCGGAAGTCACCGGCCTCGAACTCCTCCGGCCGGGCATAGCGGCCGGTGAGGAAGCCCCGGCCCAGCGGTGCGAACGGCACGAAGGCGGCACCGTGCGCGGCGCACCAGCCGGCGATCCCGGTCTCCTCGTCGAGCGGTTCCCTTGTCCACAGGGAGAGTTCGGACTGCACCGCCGCCACCGGATGGACGCGGTGGGCGGCGTCGGCCTGCTCCCGGGTCACCTCCGACAGCCCGAGGTGGCGCACCTTGCCCGCGTCGACCAGCTCGGCGAGCGCGCCCCAGGACTCCTCCAGCGGTACGGCCGGGTCGACGCGGTGCAGGTAGTACAGGTCGATGACGTCGACGCCGAGCCGCCGGAGCGAGGCGTCGGCCGAGCGCCGGATGTGCTCGGGGGAACCGTCCCGGCTCAGGGTGCGGGTGGCGAGGTCGTCCACGACGATGCCGGTCTTGGTCGCGACCACGGCGTCGGCACGGCGTCCGGCGAGGGCCCGGCCGACCAGGGTCTCGTTGTGGCCCGCGCCGTAGGCGTCGGCCGTGTCCAGCAGGACCGGACCGGCGTCGAGGGCGCGCCGGACGACGGCGACCGAGACCGAGTCGTCCCGCTGGGACTCGGCGTAGCCCCAGCTCATTCCCATGCAGCCGAGTCCTACCGGGTGGACGTCGAGTCCGGTCGGTCCGAGGCGACGCGTGCTCACGCGAACTCCTTTTCCTTCGAGGGGTGTTGGGTGGTCAGGTGGTCGGGGTGCGGGTGCGGGTGCCGGAGGCGGGGTGGTGCCGGGGCCGGGGGTGCGGGACCCCGGCCCCGTCAGGCGGCGGTGAGGACCAGCGCGGCGTTGTGGCCGCCGAACCCCAGCGACGTACTCGCGGCGACGCTCATCCGCCGGTGCCGTGCCGCGCCCGTGACGACGTCGATGTCGACGTCGATCGCCGGGTCCAGCGACTGCACGTTCGCGGTGGGCGGCACCGCGCCGTGGTAGAGCGACAGAGCCGTGTACGCAGCCTCGACCGCCCCCGCCGCGGCCAGGGTGTGTCCGGTGACGCCCTTGGTGGAGGTGATGGCCGCACCGGCGCCGAGCACCGAGTGCAGGGCCCGCGCCTCCGTCAGATCGTTCATCGGGGTGGAGGTGCCGTGCGCGTTGACGTGCTCCACCTCGTCGGGGAGCACCCCCGCGTCGGCGAGCGCGTACCGCAGCGCCCGGGCCAGGCCGTCGCCCCGCGGATGCGGGGCGGTGGCGTGGTGCGCGTCGGAGGTGGCGCCGAAGCCGGCGATGTCGGCGTAGCGCCGGGCACCCCGGGCGGTGGCGTCGGCGCACCGCTCCAGCACCAGGAGCGCCGCTCCCTCACCGGCCACGAAGCCGTCCCGGTCCGCCGCGAACGGGCGGGAGGCGGCGCCCGGTTCGTCGGTACGGCCCGACAACGCGCCCATCCGGGCCAGCCCGTTGAGCGTGCCGGGGCTGATCGCCGACTCGGTGCCGCCGGCCAGCACCACGTCGCACAGCCCGGAGAGCAGCCAGTCGCGGGCGGTGCCGATCGCGGACGCCCCCGACGCGCAGGCCGTCGCGGTGACCAGGCTCGGCCCGTGGATGCGCAGGTCCATCGCGACGTACCCGGCGACCATGTTGACCATGCCCATCGGGATCATCAGCGCCGACACGTCCTCGGGGGTGCCCTCGAAGTACGTGCGCAGCTGCTTCTCCAGGGTGCTCGCGCCGCCCAGCGAGTTGCCGATGACCACGCCGACCCGGGTGCAGTCCCAGGACGCGGTGTCCAGGCCGGAGTCGGCGACCGCCTGCCGGGCGCCGACCACGGCGAGCTGGGCGAAGCGGTCCAGCCGCCAGGCGGTGCGCCGGCCCAGTTCGGCCGTCGCGTCGAAGCCGGGGACCCGGCAGGAGATGTCGACCCGCTCGCCCTTGAGTTCGGGGTCGGTGGTCGCGGCGGAGACGCCCGACAGCACGCGCCGCCAGTTCTCCTCCACCCCGATGCCGGCCGGGGTGACCAGACCTATGCCGGTGACCGCGACGCCGCGGCCCCGGGCCACGCCGCTCATGCCTGATCCGCCTTCGCACGGATCACGGCGACGGCCTCGTCCAGGGTGAAGGAGGACTTCAGCTCGCCCTCCACCAGGACGATGCCCATCTCCTTGCGCAGGATGAGGCTCAGCTCCACCAGGATGAGGGAGTCGATCTCCAGCTCGTCGAAGGTGGCGCCGGAGAGGAGTTCCGTCTCGTCGAGCCCGAACTTCTCGCTGATCAGGACGGAGACGCGGTGCTTGAGGGACTCCTGGGTGTGGACGGTGGGGATGCTCATGTCGGTGTTCCTTTCAGTGGTGTTCTCGGTGATCTCGGTGTCGGTTGCGATGGTGCGGTGGTGCGGTCCGGTGGGGCCGGGGTCCAGCTCCGGCCAGACGAGCGCGGCCGAGCCCCAGGTGAGGCCGCCGCCGAAGCCGGTGAGGAGGACGCGGTGGCCCGGCCGCAGCTCGCCGTCGTCGGCGGCGTCGCACAGGGCGAGCGGGATCGAGGCGGCCACGGTGTTGCCGACCCGGTCCAGGTTGACCACGATCTGCTTCTCCTCCAGCCCGAGTTGCTCGCCGACGGCGTGCAGGATCCGGATGTTCGCCTGGTGCGCCACGACCTTGTCCAACTCGGCGGACGGCCAGCCGACACGGTCGAGCAGCGTCTGCGCGGAACGGCTCATGTTCAGCACGGCCTGGGTGAAGACGGGCCGGCCGTCCATGGTGAAGAAGTGGTCTGCGGCGCCCGGGGGTTCGGCGCTCGAACGCTGCCGGGAGCCACCGGCGCGCACCGTGATCAGATCGGCGCCCGAGCCGTCGCTGCCCAGGTCGAAACCGAGCAGCGCCCCCGGTTCGTCCGGCTCCCCGGCGCGCAGCACCACGGCTCCGGCCCCGTCGCCGAAGATGGCCCGGGTGGTGCGGTCGTCCGGGTCGAGGATGGTGGAGAAGGTGTCCGCGCCGATCACCAGGGCCCGCTCCGCGACCCCCGCCGTGATCATGGAGGCGGCGGCGGCCAGGGCGTAGACGAACCCGGTGCACACGGCCGCCACGTCGAAGGCCGGTACCGTCCCGAGCCCGAGCCGCTGGGCGACGTCCGGCGCGGTGGCCGGGCAGGGCCGGTCCGGGGTGCTGGTGGCGAGTACCACCAGGTCCACCTCGGCGGCGGTCTCCCCGCCGGTACGGCGGGCCGAGGCGAGGGCGCGTTCCCCGGCCGCCACCGCGAGGTCGGAGGTGGCCTCGCCGGGCGCCACGACATGGCGGGTACGGATTCCGGTGCGGGTGCGGATCCACTGGTCGGAGGTGTCCAGCCGGGCGGCCAGCTCCTCGTTGGAGACGGCCCGCGCGGGCAGCGCCCCGCCCAGCCCGCAGAGCACGGCGGCCCGGCTCACGACACCAACTCCCCTACGTTGTCGGTGGCGTTGGCGTTGGCGTCGGCGGCGCGGTCGGCGGGGTCCGCCACGGCGGAGAGCCGGGCGGCCGGCGCGTCCGTCGCGCCCCCTGCCCGCGCTGCCCCTGCCGCCTCTGCGGTCTCCACGGTCTCCGCTGTCTCCGCTGTCTCCATGGTGTCCGCGCGTCCCGTGCGGAACGTGGTGTGCCCGCGGCGCAGGGCCGTGCGGACCGCGACCGGGTCCGGCTCGGTGAGGGTCGCGATGTGTCCGTCGGGGCGGACGACGACGGCCCTCGGCGCGCTGCCGAGCAGCGGGGTGAAGCCCGGCCACGCCGAGATGTCCCGTACCGTCACGCCGCCGGGCACGGCCGCCGTCACGGCCGCCACGGCGGCCACCCAGGCGGCGTCCTGCCGTTCCCCGGCCCAGAGCAGCAGCGTCGGCCGCGCCGGATCGATCGCCGGCCAGCGCTCGGCGCCCGGCTGGGGCGTGTCGTGCGAGGCGAAGACGGGCAGCCGGTCACCGGCGCGGACCCTGCGGGTCAGCCCGGGGAGCGTGTCCCGCAGGGACTCGGCCGGCCGGTAACTGACGTCGTGTTGTGCCATCAGCGGGGCGCCGAACCGCTGGAGCACCCCGGTCCGGTGGGCCAGCCGTACCGCGCCGTCGCGCAGCGCGAGTTCGTGGCGCCGCTTGAACAGCCCCCAGCTGGTCTGCTTCGCGGTGGTCAGCACGATCCGCTCCGCGGCCAGCCGGCGGTCGCTGTCGTAGGTGTCGAGGATGCCCGGTTCGAAGGCGCCCTTGACCACGCCCGCCAGCTTCCAGGCGAGGTTGACCGCGTCCTGGATGCCGGTGTTCATGCCCTGGGCGCCGGCCGCGCTGAACACGTGGGCGGCGTCGCCCGCGAGGAAGACCCGGCCCGCCCGCATCGTCTCGGCGACCCGGCGCCGGGCGCGGAAGATGGTGGACCAGTCCAGCGCGCCGACCACCCCGGGGCGCGGGGAGCGCTCGTCGACGAACTTCTGGAACAGCTCCGGCGGCGGCCCCTGCTCCTCGCGCCAGTCCGGCACGCTGATGGCGAGCCGGAACAGGCCGTCGCCGAAGGGGGCGATGCCGAGGGCGCCGCTGCGGGAGTAGCCGTAGACGAGTGCGTGCGGGTCCAGGTCGCCGGCGACCGGGCCGTCACCGATGGCGAACAGCACGTCGTTGCCGGTGCCCAGGAAGTCGATCCCGGCGAGGCGGCGTACCGCGCTGCGCGCGCCGTCCGCGCCGATCACCCACTCCGCCTCCACCCGGTCGGTGCGCCCGTCGGGCCGCTCGATGTCCACGACCGGTACCGGCCCCGAGGTGTCGAGCCCGGTGACGGACCCGGACTCGATCTCACCGCCGTACGCGGCCAGCCGGCCCCGGATCACCTCTTCGGTGGTGTCCTGCGGGACGACCACCCCGAACGGGTACGGGGTCCCGGTGAGCCGGCTCATCTCGACGGCGCCGAGGGGCCGCTTGTCGGAGTAGTACCGCACCGAGTCCAGGCGGTTGCCCCGCTCGATCAGCGGCTCGGAGGCGCCGATCCGGCCGAGGAGTTCGAGGCTGCGCGGCCAGACGACGCTGGCCCGGGAGTGCTGGGCGGGACCGGCGGCCGAGTTGTCGACCAGCCGGACCGGGACGCCCTGGGCGAGCAGTTCGGTGGCGAGGACCAGTCCCACGGGGCCGGCGCCCACGACGAGGACGGGACGCCTCCCGCCGGGACCCTCGCGCTGCGGAAACGTCATGACGGTGCCTTTCATCGATGCGAAGCGGTGAGCGACAGTGAGCGAGTGCGAGCAACAGTGATCAACAGTGATCAACGGCGAGCTATGGGAGTACGGACAACTGGTGCGCTTTGCGCGGGAGTTCAGGCCCGGCGCAGGACCGCCGCGCTCCAGGTGAAGCCGGCGCCCGCGCTCAGTACGGCGGCGTACCGGCCGGGTTCCAGGCGGTGCGGGCCGGTCTCCGCGGCCAGGGCGGTCAGGTTGGAGAGCAGGTCACCGGCGCCCAGGTGGCCGGTGCGCTCGCCCAGGTCGGCCAAGGGCGCGTCGGTGACCTCGGCGACGGCGGGACCGTAGACGTCCCGGGCGGTGGCCCGGCCCAGGCGCGGCAGCAGGACCTCGGTCAGCCGCCGCCCGCCGGAGCCGATGCCCGCCTCGGCGAGCGCGGCGGCCAGTACGGCGGTGGTCTCGTGCCGCAGCCGGTCGAGGAAGCGGGGCTTGCCGTGCCCGGCCAGGAACGCCTTCTTGGTGCGGCGGACGTCCACGGCCGCACTGCGGGTGTGCGGCGCCGGGTGGAAGGTGCCGGTGTCCCGGTGCGCGGTCTCCAGCTCGGGCGCGGCCCGGGTCTGCAAGGCGCACAGGGCCAGCGCGCCCTCCGGTATCCCGGAACCGGGGCCGCGACGACCCGGCGTCCCGGTGCCCACGACGGCCGCGGTGGCGCCGTCGCCGTACCAGACGCCGTAGTCACCGCCCCAGCGGTCGAAGCCGGGCGGGGCGAAGCGGTCGGCGGTGGTCACCAGGACCGGGGCGCCGCCGGGGTGCGCGGCATGGTGGTGCACCGCGGCGCGCAGGGCCGCCGCCGCGCCGTTGCACATCTGCTGGATTCCGGTCGGCACCGCGCCGAGGGCGCCGGTCCCGGCGGCCACGTGGTGGGCGGGCGACCAGAAGTCGTGGCCCTGGTAGTACGTCCAGGCGTGCAGGATGGCGGCGAGGTCACCGGCCGGGACACCGGCGCGGGAGAGGGCGCGCAGGCCGGCCCGTACCGCCATCTCGGGTGCCGACAGGCCGGTGGAGACGGGCAGTTGCTCGTACCCCATCGCGTCCGCCTCGTCGGCGCTCACCCGTCCCGCGGCCAGCGCGTCCGTGGTCTTCTCGGCTTCGGGCGGCAGCCACTCGGCCGGGACGAGCCACACGTCGTCGGAGATCACGCGCACTCCTCCCCGTCGAGCAGCGCGACACCCGTGGACGCGGTGGTGGTGTGCATCTGACCGGAGGCGATGATGTCGCCGTCCTGCTCGAAGTCGAGGTAGAAGGTGCGCAGCTCCGGCAGCATCAGGCTGAGGTTGTCCTCGTGCGCGTACGGCTCGGTCTTGCGGATGTGGACGGTGGTGGGGACGTCCAGCTCGGCGTAGCGCATGAAGGAGAAGTCGAAGCCGGCCACCGTGCTGCGGCTGACCGAGGCGCCCCACAGGTCGGAGACGCCGAGCAGGCAGAGCTGGCGGGCCGCCTCCATCAGCACCATCCCGGGCACGTGGTCCTGGCCGTGGTCGAACATGCTGCGGTTCTCCAGCGGGACCCGGACGGCGGCGGAGGCGCTGTCGCTGCCCACGGTGGCGGAGACCAGGACGACGTTGGCCGGGTCGCTGCGGCCGACCAGGTGCGGGGCGACGTGCGCGGTCTGGCGCGGCAGGTCCTTGAACGGCACCAGCGGCCGGCCGCGGCCCTGTAGCCGGACGGTGTCGTAGACCTCGGCGGGGATGTAGCCGACGTCCATCCGCACGAAGCCGAGGCAGCGCTGGTAGAGCTTCATGTCGATGCCGAACTTCAGCCGCCGCACATCGCCCGGGGTGCCGCGGCGGTCGCTGGTCCGCACCGAGATGCGCAGCTCGCCGGGCCGGTCCTGCTGCGGGACGGTGAGCAGGCCCGGCAGCTCCATCGTCCAGTTCCGCAGCAGGAACTTGCTCTTGCGCGAGACCCCGGCGTACTCGTGGCCGCCGTAGGTCTCGGCCTGCCGGCAGCACTCCAGCAGGAGCAGCGGGTCGGGGGCGTCGAGCCGTGAGGTGTGGCCCGTGTAGTAGGCGTGCAGCAGGGGCAGTTGGGCGGCGGCGAGATACTCGTCCGGGCCGGCCTGGCGGGCGTCCGTGAGGAACACCTCGGAGAGCGCCCAGCGGTGCAGCAGGGAACGGTCCACGGTGCGCATGAACTCGAGGTTCGCGGCGCCCGGCAGGCAGGTCTTCTTTTCGACGCTGGTCATCTTCGTCGTCCTCCTGATTCGGCGAGAAGCCAGGGGAATTGGCGAGACCGTCGAGAATCGGCGGGCAATTCCCTTCTCTCTCGCTTGATTTCATTGTCGGGGCGGGTCGCACATCACTGACTAAAAGCGAACTCAAGGTCGGATGGCCGGAGTTGTGCGGCCGTCTACCGGGCCACCCAGGCGAGCGGCCCTCGGTAGCCGTGTTCGGGCCGGTCCCAGGCCGCGCGGGGGCCGGCCTCCTCCGCCGGTCCGCCGGCGGCCTCGGCGCGGGCCCGCACCACGGTCAACACGGCGATCAGAGCGGCCAGTTCGTCCGGCGCGGGATGGCCGCGCACCACCCGGACGGCGGCCTCGCGCAACAGGTCGGCCGGCGTCGGCGGGGCGGCGCTCACAGCGGGGTGATCCCGTGCTTGCGCTGCGGCAGCGCCCGGTGCTTGGTCCGCAGCATCGCCAGCGAGCGGGCGAGCACCGCCCGGGTCTCGCCCGGCTCGACGACGTCGTCGACCAGGCCGCGTTCGGCCGCGTAGTACGGGTGCATCAGCTCCTCCCGGTACTCCTTGACCATCTGTTCGCGCATCGCCGCGGGGTCGTCGGCGGCGGCGATCTGCCGGCGGAAGATGACCCCCGCGGCGCCCTCCGCCCCCATCACGGCCACCTCGTTGGTCGGCCACGCGAAGGAGAGGTCCGCGCCGACCGAGCGCGAGTCCATGACGATGTACGCGCCGCCGTACGCCTTGCGCAGGATCAGCTGGATCCGCGGGACCGTGGCGTTGCAGTACGCGTAGAGCAGCTTCGCGCCGTGCCGGATGATGCCGCCGTGCTCCTGCGCCACACCGGGCAGGAAACCGGGCACGTCGACCATGGTGACCAGCGGGATGTTGAACGCGTCGCACAGCGACACGAACCGCGCCGCCTTCTCGCTCGCCGGGATGTCCAGCGCCCCGGCCCCCGCGATCGGCTGGTTGGCGACGATGCCGACCACGTGCCCGTCGATCCGGGAGAACGCGCACACCACGTTCGCCGCCCAGGTCGGCTGCGTCTCGAAGTACTCGCCGTCGTCGACGATCTCCTCGATCACGTCCCGCACGTCGTAACCGCGTGCGGGATCGGCCGGCACCAGCGTGGCCAGCCGGTCGGTGCGCCGGTCCGCCGGGTCGTCGCACGGCAGCGCGGGCGGCGCCTGCCGGTTGTTGGAGGGCAGGTACGACAGCAGATGCCGTACGTCCTCCAGGCAGCCCGCCTCGTCGTCGTACGCGAACGCCGCCACCCCGGAGACCGACGCGTGCACGTCGGCGCCGCCCAGCTCGTCCATGCTCACCCGCTCGCCGGTGACCGCCCGCACGACGTCCGGCCCGGTGATGAACATCTGCGCCACGCCCCGCACCATGAAGGTGAAGTCGGTCAGCGCCGGCGAGTAGGCCGCGCCGCCCGCGCACGGGCCGAGGATCACGCTGATCTGCGGGATGACGCCCGAGGCGCGGGCGTTGCGGCTGAAGATGCCGCCGTATCCGGCGAGCGCGGTCACCCCTTCCTGGATCCGCGCGCCCGCCCCGTCGCACAGGCTCACCAGCGGGGCGCCGGACGCCTCCGCCAGATCCATCAGCTTGTGGATCTTCGCCGCGTGGGACTCGCCGAGCGCGCCGCCGAAGATACGGAAGTCGTGCGCGTAGACGAAGACCTGGCGGCCGTCGACCGTGCCCCAGCCGGTGACGACACCGTCGGTGTGCGGGCGGCGGCGCTCCAGGCCGAAGCCGGTCGCGCGGTGCCGGCGCAGCGGCTCCAGCTCGGTGAACGACCCCTCGTCCAGCAGCAGTTCGATGCGCTCGCGGGCGGTCAGCTTGCCCCGCGCGTGCTGCGCCTCGGTCGCCTGCGGCCCGGGCCCCGCGTGCACCTCGGCGCGCAGCCGCCGCAACTCCTCCACACGTGCGTGCACGGTGTCGGGCCGCTCGGCGACCGTTCCGGCCCCGCCCTCGGTCTCGCGCTCGTCCTTGGTCCCGCTCTCGCTCTCGGTCTCGGTGACGGGCGGGGGACCGGCCCTCTTCGCCGGCTCGGCGAGCGGCACCGGTATCTGCGTCACGGGTTTGTCGACCACGGTGGTCATGCCCTGTCCTCTCCTCGGGACGGCGTCCGGAACGGGCCGTCGTGAAGAAGGGTTCGGGGTCACCGGCAATGCCTGACTCAAGCCGGAGAAAAGCGGCCGGCTCCTTTTCCGGCCCTTGAGCGAAAAGGGGGCCGGAATGTGAGCCGGCCCCCGTGAGAATCCTCCCGACCGTCATCAGCACCGCCGAGAGGAACGACCATGCTCACGACGCACGTTCAGGGCTCCGCCGCCGCCCCGCGGTACGCCGTCCTCTTCCCCGGCCAGGGAGTGCAACGCCCCGGCATGGGCGAACCGTGGCGGACGACCCCGTCCTGGGAACTCGTCGAGTCCGTCTCCCGGGTCTCCGGCTTCGACGTCGCCGAACTGCTCCTCACCGCCGACCAGGAGACCCTCTCCCGCACCGACCACGCCCAGATCTCGGTCTTCACCGCCTCACTGCTGGCCTGGTCGGAGCTGCGCGCGAGCGAACCGGACACCCGGGTGGTCGCCCTCGCCGGGCACAGCCTCGGCGAGTACGCGGCCCTGGTGGCGGCCGGGGTGCTGTCGGTGACCGACGGCGCCTGGCTGGTGGGCGAGCGGGGCCGGGCCATGGCCGAGGCGGCCCGACGCCGGCCCGGAGCGATGGCCGCCGTGATGGGCGGCGACCTGGAGCGGGTCACCGCCCTGGTGGAGGCGGCCCGCCGCGACGGCGCCGACCTGTGGGTGGCCAACCACAACAGCCCCCGCCAGACGGTCATCGCGGGCAGCCGTACGGCCGTGCTCGCCACCGCCGACCGCGCCGCCGACGCCGGGCTGCGCTACAGCGTGCTCCCGGTCGGCGCCGCCTGCCACAGCCCGTACATGGAACCGGCCGGTGAGGCGCTGAGCCGGGCCCTGGACCTGACGGAGTTCAGGGCCGGAGCGATCCCGGTGGTCGCCAACGTCGACGCCGCGGTGCACTACGGCGGCAGCGGCTGGCGCGAACGGTGCGCCCGCCAACTGGTCGCCCCCGTCCGCTGGGTGGACACCCTCCGCGCCCTCCACGAGGAGCTGGACGCCACCGCGTTCCTGGACATCGGCCCCGGCACCACCCTCTCCAGCCTCGCCAAGCGCACCCTGCCCGGGGTGCCGTCGCGCGGCTTCGGCGCACCTGTCCCGCAGCGGGCCTGACCGCACGCCGCGGGCCGGGACGCGGAGCCCGATACCACCGGTCGCACGCCGCTGACCAGCACTTCGGCCGCGCCGTTCAGGTTGCGTTCAGGTCCGCGAGGGCCACGGGCAATTCATGCACCGCAAGCAACAAAGCTCTGGCAAAGGGGACTGGGGCAACCGTCGTGGCCCGTGTCATGGTGCCGCCATGACGACAGATCACCTCACGCACAACCGGCCTCCGCGCCGCACCCGGCACGCGGCGAGCAAGGTCCCGGAGGTGACCGTCTTCTTCTGGATCATCAAGGTGCTGACGACCGGCATGGGCGAGACGGCCTCCGACTTCCTGGCGCACCTCTTCGGCCCGATTCCCGCGGTCGGCCTCGGCGGTCTCGCCCTGGCCGCCGCGCTGGCCGTCCAGTTCGCCGTCGGCCGGTACGTGGCCTGGATCTACTGGACGGCGATCGTCATGGTCAGCGTCTTCGGCACGATGGCCGCGGACGTGCTGCACGTCGGCCTCGGCGTGCCGTACACGCTCTCCACACCGTTCTTCATGGCCGCGCTGGCAGCCGTCTTCGTCCTCTGGTACCGCTCCGAAGGAACCCTCTCGATCCACAGCATCCACACCCGGCGCCGCGAGACCTTCTACTGGGCCGCCGTCCTGGCCACCTTCGCGCTGGGCACCGCCGCGGGCGACCTCACCGCCTCGATCGGCCTCGGCTACCTGGGCTCCGCCGTCCTGTACGCCTTCGCCATCGCCGTCCCGGCCGTGGCACACCGGTGGGGGACCCTGAACGCGGTCACCGCCTTCTGGGCCGCCTACGTCATCACCCGCCCCCTCGGCGCGTCCGTCGCCGACTGGATGGCCCTCAGCCACACCCGGGGCGGCCTCGACCTGGGCCTCGGCCCGGTCACCCTCTACTGGACGGCCGCCATCCTCGCCCTCGTCACCTACCTGGCCACCACACACAAGGACGTCCGCCCGGCCACCGCGCCGTGACAGCCGGGGGCCCGGCTGCGTCACTCGTCCTTCCCCTTCTTCTTCTCCTCAAGAGCCCCCGGCTTGTGCACAGCCGTGCGCCCGGATTTCTCGCTGCGGACCTCGTACTGCGGTTCCTCCGCGGAGGCGTCGACGGTGCGCCCGGCCACCTCGGTCCTCTCGGTGATCTTCTGCTCCACCTCGCCCGTCGCCTCGGACCCGTGACTCTTCCACGAGACCCGGTCGCCCTCGCGCGGTTGCTTCTTCGCGGACATGGGCCGCCACCTCCACTCGCCGGCTCTCCGCGTACCCGGACAGACCCCTCCATAACAACCTCGGGCACTGCACGCGACAGCCGGAGAGGTCGTCTGTCCGAGACGCCGGGACGCCGGCACGCGCACCTCGGGGCAGATACATCACTCACGTACATGGACTAAGCTTGGTACATGTCCATGAAGCGCACGAACGTCTACGCGGACCCCGAGGACCTGGCGATCATCAAGGAGGCTGCCAAGCGGCGGGGCGTGAGCGAAGCCGAGATCATCCGCCAGGGCATCCATCTCGCGGCCATGGCGAACCGTGTCTGGGACGAGCCGCTGTTCTCCCGCACCTTCGAGGGGCCGGGGCGTACGCCGTCCAGGGCCGAGACGCGTGACGCGGTCGCCGATGCCGTCCGACGGGAGACCGGCACGGGACCGGGAACAGCCGCGTGATCATCGTCATCGCGGACACCTCCGGCCTCCTGGCCGCCCTCGACTCCGCACACCCGGAGCACGGAGCCGCGAACGAGGCGATCATGACGGCCGGGCTCCTCGTCATGTCCCCCCTCCTGCTGGCGGAACTCGACCACGTCGCCACGCGCGAACTCGGCAGGGAGGCCGCGCACAGCGCCGTGGACGACATCCGGCGCTGGATGAGCCGCGGCCGTGTCGTCCTGCCGGAGATCACGGACGACCACCTGAGCGCCGCACAGTCGGTCCGGGTCCGCTACGGCGCGCTCGGCCTGGACCTCGCCGACGCCGTGAACGTGGCTCTGGCCGCCGACTACGACACCGACGCGATCCTCACCCTCGACCGCCGCGACTTCCGTGCCGTACGCCCGCTGGGCCGCTACAAGGCGTTCCGGGTACTGCCCGACGATCTCCCGCTCTGACACCGACACGGCCTGCCCGCCTGTCATGTGACGTAACGTCAGAGGTCGGCCGGTGACTTCGGCACCGCGAGGCGGGCACAGGCGAGCCGCGTCCGCCTCGCGGGTCCGGAGGAACGTCAGGTGGTGAAACGGTGGGTACCGGAGCCGACCCGGTAGACCACGGAACCGTCCTCCTGACGCAGGTACGTCCCGTGTGTGTGTCCGACCGCCTCCGGACCGGACGCGGGCACCCACACCTCAGCGGTCGTGTTGGGCGGCACCACGCAGGTCAGGCTGAAGTGCCCGGCCCGCGTCCGCCACTGCGTGGAGACAGGGCCGTAGACCGAGGTGAACTCGGCGCGGGCGGAGGTGACGGCGCCGCCGGGACGGGGGCGGATGACGATCTCGCGGTAGCCGGGCCCGCCCGCCGAGATGCCGGCGATGTTCGTGTACATCCATTCCCCGACCGAGCCGTAGGCGTAGTGGTTGAAGGAGTTCATACCCGGGTCCTGGAACGTGCCGTCGGGCCGGACGGAGTCCCAGCGCTCCCACATCGTGGTGGAGCCCCGGTCGATCTGGTACCCCCAACTGGGAAAGGAGCGCTGCTGCAACAGCCGGTAGGCGACATCGGTGTGGCCCGTGTCGGTCAGGACGGGCAGCAGCCGGGGCGTGCCGAGGAAACCTGTCGACAGGTGCCAGTCCTTGGCCTCGGTCAGGGCGACGAGACGGTCGGCCGCGGCCTTCCGCGCCGCGTCCGGCAGCAGGTCCATCGACAGCGCCAGGACGTAAGCCGTCTGGGTGTCACCCTTGACCCGGCCGTCGGAGGTGACGTAGGCGCTCTGGAAGGCCGTGCGTATCCGTCCGAAGAGGTCGAGGTAGGGCGCGGTGTCCTTGCCGAGTTCCCCGGCCATCCGGGCCGCGAGATCGGCGGCGTGCGCGAAGTACGCGGTGGCGATGACGTCCTTGGGCGTCTCGTCCTCGACGTTCAGCCAGTCGCCGTACCCCTGGTCCGGACGCAGCAGGTGGCTGCTGTTCTTCTCCAGATACGTCAGCCAGGCCTGGACCGAGGGCCAGGCGTCCTCCAGGACCTGCCGGTCACCGTAGGCCTGGTAGAGGGCCCAGGGGACCGTCACCCCGGCGTCGCCCCAGCCGGCCGTGCCGTTGCCGACCGTGCCGACCATCGGCGCCACGTCGGTGAACGCGCCCTCCGCGGTCCGCGAGTCCCGCAGGTCGACGAGCCACTTGGAGAGGAAGCGGGCCGACTCCATCGTGTACGCGGCCGTGGGCGCGAAGACGTTGATGTCCCCGGTCCAGCCAAGACGCTCGTCGCGCGCGGGGGTGTCGGTCGGAACGGAGAGGAAGTTGCCGCGCTGGCCCCAAGTGATGTTGTGGTGCAGCTGGTTGAGCATCGGTACGTCGGTCTCGAAGTCGAGGGTGAAGGGGGCGGAGGTGTGCATGACGCGGCCGGTGACGGCTTTCGCCGAGGGGGTGCCGGGGAACCCGGTCACCTCGACATACCGGAAACCGTGGAAGGTGAAGCGGGGTTCGTAGACCTCCTCCCCACCTCCCTTGAGGGTGTACGTGTCGGTCGCCGCCGCGCTCCGCAGGTTCGTGGTGTAGACGGTGCCGTCGGGGTTGAGCACCTCGGCGTGCCGCAGCCGGACGGTCGTCCCCGCCTCGCCCGACACCCGCAGCCGCACCGCGCCGACCATGTTCTGGCCCAGGTCGAACACGTGGACGCCGGGCTTGGGCTGGGACACGCTCTTCGGCTTCAGCTCCCGCTCCACCCGCACCGGACCGTCCACCTGCGCGACGATCAGGCCGGGACCGACGTCCCCGGCGGCGCGGACGCCGAGCCAGCCCGTGTCGTCGAAGCCGGGCGAGGCCCAGCCGGGCGTCTCCTTGCGCGCGTCGTACGTCTCACCGTTCAGCAGGTCGGCGGCGAGGATCGGCCCCGAGGCGGCCCGCCAGTCGGTGTCCGACGTGATGCGCTCGCTCGTCCCGTCCGCGTACTCCACCTCCAACTGTGCGAGAAGAGCCGGGTGTTGGCCGTACTGACCGGGCCCGAACATGCCCACGTTGCCTGCGTACCAGCCGGGCGCCAGATACGCCCCGATGGCGTTGGCGCCGGGCCGCAGGAGCGAGGTGACGTCGTACGTCTGGTACTGGACGCGGGTGCGGTAGTCCGTCCAGCCGGGGGCGAGGTGGTCGAGGCCCACCCGGCTGCCGTTGAGGTGGGCCTCGTACAGGCCGAGCGCCGTGGCGTACAGGCGCGCACGTGCCACTTTCCGGCGCGGGAGCCGGAACGCGTGCCGGACCTGGGTGACGGCGTACGACACCGGGACGACCCTTCCCCACGGTCCGCCGCCCCACGCGGCAGCCACCCTCACCGCCCGCCAGTCGCCGTCGTCGAAGGCCAACTCCCGCCAGTTTGCATCCGGTTGCTGGTCGGTGCTCTTCCAGGAGGCGTCGGTGAACACCTTCTGCCCACCGGCGGCCGTCTCGACCACCAGGACGGCGACGAGTCCCGCCGGGCCGTCGGTCGCGTTGGTGGCGGAGACGGCGATAACGTTGTCGCCGCCCCGCACGCGGTCCAGTACGTCGATCACCGCCGGGCGTTTCCAGTCCTCGTTGTCCGTGTCGAGGTCGGTGTGGGCCACCTCGGCTCCGTTCACGGAGACGGCGTACACGTTGTCGGCGGTGATGGCGAGCGTCGCCGCCGTGATCCCGTCGGGCAGTCCGACGGTACGGCGGAACCAACGGGTGCCCGCCGGAACGCCGTTGGCCGGATCCCCGTCCGGGAACCAGACCCAGGAAGCGCCCTCGAACGACGGCGCCACCGCCAGGCTCGCCGGTGCGGAGATCCAGTCGGCGCTCCACCCGGCGTCCATCAGTCCGGTCTCCCACCAGGACGGCGCGCTCCAGCCGGAGACCTGCCCGTCGGCGTCCCACACCCGCACGGACCAGTGGTAGCGCGTCCGCGGCGTCAGCGCGGGACCCCCGTAGGACACCAGGACGGACTCACCGGAGGTGACCTTCCCGCTGTCCCAGACGTCCGGCCGGGACAGTCCCGCCACGCTGGTGGCCACCCGGATCTGATAGGCGCTCTGGCGCACACCCACCCCGTCGGAGTCCAACGGCCAGCTCAGCCGCGGGCGTTGGACGTCGAGGCCCAACGGATGCCGCACGTACTCCACGGTCGGCGCCGTGACGCGCAGTCCGCCACGCCCTGCCCCCGCCCGCGCCGGCCCGGCCCCCGACGCGGCCACGGCCGGCACACCGTCCACGGTCACCGCCGCGACCGTGGCGACCGCACCCGCGAGAATGTTCCTCCTGCTGATCATTACGACTCCCTCACTCGCACGGAATGGATGAATCGATTCATATTGAAGAGGCGTGGGTAACGTAGAGCCGCCTTGAGGCGAGGGTCAATCGTCGTGCATATCTTTTTCTGCCAGGGCGACTTGACGCATACTCCGGGCAAGCCCGGTGAACGGGCCGGGCGGGATCGAATTGAACGCTTTCAATCGCCCACCGGCGAACCCGAAACCGAACACGGCCCGACCCCTGATCGGGACGGCGCCCTGGCACCTTCCCTCCCGCGCCACACGCCGGCGCAAGGGTCCTGCAAGGTGCATGCAAGGAAAGCGCCGTCCGCACCGGGAACCCCCCTGCCGTCTGAAGTACGCAGCGACGAGCGACGGGGGATCGCGTGTCTGTCGGAACGACGAAACCAGCACTGATCGAACAGGGCCACTGGCTGACGGTCCGGGACTGCAAGAGGGTCCTGGTGGTCGCGCACACCGTGACCTTCGCCCAACGACTGCGTGAGGTCTTCGAGTTGCTCGAGACCGACCTCCGCATTCAACTGGTCTTCACGGTCGCACCACATGCCTTCGGCAGCGGAGTCAACGAGTACCTGCGGAACCTGGACATCACGACGGTGCCCTGGGAGGAGGCCCTGCGTGCCGAGTTCGACCTCGCGCTCGCGGCGGGCTCCCGCGGAGTTCACCAACTGCGGACTCCGGTCGTTCGCATCTCCCACGGGGCGGGGCAGATCAAACTGCTCACCGACGTCAGCACACTGGCGCCGGGAGAGCGGAGATCGCCCGGGATGCTGAGCCGCCAGCACCTGCTGCACGAGGGGCGGCTGGTCCCGGCGGCGATCGTCTACGCGCACGACCGGGATCTGAAGGAGCTCGCCAGGTCCTGCCCGGAGGCGCTTCCGGTGGCCCACGTGGTGGGTGATCCGTGCGTCGACCGGATCACGGCAGGCGGTCCCCTGCGCGGGTCCTACCGCCGTGCGCTGGGAATCGAGGACGGACAGCGGCTCGTGGTCGTCACGTCCACCTGGGGACCGGCTTCGACGTTCGGGCGGCTCGACTCCCTGGTACCGCAACTGCTGAGCCAGCTGCCGAGCGACGACTACCGCGTCGCGATGCTGGTCCATCCCAACGTGTTCGCGGGCCACGGCCTCCGGCAGGTGCACGGCTGGCTGTCCTGCTGCCGGAGCCAGGGGATCGCGGTCCTCCCCCCGGAAGCCGACTGGCAGGCACTGCTGATCGCGGCCGACTGGATCATCGGCGACCACGGATCGCTGACCGCGTACGGCACGCTCACGGACGCGACGATGCTCCTGACGGCCGGACCCCGGCGCGAGGTGTCGGACCGCTCTCCGGCGGCTCTGCTCTCCACCATCGCGCCCGTGGTCTCGCCGGTGTACCCATTGGCCGAGCAACTGGAGTACGCGGCCCGGCTGCGCCGCCCGGGGCAGTACGACGAGGTCGCCGCCTCCCTGTCGTCGGCGCCGGGTCAGTTCCACCGACGGATGCGTTCGGTGGTCTACCGGATGCTCGGGCTGGGAGAGCCCGCCCGACCGCCGTTCGTCGCACCGCCTTCGCCTCCGCCGTCGCTGACGCGATGGGCGAGCTCCGTCGGCAGCGGAACGGCACGGTGAGCGGCCGGCCGGCGATCACGGAACCGGATGCCGCGTGGGCCACGGTGTGCTTCCGGGTGACACGGACCGGCGGGGCACCCCGCGCCGAAGGCGTGGACGACCGATCCTCGTTCGTCGTCTGGCGTTCGGACGCGGCGCACGGTCCGGTTCTCGTCCGATCCGACCCGTTGCCCTCGTCCACGGGAGAGCAGCCCTGTCCGTATCCTCTTCCCTGCTCGCACGCGCCCGGGCCGTCTCCCTGCGATGTGCACCTGTGGGTGGACGCGGACACTTCGGAACGGACAGCGCTCAGGGAACAGGCCGATGTGCTCGTGAGCCGTGTGCCGCTGCCGCCCGAGTCGGGTCACCGGCGGGTGCGTGAGTTGCTGGCGAGCCATCCTGGCTGTCTCGCCGCAGCGGTACCCGATACGGCCACGAGGTGTGTCGTCGGAGTACGGAACCGGACAGGTGCCCTGTCGTTCGTACGGCCGGCGCGGGGCGGGTCCGACGCCCCGATCCCGCCGCACGTGATCGTCGCGGTCGTCCATGCCTGGGTGGTGGCGGGAAGGTCGCCCCGCACGCTGCGTTCCCTCACCCCGATGCCGCGTCGATGACCGTCGGGACGGCCGGCTGCGGCGGCTCTCACGGCTGCCGCAGCCGGCCGTCCAGACGTTGTGCGTCCTCAGGACTCAGGTGTCGGAAGAGATCCCGGGCGGCCTCGTAGTGGTGTATCGATTCCGCATGATCACCACGTGACTCGGCGGCCTGGCCGAGCCATTCCAGGCAGCGCGCCTCCCCGTGCTCGGACCGGGCGTCACCAGCTCGGAAGCGTGTAAGTGCCTCCCATAGTCGCCGGACGCCTCCCTCACGGTCCCCAAGGCGGTCCAGGACATGGCCGAGAAGGGCCAGGACACGGGTCGCCTCGTAGGTCTCTCCGAGCGAGTCCAGTTCGTCGCCGGCCCGGCGCAGCTGCTCGGCGGCCGTGACCAGGTCGCCGCCGGCCAGGGCGGTTTCGCCCAGGCGCCGCCGGGAGAGTGCGGCCCCGCGCCGGTAGCCGATCGACTCCCTCAGCCGCAGGGCGTGCTCGAAGTGGTCGCGTGCTTCGTCGAGCCGGTGGGCCAGGAGACTGACGTGCCCCAATCCGCTTACCGCCTGCCCCTGTTGACGGACGTCCTGGTCGGCCGTGGCCATCTCCAGCGCCTGCCGGTACCAGTCGGCCGCCTCCGGGTAGCGGCCGGCGTTGCGCAGGCCGATCGCGCCGGAGGTGAGCATGCGGCCCTCCCCCTCCCTCGATGCGCTTCGGCGAGCCGCTTCGAGACCGAGGTGGTGTGCCTCGATCCACATCTCGGACGGACGCAACCGTAGGAAAAGGGGCCACATGAGGTCCGTCAGGCGCCAGCAGGACCAGTGCCAGCCGACCCGCGCCGAGTGCCGCACCGCGCCCATCAGTCCGTTCCGGTGTGTGCTCAGCCAGGCGAGCGCCTCCTCGGGTCCGTCCAGGGGGGTCGGTGGCACCGCTTCCGAGGGAAGGTCGTGCCCCGGCAGCCGGTGGCTCGGCGTGAGGATGCTCTCCGCCACAGCCGCGGTGGACAGGCACCAGTCGACGAAGCGGCGCAGCGTGCGCTCGCGCCCGCCGGGCTCCTCCAGCTCTTCGCCGAGCCGACGGGCATGCGGCTGGACGAGGTCATGGAATCGATAGGTGGCCGCACCCGTCTCCTCCAGGAGATTCGCCTCCACGAGAGAGTGGACGGCGATGTCGGTGGCCTGCACGGGGTCACACGCTCCCTCACCGTCGGCCGCCAGGGCGGTCAGGAGCGCGAGATCGTGGCGATCCGCCGGCAGCAGTCCCATCCGGCGGTACAGCGCGCGGCTCGCGTCAGGGAGGACCTCGTACGACAGGTCGAGCGCCGTTCGCATGACGGCCTCACCGTCGATGCGCAGTGTGTGGACGGCACCCTGACCCTGGGACAGGGCGGCGGCCAGGGCGGACAGGGAGTGGTGGGGGCGCAGGGCGAGCTGGGCGGAGGCCAGGGCGACGGCCAGGGGCAGTCGGCCGCACAGTCTGACCACTTCACGCGCGGCGGCCGGCTCCCGGGTCACCCGCGTTCCGCCGCCGACGGCGAGAAGCTCGACGGCCGACTCGGCCGGAAGCCCCTCCAGCCGGTGCACGGACGCGCCGTCGACGCGCAGCCCGGTGAGGTTGTTTCTGCTCGTCACCACGGTGAGGCCGGATGCTGTACCGAGCAGGAGCGGACGTACCTGAGCAGCCGTGAACGCGCTGTCCAGGAGGACGGCCAGCCGTAGGCCCGAGGTCATCGAACGCCACAGCGCGCTCCGCTGGGCGGTCCCGGCCGGCACCTCGGACGCGCCGAGTGCGACCAGGAACGCTTCGAGGACGACGCCCGGGGGGACTGGGCCGTCCTCCGTGCCGGTGGTCTGTCCGCCCAGGTCGGCGTAGAGCTGGCCGTCGGGGAAGCTGCCTGCGTGCTCGTACAGCCAGTGGGAGGCGAAGGCGGTCTTCCCGACACCCGCGAGCCCGCTGACCACCACCACCTGCGGTGCGTGTGCCGGCCGCTGGGCACGCAGGGTGTCCAGGGCCAGTCGGTCGGCCTCCCGGTCGATGAACCGGGCGGTCACCGGAGGCAGTTGACGGGGCACGGGGACGCGGGACGGGGAGGCGGGAGAGGGCGGGTGGAAGTGGATGCCCCCGTGGATGTCCCGTGCCTGCACGGTGGGGCCGTGGAGCACGGAATGGCCGCTGATGGCATTGGTGGTCGCCGCGGGTGCGGGGTCGGGTGGTGTGCGGGCGAGGCCAGAATGCTGGTGCAACCACTCGGTCAGCGCCAGCCGTGTCGCCGTGTCGAGTGAGGCCAACGCGACCAGTCTCTGGGCCAGTTCACGCCGGAGTGCCGACTCGGTCGGCTGTCCCCGCGTGGCGTACGGAGGCCAGAACCGGGTCACCGACGGGTCCGCGCGGGCCGCGGTGTCCACCACCCGGGCCAGATCGCGCCACGCGGGAGATTCCGCGTCGGCGCCGCAGGCGGCCACGGCCGACAGCAACGCCTCCAGTCCGTCCGACGAGAAAGCACGCACGTACGCAACCCCTTTCGGTCTCCAGGGAGTCACTCCCCGCTCCGGAGAAGGCGTGAACTACGACTGCTGTTTATCGGTCAAATTTGAGCGCCTGACATCCTCTTATGGTCACTCGCGCCAGGCCATGACACTCTCGAATGCTCGGGGCGCTATCAGGCCCTACCGGCGGGGAGGACGCTGGTGGAGTTCGAGATCAGGCTTTCGGGATCGGTGGAAATTCGGGTAGCGGGCCGCCGTAAAGATCTCGGGTCGACGAAAACGAGGGTGACGCTCGCCGCCCTCGCCTGGGACGCGGGCCGTACGGTGAGCGTCGACACACTGATCCACCGCATCTGGGACGAGCATCCGCCCGGCAAGGCCAGGGAAGCGCTGCACGCGCACATCTCACGCATCCGCGGCTCGCTGCGGACCGCCGCGGGCGACGCACCCGTCGTCGTCAGCCATACGAACGCGTACTCACTGGAGGTCGACCCCGACCGGGTGGACCTGCGGCGTTACGCCACCTGCGTCGAGCGAGCCCGTTCCCTCCGGGACGGCGGCGACGACGTGACCGCTCTGCGCCTGCTGGACCGGGCGGAACGCCTCTGGCACGGTGAACCGCTGGCGGGAATTTCCGGATCCTGGGCCGAGCAACTGCGCGCCGCCATCGGTGCGACCGGTCTCGTGGCCGCGATGACCCGAGCCGACATTTTGCTCGGCGGCGGGAAGTTCACGGACGCCGTTCCCGTGCTCCTGCCGTTGGCCGAGGCGCATCCCGTGGACGAGTCCCTGGCCGAACGACTGGCCGTCGCCCTGTACGGCAGCAACCGGACGGCCGAGGCGACCAAACTCCTCCAGCGGACGCGGCAACGGGTCGTCCGTGACATCGGTCTTGACGCCGGGCGCGGGCTGCACCGCGTCCACCAGGGAATCCTGGCGGGGACTCCTGCGGCGGCCCTCCTCCCCCACGCCCGAGCGGCCGAGGAGCCGACCCGGCGGCCGCCGCGTCACGTACCGGACAATCTGCCGCGCGATGTTCCCTGGGCCGGACGGCGCGATGAACTACGGCGGCTCACCGCGGCGCTCGGGGAGGGACAGGGCGCCTCGGACGTCGTCACGGTCGAGGCGATCCATGGAATGGGCGGTGTCGGTAAATCCGCCCTCGCCGTCCATCTGGCCCACCGATTACGGGACCGCTTTCCGGACGGGCGCGTCTTCCTTCACCTGGGCGGTTCCGCCGAACGGACACCGCCGACTCCTGTCCGGGCGCTCACCGAACTGTTGCGGCTGCTCGGCACGGCCACCAAGAAACTCCCCTCCGAGCTCGACGAGTTGGTCGCCCTCTGGCGCTCGGCGACACGTGACCGCCGCATGCTGGTGATCCTCGACGACGCGAGCTCCTCCGCTCAGATCCGTCCCCTGCTTCCGGGGGCTTCCCCGACAGCGGTCGTCGTGACCAGCCGCCGTCGGCTGCCCGGACTCCCTGGCATACGGCCGGTCTCGCTGGACGTTCTGTCGCCCGAGGACGCGGCCACGCTCTTCTCGCAGCGGCTGGGGAGAGGGCGCGACACCGATCCGTCGGACGTGGCAGACATTCTCCGTATCTGTGGGCACCTCCCGCTCGCCGTCGAGATCGCCGCGAGCCGGTTGCTCGCCCGTCCCTCGTGGACCACATCGGACCTGCTGCGCCAACTGGGCGGCGGCGGTGAGGGCGGCCATCTGGCCCAACTGCGCGATGCAGACAGGACGTTGACCCATGTCTTCGCAGTCTCCTACGACGCGCTGAACGCCGAGCAGCAGCTGGTCTTCCGCCGTATCGGACTGCATGTGGGAGTGGAGTTCGGGCCTCGGGCGGTTGCCGCACTCTCAGGACTCAGCGCGGAAACGGCCGAACGGGTCCTCGAAGAACTTCTGGCCCATTGCCTTGTGTCCGAGCCCACGCCGTACCGATTCACCATGCATGATCTTCTACGCGACTACGCGCGATCACTGGCCGCCGACATCGATTCCGAGAACGACGTCCGACGGGCCGCACAGAACCTGGTGGATCACTACGTTCACACCGCCGACCGGGCCGACCGGCTGGCCTATCCCTTCCGCTCCCGTACTGATCTCGCTGCCGAGGATTTCGCCTGGCCAACGCATCCGGAAATCATCGACGCGCAGTCGGCCGAACAGTGGCTGATCGCCGAGTCGACCAATCTCCTGGACACGCTGGGCTGGCTTGTAAAGTTTGGAACGGAACAGCAACTCGCCTTATCCGTCCACGTGTTGGCAGGATTCCTGGACATGGAGGGACACCTCGCCGCGGCCGAGCCCTTGCTGATACGCGCCGCCGACCACTGGAACGTCGCAGGTGACGCCGGGTCCAGGGCGCGAGCTCTGCTCGACCTCTGCGCCGTGTACTCCCACGGCTCCCGCTACGGCGAGGCGATCTCGGCCGCGCGTGAGGCGCTCGATGTCGCGCGGTCTCTCCGGGACCGGGAACTGGAGAGCGAGTCCATCCACCAACTTTCGATCGCCTTATGGCAAACAGGTCAGTACACACTTCTCCGATCACTTCAAATACACGCGCTAGATTTCCTCTTGCAAACAGGCGACACGCTGCGGATCGCACGCTGCCGAAACTTACTCGGAATGGCCCACCTGCATCTCGCGGAGAATGAGGACGCATTGGCGTGCTTCACCTCAGCTATTGCCGATTTCACGACAATAGGAGACGAGCGTGGAAGATACACCGCGCTGAACAACACAGCGGAACTACACAAGAGAACAGGAAACTTGGAGGCCGCAGAAGTCGCCTACCGAAAGGCGATGATCGTGGCGGAGCGGATGGGAAATCCGAGGGATAAAGCCACACTCCAGATGAATGTGGCGTCCGTCATGGATGAGCTCGGCAGGACCGACGAAGCCCTCACGTTGTTCGCCATGGTGCTACCGGTACTGAGGGCCGTCGGAGACCGCCGTGCGGAGGCTATCGCGCTCACGAGAATCGGAAGGGCCTACCGCACGATCGGCCGCACGGAGGATGCCCTGCGGCATCACGTCGCCGCGCTTCAGGTGGCGCGTGCCATTCACGCGGCGGGTGTCGAGGCAGACGTGCTCTACAACCTGGCCCTGGCCGAACGGGATGCGGGGCGCACGGCTCAGGCCATGGCTCACCTGGAGCAGGGCCTCGCGATCAGCGAAGGTATAGAGGCGCCCCTCGAAGCGGCTCGTGCCGCGAAAATGCTGGCCGAGCTGCGGGGCGAATTCAGGACGTAGCGAGATAGGGCGGCGCGGTCGGAGCGCGGGTATACGCGCGTAAACCGTCGCCGCGTTCAGCCGCGCTGCCATCGGTGAGCACACGCATGTCCGAGTGAGGCCGTAGTATCTTCACGTGCGAGGTTCTGACGCCGCCATACCTGGTCGGAGGTCCGCCTTGCTCGCGCTCCAGACGTTGACCAGCGCCACACGCCCCGTGAAAAACCGAAGGGTACATGGTTTCGTGAAATTCTTGCTCGTGGCCGCGACACTTACATGCATTGCATACGCAATCACCAGTGGCTCCGGCCCGACCTATCTGGGCATGTGAGTGACCCGGTGTCCGGTACCTACCGCCGACGCGCGGCCCGGTGCCGGACACCGGCTTTTCGACGTGGCCGACAGCGACCGCTCCGGTGCGCAGGCGGCCCTGAAACGATGACGCCCGTTCCTGGGGCGTGGCCGGACCCCGCAGATGACGACGACTGGGCCCGAGAGCAACCCTCCAGAGACGCTGGCTTCCAGCGCTGTTGCTGTCACTCGTGGATGCCACGCCGGAGCAACAGCGCGTGCGCACTGGCATGTTGGTCCCGTGACTGACCACCTGGAGCGCATCGCGGCGGAGACCACGGCGTACTACCGAACACTCGACGAGTGCGCCACCCTGCGCCACCACTTCCGGCACGCTGATGAGGAAGGCGGCCTCTGGTACGTCGAGGCCGTACCGGACCCGGACCACGGTGAGCTGATCGTCATCAAACAAGCGGAACTCACTCCGGCCGGCCGGCTCCACCGGTACAGCTGGGGGCACCTGGAAGACGAGCACGGCGGCCTGACAGACCAAGCGGTCGACCCTGAAGAGGATCCGTTGGACACCGTCCCCGCCGCGGAGTTCCAGCGGGTGTGGACACGATGAGCGCCCTGGACGCCCACATCAAGAGCGAGGTCGGACGGTCACAGACGTGACCCGAGGCATCCTGACTTGAGCTTCCGTGCGGAGATACGCACCCCGGCGCCCCCCCAATCCCCCCTGATTCCGCACCCGTTCGGCGCGGAACTGACGCGACGACACGACACCTCGCCGCGTCACCAGGACTCGGCCTGGAACAGTGTGATCACCTCCGCCACGAACCAGATGGAGAACACCAGACACGCACCCCACAACCCCCACAAGACCCAACGAGCCTCTCGTCGTACGCGCATCAGCGGATCATCCCCCGGTTGTGGCCCCGGTGCCTGCGTGCCTGTCACCGACCCAGCGCTGTCACCCCACGCCTCACCCGGGACGGACCCAGCCGCGAGCGCCTACGCACCCGCAGCCTTGAACGGCACTCCCTTTCGCGAGGTGCCGGCGGCGACCCGAGGCGGGCGACGGGCGACGGGGCACGGTAAGCGGCCGCTGCCGGCCGCAATGGTGCGGAGGTGTGGCGCGTGACAACCGGACAGGACCGGACGACGAAGAATGCCCATATCGCTGCCCTGGACCTCAACCATGGAGCGGGTGACGAGAATCGAACTCACACGCTCAGCTTGGGAAGCTGCGGGTACTTGTGGCTGGTTCGGTCATTGAACTGGGCGAACAGGTGGATTGGGGTCCGGTCGAGTTGGGCCGCTTTCACGGGGCCTCTTGTGCGCTGGAGCGCAGGTCGTATGCGCGGATCCGGACGGTGTCGGGATCTTCCGGTGGCGGTTGTTCGTGCTCACAGAACCACAGGTGTACGAGGCAGCGGCGGTAGTTGATCAGCGTGCCGGCGTAAGCGGAGTAGGCGTCGAGTCGTTCGCCGCCGGCGCAGCAGGCCGGACCGGGTACGCGGAGACAAGGCCTACTCCAGCCGCGACAACCGCGCCTACCTGCGACGGCGCGGCATCAAAGCCACCATCGCGCACCCCGACGACCAGCGGCCCCACCGCAAGGAACCGGGGACGCCGGGCCCGGTCGTCGGAGAACAGATGGACCTTGGTGGTCAGCCCGCACCGCGAACGTCCCAACGCCTCGCGCCCATGCGCTTCCTCACGCGTCCCGCCCTTTTTGCGGGTGATCGGCCGGGGGCTTGCAGGGCGCCCCCGGCCGCGTGCTGATGCGGCCAGCAGGAGGTCGAGTAGATGTTCACGGCCCACTCCTGCCGGCCTAAGGGACGGGCGAGCACCCCGTCCGGCTCCCCGGCAGCCGCTTCGCTCTGCAGTTCCTGAAGGACGGTCTTCCAGGTGCCGTCGGCCGACCAGCGGCGCTGACGCTCGTAGACGGTCTGCCAAGGCCCGCACCGTTCCGGCAGGTCAGGCCAGGGCACCCCGGTCCGGGCCCGGAACAGCACCCCGTTGATCACCCTGCGGTGATCCGCCCACTGCCCGCCCGGCCTGCCGTTGCCCGGCAGAAGGGACTCGATCTTCCGCCATTGCGCGTCCGTGAGCTCGTGTCGCCGCACCATTCGAGCGTCCTGCCCGGCAACCTCCGAGATCCACCCGGAACACCAAGAGCCATCAGAAACGACCTAGGGTGCTGCAATGAGGTTACGTGGAGTGTTCATCGCACTTTTCCTGGTGCCGTTGGCGTGGGGGGTGATCACCCTGCTGAGGGCCGGGACGGCCCACGGCGTTCCGGACTGCCCGGGGCTTCAGCTGGGCGAGGACGGCGAGGACCACCCCGGCCCCATGCGGCAGGGCTATACCTGCGCGCTCGACTACAGCGTCCACGGCGGCGATTCGACCGGCACGGCCACATATGATCAGCTCAAGTACGCCCAGGAGGTGAAGCGCGGAGACCTCCTGGGCCAGGGCCTCCTGTACACGCTGTACGGAACGGCGGGCACGACCGCCACCGTGATCGCCACCCGGTCGCGGCCCTAGCCGCGCCCTTGTGGCGCGGGATGTGGTGCGCACCCCGCCCACTGGTACGGACAACAGATAACCCCCGGGTCCATGACTTGCGGGTTCGTATTGGAGCGGGTGACGAGAATCGGAACTCGCACTTTCAGCTTGGGGAGCTTGGGTCCTCTGGGGGCGATTGCCGGCCTGACCTGCGGCGGGGCGACTGGCTACCGCACCTGGCTGGTCGACGACTTGGACCCCGCCATTCCCCGTGGTTCCTCGTGGTTCCCCGTACGAACTGGCACGGTTCTGGCGCGATCTCTTCGTGCTGTTGCCCTCATCGGGGCTGGTCTGTCGTTGTTGGCAGCCGGTGAGTGACCTCGGCTACCGTCGGACGTCCCATCGTTGATCATTGCGAACGCCGGCTCGGCCGACGGCGGCGCCCTCGACTCCGCCCGTCTGAACCTCAGCCGGCGGCAGCCGGCCACGATGCCGGGCCACCCAACCGATCAGGCGCGCGTGTGTCTTGTTGCACCACCATCGGCCTCAGCCACGCTGTTGTGGTGGCGACGCCCTCATCCCGGGGGCCTGCTACGGCGTTTCGTTGGTTCACACGCGGTGGAAGACGTCGAGCGGGCCGTAAGCGGTCGGCTTGCTGTGGGCCAGCTCAGGGTGGTTACCGACGCGGTCCCGGAGGATGCCGATGGTGTCGGGCCACACGGTGAAGGGTGCTCCGTAGCCCGTGAGAATGCGGTCCCAGTCCTGGGAAGCCGAAACGCCGGTCCGGTCGATGACGAAACCGCGGCACTCGGTCGCGTCCTGGTCGAGCGTGCGCACCAGTGCTGCTACGGCCTCCTCGCGGTCGGGTGCCGGGACGTCGGTAAGGCGCAGTGTGATGCTCTGCATCGTCTCGTCCGTGCGGAGCACGATGCCGGTCAGGGACTGGTCGTACCCCTTCCAGCAGGTGAACTCGGCTCTCGGGTAGCGGTCGTCGGCCAGGGCGGCCGCGAGGGCTGTGCCATCACCCATCAGGGGTTCGCGGTTTCCGGTCGGCGTCTCGCGGAATCCGAAGAGCTGGTTTGTCAGGGGGTGCACGGCGGAGAGTCCCGCGGTCTCCAGATGGGCGAGGAACTGATGGGCGCTCGTGCTGTTCAGCTTCGGCACGTACCAGGTGAAGAAGCCCATTGCCTTGGACGGAGTCGTGGCGGGGGCGCTGTCCAGGAACTCCTCCTGGAAAATGCGTCTGGCTTGGTCTTCGGGTACGGCAGGGACCGTGTAGTTGGTGGTCCGGATGTGGTCCAGGAACTCCTGCGGGAGGGCAGCGTGGTGACGGCGCACGTAGTGCACGAGGTCAACGGGCCAGAGCCAGGTGCCATCCGTCATCAGGGATCCGGAGCCGGTGATCCACTCTTCGCCGGTGAGGGCGTCGCGCTCGACGCCCATCGTGGTGTAGATCTCCAGGGCCGATTCCAGGTAGGTGAGGACGCGGTCCTGGTCCCAGGGCCCACTGTCCCGTACGGCATCCCGCAGGGACGGCGCATCGTCTCCGGTTGTGGCCTGGCCGCCGATCTCCCTGTAGAAGCCTGCTCGCTTGATCATCTTCACTCCTGTGAGCCTGCCTCTAGTGGGCCATGGGCAGGTAGGTGCGCCAATAGCCATTGTTGCCGATGGTGGGGTTCTGGTTGAGGCCGAGTTGGGGTGACGTCCCCACTTTGCTCGTGGGGGCGGTCACGGGTACGCCGAGCTCGTTGGCGACGGACTGAGCCAGGGGCAGCTCGGGAGGTCTCGCGTCGGCGCCGGAGTAGCAGGAGATGAGGCGTACCGGTTCGCCGTGGTAGTTGGGATTGCTGCGGATGGCATCCGCGATGTGGTTCGGATGCACTTCGAAGTCCGTCACGGTTTTGCCTGCCGCGTTGACCCGGCCGGGAACGAACACCTCGCAGCTGGCCTTGACGCGACCGTCCGCAAGGCACGCCAAGAAGTGCAGGAAGCTGCGGCCGTGCCAGAACCGAGGACGGCCGCCCCGACGATCACCGTTCTGGCACGAATCTGGCACGCGGCGAGTGATCGCAGAGCACAGCAAAAAGGCCCGGGTCAATGACCTGGGCCTTTGTCGTGGAGCGGGTGACGAGAATCGAACTCGCACTCTCAGCTTGGGAAGCTGATGTTCTACCACTAAACTACACCCGCGCAAGACGCCGGTCGGGCCGGTGTCGAGTGCTCGGTCACTCTACCTCATGCCTGGCCGGCGGTGCTGAAGCCGTCCGGTCCGGGGGTGTTCCGGGGGGTGGACGGGGCTGCGCGGCGCCGGAGTTGGGGCGTACGGTGGAGGGGTGGCGCGGGGGTCCGGGGGGACCGGAGTGCCGCCTGTGAGGGTGTCTCTTTGATCCCGTAATGTGCCTTTCGGTGTCGGGCGAGCAGCAGCCCGGCGCGGCTCTTGGGGAAGGGACTCATGGACTTGATGGAGCGCACCGTCGTCCGTTGTGCCGATGGGCATGTGTTCAGCACCGCTTCGTTCCCGATGCAGCAGGCCGAGCGGCTCGGCCCCGGCCGGCTCGTGCGGTGTCCACGGTGTGCCCGGCTCCGCAGTGTGGTGCCGGTGACCCTGGAGAAGCAGGAGCGGTAGGCGTAGTAAGCGGGCACGGGCCGCGTGGAGTGGTAGGGAGCCGGGCGCGCCGGGTCGTCGCGATTGTGGTGGCCCGGCGCGCCCTGCGTATCCTCGGGGCGTGCTTCTCTCAGACAAGGACATCCGGGCCGAGATCGACGCCGGGCGGGTCCGGATCGATCCCTACGACGAATTCATGGTGCAGCCGTCCAGTGTCGACGTGCGCCTCGACCGCTACTTCCGGGTGTTCGAGAATCACCGCTACCCCCACATCGACCCCTCCGTCGAACAGGCCGACCTGACGCGGCTGGTGGAGCCCGAGGGCGACGAGCCGTTCATTCTCCATCCCGGCGAGTTCGTGCTCGCCTCGACCTACGAGGTCGTCTCGCTGCCCGACGATCTGGCCTCGCGGCTCGAAGGGAAGAGTTCGCTGGGGCGGCTCGGACTCGTGACGCACTCCACCGCCGGGTTCATCGACCCCGGGTTCTCCGGGCACGTGACGCTGGAGCTGTCGAATCTCGCGACGCTGCCGATCAAGTTGTGGCCGGGCATGAAGATCGGCCAGTTGTGTCTGTTCCGGCTCAGTTCGCCGGCCGAGCACCCGTACGGCAGCGAGCGCTACGGCTCCCGGTACCAGGGCCAGCGCGGGCCGACGGCCTCCCGGTCCTTCCTCAACTTCCACCGCACGCAGGTGTGATGTGGGCGTCCCACGGGAGAACCTGACCTACGAGGCGTTCGGCGTCGCCGTGCGCGAGCTGGCGCAGACCATCGTGGACGACGGCTACGAGCCCGACATCGTCCTGAGCATCGCCCGGGGCGGGGTGTTCGTCGCGGGCGGTCTCGCCTACGCCCTGGGCTGCAAGAACATCAGCCTCGTCAACGTCGAGTTCTACACCGGAGTAGGCACCACGCTCGACATGCCGGTCATGCTCGCGCCGGTCCCGGACGTGATCGACTTCTCCGACAAGAAGGTGCTGATCACCGACGACGTCGCCGACACCGGCAAGACCCTCAAACTGGTCCGCGACTTCTGCCTCGACGCCGTGGCCGAGGTGCGCAGCGCGGTGATCTACGAGAAGTCGCAGTCGCTGGTCAAGTGCGAGTACGTGTGGAAGCGGACCGACGCGTGGATCAACTTCCCGTGGAGCGTCCTGCCGGTGGTACGCAAGTCGGGCGAGCCGGTGACGCCGTCGAAGGAAGCGCACTAGCGACGAGCGCTCCAGCGGCGAGTAGCCGGTCACCCGGGCGGGGCGGGGCGGGGACGGTCGCTCGGTTCCTCGTCGTTCGCCGTCCGTGCCGGAATCCGGGCGCGGGTGTCGCACGGTCGCCGTCGTGGGCGGATGGGCACAGGATGGACGTAACGAAGCCGGCAGGCGACTCGGCGTCCGCCGGGCGCGGCAGCCGAAGGAGGCACGACACCATGGCCCAGTTCATGGACGTCCACCACGGAATGAAGGGCCTCACGGGCGGCCAGCTGATGGAAGCCCACCAGGCCGACCTGGCGATCGAGAAGGAAGAAGGCGTCCACTTCGAGAAGGCCTGGGCCGACCCGGAGTCCGGAACCGTCTACTGCCTCTCCGAGGCCCCCTCGGCCGAAGCGGTCCAGCGCGTTCACGAACGCGCCGGTCACCAGGCCGACGAGATCCACCCGGTTCCGCTGACCGCGTGAGCAGGGTCCTCGCGCACGGGCCACGGCTACGTCCGCGCCGTCGGCCTGTGCCGGAGAAGTGAGCGGGAGAGCGCGGGAGTGGGAAAGCGGGAGACGCGGAGAGGGCCCCAGGTTTCAGCCTGGGGGCCCTCTTCTCGCGTGTGCGGCGGGGTCAGAACGTGCCCAGTTTGACGATCGACAGCAGGGCGATCAGCTGGATCGACGACGCGGCCAGGGCCTTGGGCCAGGGGAGGTCGTGGGAGCGGGAGATCATCACGGTGAGGAGGGCGCCGGCCGCTACCCAGGTGGCCCAGCCGAGGGCCTGGACGAAGGTGGCGTTGCCGCCGGCGAACAGGGCGAAGACCAGGCGGGGCGCGTCCGTGATGGACATGATCAGCATGGAGAGGCCGACCGTGGGCTGCCAGGCGCCGTCGCCGCCGAGCTGGCGGGCGAGGGTGTGGGTGACCACGCCCAGGACGAACGAGGAGACCACCATCGCGACGGCGGTGATCAGGACGATCGGTACCGCGTTCGCCAGGGTGGCGTGGATGGCCTCGTCGCGGGCGCCGTCGAAGCCGAAGACCGCGAGCAGGCCGTAGAGGAACGTCACGATCAGGGCGGGGCCCCACATCGTGTAGTCCCGCATCCGCAGGAACGTCTGCCGGGGGTCGAGGACGATCCCGCGCAGCAGTTCCTTCCAGCGCAGGCGGGGGCCGATCGGGCCGGCCGGGGCCGAGCCGGCGTGGTAGGTACCGCCCTGGGTGTAGGGGTCCTCACCTACGGAGAAGGACTGGGTGTGTCCCGGGTTGTTGGCCGCGTACGGGTCCGGGGTGCCCTGGGGGTAGCCGTTGCCGCCGTCCCCGAAGTACTCGGGTTCGCCGCCGTGGCCGCCGTAGCCGCCCTGGTTGCCCTGGCCGCCGTAGCCGCCGCCGCTTCCGCCGTACCGGGGTTGCTGCTGCGGGTAGGGCTGCTGCGGCGCCTGCGGGTAGCCGTACGGCTGACCTTGGGGGGCCTGCTGCCCGTACGGAGGTTGTTGAGGGCGCGCTTGCGGGGCCCGGCCGTTACGGCCGCCGCGTCCGTTCCTGAATCCAGCCACGGATCGAACGTACCCGGTCCCGAACGATCGCGTGCCGGGCCCGGGTCTCCGGGCCCGGCTTTGCTGCCGAGCTGTGACATCCCCTAGGGGGGCCGCCCGGGGCCCCTTACGGGGGTGGGCCGGGCGGCGTGACGAAAGTGCGGGCTAGTCGGCGAAGAGGCTTCCGAGCTGCGGTGTTCCGGTGGTGGAGACGCCCAGGGCGCTCGGGGCGATGGCGCGGGAGCCGGTCGTGACGATCTTCGTGCCGTTGGAGGGCAGGTAGGTCACCGCGCCGTCGCCGCCGTTCTCGTACGAGCCGATGACCAGGTCGGCCTTGCCGTCGCCGGTGACGTCGTCGAGCTTGACGTCGATGCCGAAGAGGTCGTTCTTCTCGTCGGTGCCGGGCACGCCCGCGGTGCTCTGCGCGAAGGACTGGATGCCGGTGGTGGTGTTCACACCGCTCGCCGAGCCGTACAGGACGGTGAGCATCCCGGTGTTGGTCACGCTGCCGAGGTCCTCCTCGGGGGCGGAGATCACGATGTCCTGGTAGCCGTCGCCGTTGACGTCACCGAGGTCCAGGTCCCAGCCGAACGCGTCGGACTTCTCCGAAGTGCCGGGTACGGCACCGGTGTTCTGGGTGATGCCGGTGGTGGCGGCGGGGCCGGACGCGGAGCCGTAGGTGATGTTCACCTTGCCGCCGTTCGCGGAGTCCGGGATGGTCCGGCCGTCGTCGGTCTTGGCGTCCCAGTCGGCGCCGGTGACGATGTCGCCGTAGCCGTCGCCGTTGATGTCGCCGATACCGGTGACGATGCCGGTCTTCAGGGTCCGCACGCCGGTGACGCTGAGGCCGCTCGCGGTGCCGGGCACGTAGTAGTTGGTGTTCCAGCCGTTGGACGTCTGCGTCTCGAAGCCGTCGACCACCAGGTCGGTCCGGCCGTCGCCGTTGATGTCGCCTGCGGTCAGGCTCTCCGGGCCGTAGGGGAACCCGCTGCTGCCGGAGCTGATCGGGGGCTTGATGGTGTAACGGCCGCCGGGCGTCCCGGTGGAGGCGCTGAAGCCTCCCTTGTAGACGTAGACCGTGGCGGCCGAGCTGCCCACGGCCAGGTCGGCTCTGCCGTCGCCGTCGAAGTCGCCGGCGGCGAGGGACTGGCCCCAGTCGTCGTGTGCGGAGGGAGCCGGGTCCGGTACGTCGCTGGCCTTGCCGGTGAGGCCGCTGGCGGAACCCCAGAGGATGGCGAGGGCGCCGCCGTCGGTGTCGGTGCCGACCTTCTCGAACGGCGAGGCCACGGCGAGGTCGTCGTAGCCGTCGCCGTTGAAGTCGGCGTACGCCGTCTCACGGCCGAAGCCGTCGCCCTGCTCGGCGGTGCCGGGCACGGTGCCCGAGTTCTGGCTGAGGGTCGAGTGCCGGGTGGACGTCACGCCGGTGGCGGTGCCGTAGAACGCGACGATCTGGCCCGCGTTGGTGTGGCCGCTGACGGAGGCGCCGGGCGCGGAGGTGACGACGTCACCGATTCCGTCGCCGTTGAAGTCGGCCTTCGCGGTCCTGAAGGAGTCGGCGGCGGTCGCCGTCGCCGCCGTCAGGGTGAGCAGACCGCCGGTCAGCGTGGCGGCCACGGCCGTCGCGAGGGCGAGTCTGAGGTACGGCTGGTGTTGCTGGTGCATGCGGGGGTCTCCTGCGGCATGCGGAGGATGCCCGGCGGGCAATCCGCGTCGATGGGGTGCGTGCCGTCCCGTTCGCCGGGCGTTGGCCCTGGCTTCATGGACGGTTGGCGATCAGGAGACTTCGGTGGGGGCGGGACAGTTGTACGGGCGGTCGGCAAATCTTTGGTACGGGCGGTCAAGGCCCCCTGCAATCGGCTCAGTTGTCCCCTTTCTACGGCGTGCAGAGGTCCTTGAGCCGGTCGGCCGCCGTGTCGATCCCACTGGTGTCGGGGTGGGTGTCGCCGTGCAGGATCGACGTGTTGTAGTCGGAGATCGCCTGGTCCAGGTCGTCGACCGCCCGGGCGGTCTCGCTGTCGTCGGAGTCCGTGTCGGTCGCGTCGATCCTGTCGAGTCTCTCGTCGATCGTGGCGATGGAGTCGTCGGTGCGGCCCGGGTCCTTCGCCGCCTCCGCGCCGGCCTCGTGGATCGCCTTGAGGCTGTCGGCGATCGTGGTCCAACTCCGGCCACAGGCAGACGAGTTGGCGGTGTCCGTGGGGTCGCAGCCCGTGAGCAGGACGGTGGCCAGCGCGGCGGCCGTGATGAGGGCGAGGACGGTGGTGGCGCGGTGGGCCGTGAGGCGCGGGCGGCGGCGAGGGCGGACTCGGTTGGTCATGGGGGCCTTTCGTACGGGGGGAGGGGGCGGTTCCTGGCGCGTCATCGGCGGGAGAGCGGAACAGCGGGCACGGCGACTCGTGGTACGGCGCGACCCTCGGACCGTCAGGCCCACGGCTCCTCGGCGGTCCGCGTCGGCGCCGAACCGGCCTTCGGGCGGCGCACGTTGCCGATCAGGCCGCCCGCCGCGCCGAGCGAGACCAGACCCATGCCGGCGGCGGTCGCGATGCCCTTGGCGCCGTCCATGGTCAGGTAACAGGCCACGGCCACACCGCCGTTGAAGAGGAACAGGAACCACAGCGTCGACGTCCTCGACAGGAACGCCTTGATCTTCGGCTTCTTCGCGATGCGTGAGCCGGCGACGAGGGCGACGGCGATGCCGGCGAAGGTGGCCGCGGACTTGGCCGTGCCGTCGAGGACGGCGCCGGACGCCGTACTCGTGGCGAGACCGCCGGCGAAGCAGGACCACAGCAGCAGGTCGGCGACGAACGACTTCAGGGTGGCGAGCGGTGACCTCACGGGATGTCCTTCGGGTGGAGGGCGGGATCTTCTGCCCTCCACGATTCCGTCGCGCGCTCGCCACCACGAGGGACCGCTCTCCCGGATCGGGGGTGTACTCCGCTACACCCCGACCGCGGACCCCGTGCGGTCACCCGGCCGCGGACACCACCACGGGCGCCTTTACGGAGCCGCCGGCGGAGACGGCCACGACGACGCCCCGCACCCCTCTCGGAGGGATGCGGGGCGTCGCCGTAGCGGATCCGCCTGTGACAGCTGACACAGCTGACACAGCTGTCACGGCTGCTACGGCCGTTTCGGCTGGTGTCGCCGTCGTGGGCGTTACTTCACCGGCTCGGGCTCCGGGGCGTTCTCCGGGTCCGTCGTGCCCGCCGGGGGGTCGTCGTCGAGCGGGGTCCGCACCGAGTCCAGGAGCAACTGGGCGACGTCGACGACCTGGACGGACTCCTTCGCCTTGCCGTCGTTCTTCTTGCCGTTGACCGAGTCGGTCAGCATGACCAGGCAGAACGGGCAGGCGGTGGAGATGATGTCCGGGTCGAGGGCGAGGGCTTCGTCGACGCGCTCGTTGTTGATGCGCTTGCCGATCCGCTCCTCCATCCACATCCGGGCGCCGCCGGCACCGCAGCAGAAGCCGCGCTCCTTGTGGCGGTGCATCTCCTCGTTGCGCAGACCCGGGACCTTGGCGATGATCTCGCGCGGGGGCGTGTAGATCTTGTTGTGGCGGCCCAGGTAGCACGGGTCGTGGTAGGTGATGAGGCCCTCGACCGGGGTGACGGGGATCAACTTGCCCTCGTCGACCAGGTGTTGGAGCAGCTGGGTGTGGTGGATGACCTCGTAGTCGCCGCCGAGCTGCGGGTACTCGTTGCCGATGGTGTTGAGGCAGTGCGGGCAGGTCGCGACGATCTTCTTCGCGGACCGGGGCTTGGCCGACTCGGCCACCGCGTTGCCCTCGTCGTCGAGTTCCTCGCCGAAGGCCATGTTCAGGGCGGCCACGTTCTCCATGCCGAGCTCCTGGAAGAGGGGCTCGTTGCCGAGGCGGCGGGCGGAGTCACCGGTGCACTTCTCGTCGCCGCCCATGATCGCGAACTTGACGCCCGCGATGTGGAGGAGTTCCGCGAAGGCCTTCGTGGTCTTCTTGGCGCGGTCCTCCAGGGCGCCGGCGCAGCCGACCCAGTACAGGTACTCGATCTCGGTGAGGTCCTCGATGTCCTGGCCGACGACCGGGATCTCGAAGTCGACCTCCTTGGTCCACTCCAGCCGCTGCTTCTTGGCCAGGCCCCAGGGGTTGCCCTTCTTCTCCAGGTTCTTGAGCATCGTGCCCGCCTCGGACGGGAACGCGGACTCGATCATCACCTGGTAGCGGCGCATGTCGACGATGTGGTCGATGTGCTCGATGTCGACCGGGCACTGCTCGACGCAGGCGCCGCAGGTGGTGCAGGACCACAGGACATCGGGGTCGATGACGCCGTTCTCCTCGGCCGTGCCGATCAGGGGGCGCTCGGCCTCGGCGAGGGCCGCGGCGGGTACGTCCTTGAGCTGCTCGGCGCTCGCCCTCTCCTCGCCCTCCATGGTCTTGCCGCCACCCGCGCGCAGGTAGGGCGCCTTGGCGTGCGCGTGGTCGCGCAGGGACATGATCAGGAGCTTGGGGGAGAGCGGCTTGCCGGTGTTCCAGGCGGGGCACTGCGACTGGCAGCGGCCGCACTCGGTGCAGGTGGAGAAGTCCAGCAGGCCCTTCCAGGAGAACTGCTCGACCTGGGAGACGCCGAAGACGTCGTCGTCACCGGGGTCGGTGAAGTCGATCGGCTTGCCGCCGGAGGTCATCGGCAGCAGGGGGCCGAGCGCGGTGGCGCCGGTGGCGTTCCGCTTGAACCAGATGTTCGGGAAGGCCAGGAAGCGGTGCCAGGCGATGCCCATGTCGGTCTTCAGGGCGACCGTGATCATCCAGATGAAGGAGGCCGCGATCTTCACGCCCGCGAAGAGGTAGGTGAGGTTCTGGAGCGTGGAGACGTCCAGGCCGCGCAGCCAGGACACCACCGGGTACGAGAGGAAGAACGAGGCCTCGTAGCCGTCCACGTGGTGCTGGGCGCCCTCCAGGGCGTGCAGCATGAAGATGCAGACGCCGACGATGAGGATGACGGCCTCGACGAAGTACGCCTGGCCGAAGTTGGAGCCGGCGAAGCGGGACTTGCGGCCGGGCCGGTTCGGGCTGCTCAGCTGGCGGATCACGATCAGCGTCAGGATGCCGAGGACGGTCATGGTGCCGATGAACTCGACGAAGACGTTGTACGGCGCCCACTCGCCGAGGACCGGCAGCAGCCAGTCGGCCTGGAACAGCTGGCCGACGGCGTTGACGATCGTCAGCAGCAGCGTGAAGAAGCCGACCGCCACGAACCAGTGCGCGACACCGACGATGCCCCAGCGGTTCATCCGGGTGTGGCCCAGGAACTCCTTGGCCACGGTGACGGTGCGCTGCACCGGTTCGTCGGTGCGGGTGCCCGCGGGCACGTTCTGGCCGAGTCGCATGAAGGTGTAGATCTGCAGGACGGCGCGGGCGAACAGCGCCACACCGACCACGATCAGTACCAGCGACACGATGATCGCGGCGAGTTGCATGTCAAGGCTCCTCGGGCCTGCGAGGGGTGTCTCCGAGCAGGCTCGGAGGTGATTACTAAGCGGTAACTTATGCAGTCCGTCTGAGACTACCCACTTCTGGTGCCGCACTGTAGCCAGCGGCGCGGTGATCTGCGTCGCTGAGGCGCCCCTCACCCGGTGCGGCGGGAGAGGCACGCCGGACAATCCTGTTATTCACCGCAAATCATGACATCAGGCTTACTTTAGGGCCGTGCTCTACGCGATTGTCGCCGCCGTCACCG
Organism: Streptomyces sp. NPDC005423; assembly: GCF_040606415.1. Lineage (NCBI taxonomy): Bacteria > Bacillati > Actinomycetota > Actinomycetes > Kitasatosporales > Streptomycetaceae > Streptomyces > Streptomyces sp. NPDC005423. The sequence goes on along the minus strand of NZ_JBEXET010000001.1, from coordinate 342,642 downwards.
CCCTGCTCCTCGCCGCCCTCCTCGCCGCCCTCCTCCGGGTGCCCGCGCTGCGGGCCGGGCTCGTCGACCGGCGGCGGGCGCGGCCGGTTCCGCTGCTCGGCGGCCTGGCCGTCGTACTCGCCGTCGCGCTGGTGACCTGGGGGTGCGACTGGACCGGGATCGCGCCGATCGGGGACGGGGTGGGCGAGTTGCTGGCCGCAGCGTCCGCGGTGGCGGTGCTGGGGCTGGCCGCCGATGCGTGGCGGCTCAGGACGCGCTTCCTGCTCGCCGGTACGGCGATCGCGGCGGCCTGTGTCGTGCCGTACGACGAGACCGGGGTGCCGGCCGGGCTGCTGGCGGTGGGATGGATCGTCTGGACAGCCGCCGCTTTCAAGGGACTTGACCACGCGGACGGGCTGGCGGGAACCGTGGGGGTGGTCACCGCCTTCGGGGTCGGGGCCTGCGCGACGGCGGAGGTGATGGACGGGCTCGCGGTGCTGCTCAGCGTGCTGGCCGCCGCGCTGACCGGGTTCCTGATGCACAACTGGCATCCCGCGCGCAGCGCCCTCGGGGCGTGCGGGTCGCTGTACGCGGGGTTCGTGCTCGCCTCGGCGGCCGTGTCCACCCGGGCCGGGCACGGGTTCGCCTCCAGCGTCGGCGTGCTCTTCGCGCTCACCGTCGTGGCGAGCGCCGACGTCGTTCTGGTGGTGGTGTCCCGGCGACTGGCCGGACGGCCGCTGTCGAGGGGCGGACCCGATCATCTGGCGCACCGGCTAAGGCGGTTGGGGCTCACCCCGCAGGGCGCGGTCGTGCTGCTGGGGGCCGGCGGCTTCTCCGGAGTGCTCGTCGCGGTGCTCGCGCACAACGGCTGGGCCGGCGACTCGGCCGTGGTCTGGGTGGCGGGCGGGACGGCCGTCGTCGTCCTCGGGCTGCTGAAGGTTCCGGTCTACGGAGTCCGTCGGCAACTCCGTCGGCCCGTGTCGTCGCAGGTCAGGACTCAGTTGCGTGTAAGGAACGGATAAGAGTTGAGCCTGGTTGACTCAGCTCTGTTGACCGCGCGCCGGACGTCGTGCACACTTGAGTCCGTTCCACTCAAGTCATTGCTGGAGGAATCAACCATGGCACGTGCGGTCGGCATCGACCTGGGCACGACTAACTCCGTCGTCAGCGTTCTGGAGGGCGGCGAGCCCACCGTCATCACCAACGCCGAGGGCGCCAGGACCACGCCGTCCGTCGTCGCCTTCGCCAAGAACGGTGAGGTGCTCGTCGGCGAGGTCGCCAAGCGTCAGGCGGTCACCAACGTTGACCGGACCATCCGCTCCGTGAAGCGCCACATGGGCACGGACTGGAAGATCGAGCTCGACGGAAAGAGCTTCAACCCGCAGCAGATGAGCGCCTTCATCCTGCAGAAGCTGAAGCGGGACGCCGAGGCCTACCTGGGCGAGAAGGTCGCCGACGCGGTCATCACGGTCCCGGCGTACTTCAACGACTCCGAGCGCCAGGCGACGAAGGAGGCCGGCGAGATCGCGGGCCTGAACGTCCTTCGCATCGTCAACGAGCCCACGGCGGCGGCGCTGGCGTACGGCCTCGACAAGGACGACCAGACGATCCTCGTCTTCGACCTCGGTGGCGGCACCTTCGACGTCTCCCTGCTGGAGATCGGCGACGGCGTCGTCGAGGTGAAGGCCACCAACGGCGACAACCACCTCGGTGGTGACGACTGGGACCAGCGGGTCGTCGACTACCTGGTGAAGCAGTTCGCCTCCGGTCACGGCGTGGACCTGGGCAAGGACAAGATGGCCCTCCAGCGCCTCCGCGAGGCCGCCGAGAAGGCCAAGATCGAGCTGTCCTCGTCCACCGAGACCTCGATCAACCTGCCCTACATCACGGCGTCCGCCGAGGGCCCGCTGCACCTGGACGAGAAGCTCACCCGGGCTCAGTTCCAGCAGCTGACGGCCGACCTGCTGGAGCGCTGCAAGACGCCGTTCCACAACGTCATCAAGGACGCCGGCATCTCCATCAACGAGATCGACCACGTCGTCCTCGTCGGCGGTTCGACGCGTATGCCCGCCGTGGCCGAGCTCGTCAAGGAGCTCACCGGCGGCAAGGACGCCAACAAGGGCGTCAACCCGGACGAGGTCGTCGCCATCGGCGCGTCCCTCCAGGCCGGTGTCCTCAAGGGTGAGGTCAAGGACGTCCTGCTCCTCGACGTGACCCCGCTGTCCCTCGGTATCGAGACCAAGGGCGGCATCATGACCAAGCTGATCGAGCGGAACACGACGATCCCGACCAAGCGGTCCGAGATCTTCACCACCGCCGAGGACAACCAGCCCTCCGTGCAGATCCAGGTCTACCAGGGCGAGCGCGAGATCGCGGCGTACAACAAGAAGCTCGGGATGTTCGAGCTGACCGGTCTGCCGCCGGCCCCGCGCGGTGTCCCGCAGATCGAGGTCTCCTTCGACATCGACGCCAACGGCATCATGCACGTGACCGCGAAGGACCTGGGCACGGGCAAGGAGCAGAAGATGACCGTCACCGGCGGCTCCTCGCTGCCGAAGGACGAGGTCGACCGGATGCGCCAGGAGGCCGAGCAGTACGCGGACGAGGACCACCGTCGCCGCGAGGCCGCCGAGACCCGCAACCAGGGCGAGCAGCTCGTCTACCAAACGGAGAAGTTCCTCAAGGACAACGAGGACAAGGTTCCCGGCGAGGTCAAGACCGAGGTCGAGGCCGCCGTCGAGGAGCTGAAGACCGCGCTCAAGAACGAGTCCGCCGAAGGCGACAACACGGCCGAGATCCGCACCGCGACCGAGAAGGTCGCCGCGGTCTCCCAGAAGGTCGGCCAGGCCATGTACGCCGACGCCCAGGCCGCGCAGGCCGCGGGCGGCGACGCCCCGGGTGCCGAGGCGCCCAGGGCCGACGACGACGTGGTCGACGCCGAGATCGTGGACGACGAGCGCAAGGACGGTGCCGCGTGACGGAGGAGACTCCGGGCTTCGAGGAGAAGCCCGACGTCCCCTCCGGCGCCACCCCCGACGACGCCGAGCCGCAGGCCGCCTCCTCCCCGGGCACCCCGGGGGAGGAGGCGGCCCCGGCCGGGGACGCAGCACTGCAGATCGCCGGTCTGACGGCCCAGCTGGACCAGGTGCGCAAGGCGCTCGACGAGCGCACCGCGGACCTCCAGCGGCTCCAGGCCGAGTTCCAGAACTACCGCCGCCGTGTCGAGCGCGACCGGATCACGGTCAAGGAGATCGCGATCGCGAACATCCTGACCGAGCTTCTGCCCGTCCTCGACGACATCGGCCGCGCGCGCGAACACGGTGAGTTCGTCGGCGGCTTCAAGGTCGTCGGGGAGTCGCTGGAGAGCGTCGTGGCCAAGATGGGCCTCCAGCAGTTCGGCAAGGAGGGCGAGCCCTTCGACCCGACCATCCACGAGGCCCTGATGCACTCGTACGCGCCGGACGTCACCGAGACGACCTGCGTGGCGATCCTGCAGCCCGGCTACCGGTTCGGCGAGCGCACCATCCGCCCCGCGCGGGTGGCGGTGGCCGAGCCCCAGCCGGGGGCGCAGCCCGTCAAGGCGGACTCTTCGGATTCGGCGGAGACGGCGGACGACAAGGAGAGCGGTGGCCCGGACGAGGGCTGAGGTTGAACCGGTGAGGCCGCAAGGACCGCGAGGACCGGACGGCCGAGAAGGACCAGAGGGAAGGGAGGGACGTCGAGGATGAGCACCAAGGACTTCATCGAGAAGGACTACTACAAGGTCCTCGGCGTCCCCAAGGACGCCACCGAGGCCGAGATCAAGAAGGCGTACCGGAAGCTCGCCCGCGAGTTCCACCCGGACGCCAACAAGGGCAACACCAAGGCCGAGGAGCGCTTCAAGGAGATCTCCGAGGCCAACGACATCCTCGGGGACCCCAAGAAGCGCAAGGAGTACGACGAGGCGCGCGCCCTCTTCGGCAACGGCGGATACCGTCCGGGGCCGGGCGCGGGCGGCGGCAACTTCAACTTCGACCTGGGGGACCTCTTCGGAGGCGCCCCCCAGGGCGGCGGCGGGAACGCCGGCGGCTTCGGCGGGGGCATCGGTGACGTCTTCGGGGGCCTGTTCAACCGCGGCGGCGCGGGCGGCACCACGCGGGTGCAGCCGCGGCGCGGCCAGGACATCGAGTCCGAGGTCACACTGAGCTTCACGGAAGCCATCGAGGGCGCCACGGTCCCGTTGCGGATGTCCTCCCAGGCGCCCTGCAAGGCCTGTTCGGGCACCGGCGACGCCAACGGCACACCGCGCGTGTGCCCGACGTGTGTCGGCACCGGCCAGGTGGCGCGGGGCTCGGGCGGCGGCTTCTCGCTCACCGATCCCTGCCCGGACTGCAAGGGCCGCGGACTGATCGCGGAGAACCCCTGCGAGGTCTGCAAGGGTTCGGGGCGCGCCAAGTCCTCGCGCACGATGCAGGTCCGTATCCCGGCCGGCGTCTCGGACAACCAGCGCATCCGGCTGCGGGGCAAGGGCGCGCCGGGTGAACGCGGCGGTCCCGCGGGCGACTTGTACGTCGTCGTGCACGTCGACCCGCACCCGGTGTTCGGGCGCAAGGAGGACAACCTCACGGTGTCGGTGCCGGTGACGTTCGCCGAGGCGGCGCTGGGCGGCGAGGTCCGGGTGCCCACCCTGGGCGGGCCGCCGGTGACGCTGAAGCTGCCGCCGGGCACGCCCAACGGGCTGACGATGCGCGCCCGCGGCAAGGGCGCCTTCCGCAAGGACGGCACCCGCGGCGATCTGCTGGTCACCGTCGAGGTGAGTGTCCCGAAGGATCTGACGGGGAAGGCTCGTGACGCGCTGGAGGCGTATCGCGAGGCGACCGCGGGTGAGGATCCGCGGGCGGAGCTGTTCCAGGCCGCGAAGGGAGCTTGACAGGGATGGACGGCCGTCGACGAAATCCGTACGAACTGACGCACGAGACGCCGGTGTACGTCATCTCGGTGGCGGCCCAGCTCTCCGGTCTGCACCCGCAGACGCTGCGCCAGTACGACCGCCTCGGCCTGGTCTCGCCCGACCGCACGGCCGGCCGCGGCCGGCGCTACTCGGCCCGCGACATCGAACTGCTGCGTACCGTCCAGCAGTTGTCGCAGGACGAGGGCATCAACCTGGCCGGCATCAAGCGCATCATCGAGCTGGAGAACCAGGTCGCCGCGCTCCAGTCCCGGGTCGCGGAGCTGGAGTCGGCGGTGGACGGCGCGGCTGCGACGATGCGGCAGCGCGAGGCCGCGGTGCACGCCTCCTACCGCCGGGACCTGGTCCCGTACCAGGAGGTCCAGCAGACCAGCGCGCTGGTGGTGTGGCGGCCCAAGCGGCAGCAGTCGTCCGACTGAACAGCGCCCATCGCGCAGCACGGTTCAAGGGGCCCGGAGGCAACTCCGGGCCCCTTCGCGTGTTCGCGCCGCCCGGTCCGAAGCGCCCTGCTGGCCGGGTCTGTTCGCTCACCGGTCCGGACACCCCCGGGGGCGGCTCGCGGCCGGCCGCGAGCGACTCGTACCGAAAGGGGCTGGTTGTACTGGTCTTTGCCTCCCCGTGAACTCCCGTTGGGTGGAGGGTCCGTAAAGAGTGTTTGTGGGCGGTTCCGCAATGCCTTCACATACCAAACGGAACGTGATGTTGCTATCTCGTTAAGTGATTCCGCTTGACGCCGATGGGCGCCGCCGCGTTGGCTTTTCAGTCACCTGGGTCGCAACGCTGCGCCCGCGTTCGGAAGGCACCAGAAGTGAGCACCCCAATGCGCCGTATCGCCATATCCGTGGCCGCCTCCTCGCTGGCCCTCCCGCTGGCCGCCTGTGGCGTGATGAGCTCGTCCGGGAGCAGCACGGACGCGACCCCGGCGAAGGGCAACGACATCACGGTGGGCGTGCTGATGCCGGAGAAGACGAACACGCGGTACGCCGAGTTCGACTACCCGATCATCAAGTCGACGGTCTCCCAACTCACCTCCAAGAAGGGGTCGTCGGAGTACGCGAACGCCGGCGGCAAGGCGACGGTCCAGAACGCGCAGATGCAGAAGATGATCGACGACAAGGTCGACGTCATCCTGCTCGACGCCGTCGACTCGCACGCCATCCGGGCCATGGTGAAGAAGGCCAAGACCGCGGGCATTCCGGTCATCGCCTACGACCGTCTGGCCGAGGGGCCCATCGACGCGTACGTCTCCTTCGACAACGAGCTCGTCGGCGAGGTGCAGGGCCGCTCGCTGCTGGAGGCGCTGGGCGGCAACCTCGACTCCTCCGACAAGATCGTCATGGTCAACGGCTCGCCGACCGACCCGAACGCCGCCCAGTTCAAGAAGGGCGCGCTGTCCGAGCTGACCGGCAAGGTGACGATCGCCGAGACCTACGACACGGCCGAGTGGAGCCCGGACACGGCCCAGGCGCACATGACCGAGGCGATCGGCAAGCTCGGCAAGGACAACGTCGCCGCGGTGTACTCCGCCAACGACGCCATGGCCGGCGGGATCGTGAAGGCCCTGAAGGCGGCGGGCGTGACGAAGATGCCCCCCATCACCGGCCAGGACGCCGAACTCACGGCCGTGCAGCGGATCGTCTCCGGCGAGCAGTACATGAGCGTCTACAAGCCCTACCCGGACGAGGCCGAGGCGGCCGCGAAGGCGGCCGTGGCGCTGGTCCAGGGCCGGGACATCGAGTTCGACTCCCTCACCCGCGACTCGGTCGACAGCCCCACCAACAAGAAGATCCCCTCGCAGCTGGTCTCCGTGGTCGCCCTGACCAAGGACAACATCAAGGAGACCGTCGTCGCGGACGGGATCTACAAGGTGTCGGACATCTGCACCAGCGCGTACAAGGCGGACTGCTCGGCGATCGGCCTCAAGTAGCCCCACCGGCTCACGGACGGCCGCCGGGGCCCCCGCACCGCCCCGGCGGCCCTCAGTCGCCGCCTGGCGCCCTCCCGGGCGCTCCGGGCGCCACTCCGCCCCCCCTCCGACCGGCCGCCCCTCACGCCCCGGCGAGCGCCCTCGTGGAGCCCGCGCCGCGGTCGGGCTCCCGCCCCACGCCCCGGGACGCCGTACGGACGCGGCTCCGCCCTCCGGTGCACGAGCCGATGCGGTGCCGCCTTTCCGCGTACGAGGCCGGTGCGGCTCAGCTTTCCCCGTGCACGGTGCCGTTGCGGCTCCGCCCCTCCCGGCACGGGCCGGTGCGGCTCCGGCCGCCGACTTCCGTGCTGCGCGATGACGTTGAGGTTTGCGTTCGCCAACTAGCGCGCGTCTCGGCCCGGTTCACGTCTCCGCGGCGCCCTTCTCCTCTCATCCCCTCCTCTCTCCCCTCCTCCGGTTTCTCGCGCCTCCTCCCGTCCGTGCCGTCGTCGTCCCGCGGCGCGCACCCACCGGCGTTGCCCGCTGCGGTGGTTGAGGCCCGGGCGGAGGCATGCGGGCGGTACGGTCCACCCCCATCCGCTTGTTGCAACGCGGCGGTCGGAGGCCGGGAGATACCAGCTGATTTCGGGGGTTTTCACAGCTCGGGCCGGGGGGAGGTGTGTTGCGGACCGGGTCCGCTCCGCGCATAGTTGCGCTGCGGAAGAGCCGGAAAGCGGGGGTGGGATGGGCGATGACCGGGCACGGGACGGACGAGCATCCACACGGTGCTGACCGGCTGTGCGCCACCGGGGATCGCGTCTACTCCCGGGCCGTACGGCGGGGCCGCGTGTCGCGCGAGGACGCCGACACGGTGCCGTGCCTGCTGGAACTCGCCCTGCTGCACCCGGACCCCGACGACATGGCGTGGCTGGTGCCGACCTCCCCGCAGGAGGTCATGACCCGGCTGCTGCGCGGGGTGTACCAGGAGGTCAGCTCAAGCCATCTGCGGGTGGGCTCGGCGGTGGAGGCCTTCGAGTGGTACGCGGGCCTCGGCCGGCAGATCCAGGCGTCCGCCTCCGCCTCGCTGGAGGGCGCCGCGATCCGGGTCCTGGACGGACTCTCCCGCATCCAGGCCGCGATGGACGCGGCGACCGAGGCGTGCACCACCGAGGTGCTGACGGTCCAGCCGGGCGGCATCCGGCGCGAGCCCGAACTCTCCGAGGGGCTGCACCGGGCGGTGGCGCTGCGCAGCCGCGGGGTGCGGATGCGCGACCTCTACACGCATGTGGCGCGGCACGGCCAGGGGCTGCTCAACTACCTGGAGCTGATGGGCGACGCGGTGGAGGCCAGGACGCTGGACGAGGTCGTGGACCGGCTGATCCTCTTCGACCGCACGGTCGCCTTCATCCCCGCCAACGCCGACCGCACGATGGCGCTGGAGCTGCGCCACCCCGCGCTGGTCGAGTACTTCGGCACCGTCTTCGAGCGGCTGTGGCGCCTCGCCATCCCGGTCGCGGCCCCGCTGCCCGACACCGGCATCGAGGGCATCTCGCACCGGGAGCAGTCCATCGCCGCCCTGCTGGCGGAGGGCCACCAGGACGCGGTCATCGCGGAGCGCCTGGGGATAAGCGTCCGTACCTGCCGGGCGCACATCGCGCGGCTCTCGGAGACGCTGGGTGCGGCGAGCCGTACCCAGCTCGGGGTGCGCATCGCGCAGGCGGGCCTGGACGGGCCGGCCCGTCCGGCGGACGGGCCCGCCCGGCCCACCGCCGCCGACCAAAAGTCGCCGACCGTCCGCTGAGGGGGCCGGGTGGGGTCCCGCGGGCTCAGTGCTGCCGCTCCAGAATGCCCGACTGCGCTATCAGGTAGCCCAGTTGGGCGCGGCTGCCGCTGCCCAGGGCCGTCGCCAGCTTGGCTATGTGGGCCCGGCAGGTGCGTACGTTCATGCCGAGCCGGCGCGCGATGGCCTCGTCCACATGACCCTCGACCAGCAGCTTGGCGATGGAGTGCTGGATGTCGGTGATGCCGTCCGGGTCGGTGTCGTACGGGGTGCCCGCCCGCAGTGGTACGGCGCGGCCCCACATGAACTCGAAGACCTTGACCAGATAGCGGACCAGGCCGGGGTGGCGCAGCTCCAGGGCGACCTGCCGGTCGTCGCTGATGGGGATGAAGGCGACCGTCTCGTCGCAGATGATGAGCCGCTCGACGAGTTCGTCGATCGTCCGGTACTCGGCTTTACCGTCCGCGAACTGGTCCACGTAGGCCAGCCGTTCGGGGCTGTAGCGGGCCGTGTGCTGGTAGAGCGTCCGGATCCGGACGCCCCGCTCGATCAGCGGCCGGTCGCGCTCCAGGGCGGCGATGAGGCGGCGCTCGGGGTGCCGGTGGCTGGGCTGGACGGTGACCATCTCGTTCTGGCACTGGGCCGTGGCCAGGTCGAGCGCGGAGTTGATGCGGTCGAGCCCCTCCAGCACGGTGATGGAGTGGGTGGAGGCGGTGACCTGGGCGCTGAGGTCCATGAACGGCTCGAAGGCGTCGGCCAGTTCGATCGACAGCCGGCGCCGCTCCGTGATCTCGTGCTCAAGGGGGTTGAGCCGCTGGGCGAGGGCGACCGAGGGCGGCACGGGGCGCAGCCAGTTCGGGTCGTCCGGATCGGGATGGAGCAGGGCGAACTCCATCAGACACGGAGTGGCCTCCACGTCCGCACGGGCGATACGTCCCGTGCGGAGCGCATTCGCATAGAGACGCCCACCGTCCGCGCACAGCTCCGTCACGGCATGGGGATGCGTCGCTTTAGTCCGATTCATTGCCAAATCTCCACCCCCCAGGGTCCTGAACATGCAGGAACATGATGCATCGATTGTGTGGCCATGACGTGCCCGAATGAGCCATCGTCTTATTCGACGGGGGAAGAGGGGACCTTCAAGTGAGGACGAAGCCGACTATGCGTAAGAGAATGCTTCGCTCGGTGCTTGTCGCCGCCTTCTCCACCGTTGTGGCCTTCGGAACGCTGACTGGCCTCTCTGTCGAGAAGGGTGACATCCGAGCGGACAGTGCCTGGTCACTGCCGACCGCAACCGACGCGGTCGCCGGCGGCTCCGCCACTGCCGACGGCGCGGATGACAGTGCGTGGAGCTGATGTGACAACGCCTCCCGACGACCGCTCCTTCCGCCGCGAAATGGCCACCGCCTACCGTTCCGGCTGGCACTTCATCGACCTGGTCACCGCCATCCCCCACAGTGGTGACTCGTTGATGGTGACGGTCTTCGGAGAGCCGGTCGTCGTGACGCGGGACGACGACGAGGACGTACGGGCGTATCGGTGTCTGCGGCGGCCTCGGGGGGCGCCGCAGCCGGTCCGGTGCGCGATCCGATACGGCATGATCTTCGTCAATCTTGATCAGCGAGACCACAGGCTGGTGGAACCGGAAACCCCCCAAGTTCGGGCCATCTCAGCCACCCCCCGCAGTGCCTGACGCGATTCCCCCGTCGTAACAGATCGCTCAGGTGCTTCCCCCCGCAGCGGCGTCACCGTGACCTGAACACGGTGACGCCGCTGCAGTTTGCGCGGAATGTGCTGGTACGCGCCCGGCGGCAGTGGCTGGAACTGATCGCTCCGCCCCGCTTCCGCCGCTCTCCGCTCACTTTCCGCCGCTCCTTCGTCGCGTTCCGTCGGGCCCGGTCGCGGCCACCGCCCGGGACGCGCGGACCGCCGGCCACCGAGTCGCGGGCGCCGCGCCCCGCACTGGGCCCGCCCGCCACCCCGGCCGTATGCGCCGTCACCCCGTCCCTGGCACACTCGCGCCACTGCCTTGAGTGGAATAGACTCAACTTTGTGCAGGTTGGCAGAGTCAGTACGGGGAGACGTGACGAGCCGGCCACCAACGGCTGACGCCAGGAGGAGAAAGCGAACGTGGACGCCGAGCTGACCAACAGGAGCCGGGACGCGATCAACGCGGCCACCCAACGGGCCGTGTCCGGGGGGCACGCCGACCTGACCCCGGCCCACCTGCTTCTCTCGCTGCTCGCGGGGGAGGACAACGAGAACATCACCGACCTGCTGGCCGCCGTCGACGCCGACCGGGCCGCCGTACGGTCGGGTGCCGAGCGGGCGCTCGGCGCGCTGCCCAGCGTGACCGGAGCGACGGTCGCGCCCCCGCAGCCCAACCGCGAACTGCTCGCGGTGATCGCGGACGCGGCGGAGACGGCGAAGGAACTCGGGGACGAGTACCTGTCCACCGAGCATCTGCTCATCGGTATCGCGGGGAAGGGCGGCGCGGCCGGCGACGTACTCTCCCGTCAGGGGGCCAGTGCGAAGAAGCTGCGCGAGGCCTTCCAGAAGTCGAGGGGAGGGCGCCGGGTGACCACACCCGACCCCGAGGGTCAGTACAAGGCGCTGGAGAAGTTCGGCACCGACTTCACCGCCGCGGCGCGTGAGGGCAAGCTCGACCCGGTCATCGGCCGGGACCAGGAGATCCGCCGAGTCGTGCAGGTGCTCTCGCGCCGCACGAAGAACAACCCGGTGCTGATCGGCGAACCCGGCGTCGGCAAGACCGCCGTCGTCGAGGGGCTCGCCCAGCGGATCGTCAAGGGTGACGTGCCCGAGTCCCTCAAGGACAAGCGGCTCGTCTCGCTCGACCTCGGCGCGATGGTCGCCGGGGCCAAGTACCGGGGCGAGTTCGAGGAGCGGCTCAAGACCGTCCTGGGCGAGATCAAGGACTCCGACGGCCAGATCATCACCTTCATCGACGAACTGCACACCGTCGTCGGCGCGGGCGCCGGCGGCGACTCCGCGATGGACGCGGGCAACATGCTCAAGCCGATGCTCGCCCGCGGTGAGCTGCGCATGGTCGGCGCCACCACCCTCGACGAGTACCGCGAGCGGATCGAGAAGGACCCGGCGCTGGAGCGCCGCTTCCAGCAGGTGCTGGTCGCCGAGCCGTCCGTCGAGGACACCATCGCCATCCTCCGCGGCCTCAAGGGACGGTACGAGGCCCACCACAAGGTGGTGATCGCGGACAGCGCGCTGGTCGCGGCGGCCACGCTCTCCGACCGCTACATCACCTCCCGTTTCCTGCCCGACAAGGCGATCGACCTCGTCGACGAGGCGGCCTCCCGGCTGCGCATGGAGATCGACTCCTCCCCGGTCGAGATCGACGAACTCCAGCGCGTCGTCGACCGGTTGAAGATGGAGGAGCTGGCGCTGAGCAAGGAGACGGACGCCGCCTCCAAGGAGCGCCTGGACCGGCTGCGCCGCGATCTCGCCGACCGGGAGGAGGAGCTGCGGGGCCTCAACGCCCGTTGGGAGAAGGAGAAGCAGTCCCTCAACCGGGTCGGCGAGCTGAAGGAGAGGCTCGACGATCTGCGCGGCCAGGCCGAACGCGCCCAGCGTGACGGCGACTTCGACACCGCCTCCAAGCTGCTCTACGGCGAGATCCCTTCCCTTGAGCGGGACTTGGAGGAGGCGTCCGAGGCCGAGGAGGAGGCCGCCGCCCAGGACACCATGGTCAAGGAAGAGGTCGGCCCGGACGACATCGCGGACGTCGTCGGCTCCTGGACCGGCATCCCGGCCGGCCGGCTGCTGGAGGGCGAGACCCAGAAACTCCTGCGCATGGAGGACGAGTTGGGACGCCGCCTGATCGGCCAGCAGGAGGCGGTGCGCGCCGTCTCCGACGCCGTACGGCGCACCCGCGCGGGCATCGCCGACCCCGACCGCCCCACCGGTTCGTTCCTCTTCCTCGGCCCGACGGGCGTGGGCAAGACCGAACTGGCCAAGGCGCTCGCCGACTTCCTCTTCGACGACGAGCGGGCCATGGTCCGCATCGACATGTCGGAGTACGGCGAGAAGCACAGCGTCGCCCGGCTGCTCGGCGCCCCGCCCGGCTACGTCGGCTACGAGGAGGGCGGCCAGCTGACCGAGGCGGTGCGCAGGCGCCCGTACTCGGTGATCCTCCTCGACGAGGTGGAGAAGGCGCACCCGGAGGTCTTCGACATCCTGCTCCAGGTGCTGGACGACGGCCGGCTCACCGACGGACAGGGCCGCACCGTCGACTTCCGCAACACGATCCTGATCCTCACCTCCAACCTGGGCAGCAACTTCCTGGTCGACCCGCTCACCGGAGCGGAGGAGAAGAAGGCGCAGGTCCTCCAGGTGGTGCGGGCCTCGTTCAAGCCGGAGTTCCTCAACCGGCTGGACGACCTCGTCGTCTTCTCCGCCCTCGACCGCGAGGAGCTGGGCCGCATCGCCGCCCTCCAGATCGGCCGCCTGGCCAAGCGCCTGGCCGAACGCCGGCTCACCCTGGAGGTCTCGGACGAGGCCCTGACCTGGCTCGCCGACAAGGGCATCGACCCGGCCTACGGCGCGCGCCCCCTGCGCCGCCTGGTGCAGACCGCGATCGGTGACCGGCTCGCCCGGGAGATCCTCTCCGGCGAGGTCAAGGACGGCGACACGGTCCGGGTGAACGTCTTCGGCGACGGCCTGATCGTGGGACCGGATACCGGCAAGACGCTCTAGCGGCCGTGGTGCCTGGGCCCGTCGCCCCGGTGTGCGGCGGGCCCGTGGACCTGATCGGGTCAGCCCGTGGCGGACAGGGGCGGCAGCACTTGCCACGCCCCTCCCCGCATGGGGGAGGATGGCGGAATCCGTACGAAGGGAAAAACACGGTGAGCATCGACCCGTCCTCGATTCCGAACTTCGGGGGCCAGCCCGAGCCGAACCCCCAAGGACCGGCAGGCCCCGTCGTCCCGGATCAGGACCTCGTGAAGCAGCTCCTGGAACAGATGGAGCTGAAGTACGTCATCGACGACGAGGGTGACCTCGCGGCGCCGTGGGAGCAGTTCCGTACGTACTTCATGTTCCGTGGCGAGGGTGACCAGCTCGTCTTCTCGGTGCGGACGTTCTACGACCGTCCGCACCCGATCGACGCCAAGCCGCAGCTGCTGGAGTCCATCGACGACTGGAACCGGCGCACGCTGTGGCCGAAGGTCTACAGCCACACCCACGACGACGGCACCGTCCGTCTCATCGGTGAGGCGCAGATGCTGGTCGGCACCGGCGTGGACCTGAACCACTTCGTCTCCTCGACGGTCAGCTGGGTGCGCGCCGCCATCGAGTTCGACCGCTGGCTGGTCGAGCAGCTCGGCCTCACCGAGGAGGTCGACGAGGCGGAGAAGCCCGACGACGAGGAGTAGCCCCGACGGGGAGTCCCGGAGAGGAGTCCCCGCCAGGGAGCGACCCGGCCCTACAGCGGCGTGCGCGCGAGCACGACCAGATACGCGCCGTAGAGGGAGGAGAGCCCGGCCAGGGCGGTGACCACCACGGTCGCGTGCCACGGCCGGGCTCTCGCCGTCCGCACCAGCGCCCGCGCGGGCGGGATCAGCAGCGGGAACGCGGGCAGCAGGAACCGCGGCTTGGACTCGAAGAAGCCCGAGCCGCCCAGCGCGATCAGCAGCAGCACGCCGGTGTACACGAGCAGGGGCAGCGGGGCGCGGTCCACCAGGAGCAGGGCGTAGAGCACCACGGCGAGCGCCACGATCGCCAGCGTCACCGGGAAGACGAAGCGGTCGCCGTGCAGGAGCAGGTGCTCGACGAAGCGCAGGGAGCCGCGGCCCAGGTCGAAGGTGGAACCCCACAGCCGCTGCACGGTGAAGTAGCCGCCGAGCGGGTCGCCCTCGCGCCGGCCCACCCACAGGACGTACGCCCCCCACCCCAGCGGGGCGAGCGCGGCGCCCGTCCACAGCCTGTGCGTGACCCGGCCGCGCCCGCGCCAGATCTCCGTCGCGGCGACCGCGAGCACGGCCGCCGCCACCGCGAACCCGTTCGGCCGGGACGCCCCCGCCAGCGCGGCCAGCGCCCCCGCCCACAGCCAGCGGCGGGTGAGCACGGCATACAGCGACCAGGCGGCGAAGGCGGTCAGCACCGGCTCGGTGTACGCCATCGACAGCACGACCGAGTGCGGCCACAGGGCCCACAGCACCACGAGCGCGGTGCCGACCGCGCGGGCGTACAGCCGGGTGCCGACCGCGTGGATGCCGCAGGCGGCGACCGCGGCTGCGGTCCAGGAGACGAGCAGGCCGGCGCCGGCGCCGCTCAGCGGGGTCACGGTGGTGACCGCGCGGATGAGCATCGGGTAGAGCGGGAAGAACGCCAGGTCGTTGTGGATGATGCCGGGCCGGTAGTGGTAGGCGTGGCCGTAGCCGTGCGCGGCGATCCCCAGGTACCACCTGGAGTCCCAGGATCTGCCGAGCAGGGTGAGCGGGTGGCCGCCGTGCCCCCAGGCCGTCAGGGCGAGCACGGCCGCCCCGGCGAGCCGTACGGCGGCGAAGAGCCCGAGGGCGGTGACGGGCGCCGTCGCGAGGCGGCGCCGGGAGATCCCGCCGGTGTCGGGTTGTGTGACGGCGGGGGGTGGCGGTGCGAAGGCGCTGGCGTGGGTCACACCCGCACATTGCAGGGCGAAAGGGATATGTGCTAGTGCTGGGCGGCCGGGCGGGTAGCGTTGCACGGCGCCCGGCGTGTCGGCGTGACGCGGCCGGATTTCCCGCACCCGTCATGGCTGCGCAGCCACCTCGACCGGCACCTCCGCCCACACCGTCTTGCCCACGGGGTGCCGAGGCGCCGACCCCCACCGCGCGGCCTGGACGCTCACCAGGAGCAGCCCCCGGCCGGACTCGCCCTCGGGGTACGACGAGGGCGCGGCGGTGGGCGGCAGCTTCGTCACGGCGGCGTCCGCGACCTCGACACGGACCAGGCCCGCGGCGGCGTCCAGGGCGAGCCGCAGCCCGAACTCCCGCCCCGGAACGCCCCCGTGCCGTACGGCGTTGGCCGCGAGTTCGCCGACGACGAGGGCGACCGCGTACGAGGTTTCCGACCGGGGCGGGTGCCCCCACTCGGCCAGCCGCCGGACGGCGAACTGCCGGGCGAGCCGGGCGCCTCGCGGCGTCGAGACGAACTGTGCGCTGGACGAGGGGAGTTGGGATGCGGTCGGGGTGGGGGTTCCTGTCGCCACGGCTGGTCGGTCCTTAACTGTCCGAATGGCATGCGCAGACCCGTGATCGGGCCGTCACGTTCTGTGCTCAAGAGTCGTCCCGTCGCCCTAAGCTCAACAGGGGGAACCGCCTTACCTTTCAGCCCGTAAGGAACGGAAGTGACGCTTTGGCCAACGGAATTGACCCCAGTGCGTCGATGGCGGCACTGTTCGGCGCGCGGGTGCGCAGACTCCGCCTGGCGGCCGGGCTGACCCAGGCCGAACTCGGCGCGCGCACGCATGTGGTGAGCACCCGGATCACGCAGATCGAGCGCGCCTCCGGAGCCAGGCCCACGCTGGACCTGGCGCGTGCGCTGGACGCGGTACTGGGCGCGGACGACCTGCTGGTCGAGCTGTGGCCGTACGTGTACCGGGAGGCTTTCCCGGACTGGTCGCGGACGTTCATGGAGTATGCGGAACGGGCGGTGGCGATCCGCGAGTACGCGGCGCACGTGGTGCCCGGTCTGTTGCAGACCGCGAGATACGCGAGGGCCGTGTTGAGTGTCGGTCTGACGCTCAGTGACGAGGAACAGTTGGAAGAACGGCTCGCGGTGCGCATGACGCGACAGGAGCGGCTTCGGTCGCGCGACCGGCCCGACCTGTGGGTGGTGCTCGACGAGGCGGTTCTCAGACGTCCGATCGGCGGGAGTGGCGTGATGAGCGAGCAGTTGCGGGTGCTGCTCCGTGCGGCGGCGGACCGTCGCATCACGCTCCAGGTGCTGCCGTTCGACCAGGGCGAGCACGATGCGATGGGCGGTTCCCTGACCGTGCTGACGCTGCCGGACGGCTCCGAAGTCGTCTACACGGAGGGTGCTCACTACGGCCAACTCATCGAGGATCCAACCGAAGTCGGGCGCTTCACGGTGACCTACGATCGGCTACGGGCGAACGCCCTGCCCCCGCTCATGTCACTCGGCATGATCCGATCCGCGATGGAGGGCTACAACCGTGGAGCCAACGTCCCGTCCCGATCTGAGCGCCGCCGCGTGGCGCAGGAGCAGCTACAGCAATCAGGAGGGCGGCAACTGCGTGGAGGTGGCCGACGGCTGCACGGCCGCCGTCCCCGTCCGTGACAGCAAGGTCCCGCACGGCCCGGCGCTCTGCTTCGAATCCGCCGCCTGGGCAGCGTTCATAGGCGAGTTGAAACAGCCGGCCGGTGTCAGCTCTCGTAGTGGTAGCGGCACTGTGCGATGAGGGCGCCGTCGTCGGTGGCTTTGTAGATGAGTCGGTGCTCGTCATTGATGCGGCGCGACCAGTAGCCCTGGAATCCGTGCTTGAGCGGTTCCGGTTTGCCGATCCCCTCGTTGCCGTTCCGGGCGATGTCCGCGATGAGCGTGTTGATGCGCTTCAGGATCTTCCGGTCCTGAAGCTGCCACCACAGGTAGTCCTCCCAAGCGCGGGAAGAGAAGGTGATCTTCACTCGTAGCCCTTATTCGTCGGTCGCCAGCTCGCGTACGGTGCCGCCGCCGTTCTCCAGTTCGTCGATGGACGCGAGCAGGCGCCGGGCGTTCGCCGGGCTTCGCAGCAGGTACGCGGTCTCCTTCAGGGACTCGTAGTCCTCAAGGGAGACGATGACGACCGGCTCATGTCCGGCCCGGGTGATGACGACCTCTTCGCGGTCGTCCGTGACGGAGTTGAGCACCTCGGCGTACCTGGCGCGTGACTCGGAGTACGTCATGGTCTTCACGATGGAACCTCCTCTACGTACAGAAAATTGTACGTCTGCTCTGGCGGTGCCTGCAAACACCGGGCGACGGTCAGTGCGCGCATGCCTTGCGGAGTCGTTCCGCCGCTTCCGCCAGCACCCCGGTCCGTTTGCAGAAGGCGAACCGGACGAAGGGCGCGCCCGCCTAGCGATCGTCGTAGAAGACGGCGTTCGGGATGGCGACGACACCCGCCCGCCCCCGGCAGCCACTCGCGGGTCGATCCCCGGCTCGTCCTGACCGAGTCGGAGGCCGCGCGTCTGGCACCGGCCGTCGCCCAGTGGCTGGCCGCCGATGTCACCCCCTCCCTGATCACCGCGCGGTTGACGGCAGGGCTCCCCGTCCGGTTCCTGACCCGCCCGGCGGGCATCCTCGCCTACCGCCTCCGGGACACACCCCTCCCCGCCCCGCCGCAGCGCCCGCCCGCCGAGCACGCGCCCCGACCGGTCGTGCGGCCCTTCCAGACCTGCGACGGCTGCGAGCGGGCGTTCCGCGCCACCACCCCCGGTCGCTGCCGCGACTGCCGGTCCACGGACCGCCTCCGAGCGGCCGGCTGAGCCCGGTGCACCGGTGTGCGGCCGGACCAGGGATGTGCGCGCGACTCGGAACAGGTGGCGGGCCGACCGGAGCCGGAGGACGACCGGCCCCATGGAGCGGGGGTCAGTGCGCGCATGCCTTGCGAAGCCGTCCCTCTCACCCAGCGGGCGGATGTCGGTGGTGACGAAGTACGTGCCCGCGGGCCGGAACACCCCGGAGCCCGCCTCCGCGAGCCCCGTCGCCAGCAGGTCCCGCTTGGCCAGTAACCTCTCCGACCCCGACGACCGCTTCATCCTCCGCATCGAGGGTCGGGCTGGCTGTATCCAGACGGACGCCGTGCGGCTTGGGATCTCAGTCGGCCTTGACGAGCTTCAGGGCCACCACCGGATCAAGGGCGGCATGGCGGCGTGGTCGGTGCCTTCCATCGTCACGATGACTTCCCGGCCCGTCGCCGTCCCCAGCCAGGTCACGAAGGAGCGAACGGGTGTGAAGGTCGCGTTGTCGACCACGTCGGAAGGATCGAAGGTGAACTCGATCTCTTCGATGTCGAAGAAGTAGCAGGTGAACCACACGCCGTCGATGTCGATGGCCAGACTTGCCGATTCCTCCGGATCCCGTTCGAGCCGGGACCATACGGCAGGGGCGTCCAAGGGCCCCTTCTCCGCCGTGCCGGCGAGCGTCCATGTAAGGACATGGCGCCCCGGGACCGCGTGGAGCCCGTCGAACACGCGCCGCCAGTCGTCGATCGTGGCGTTGAGTACGCAGACGTCCCGCAGCGCTCCGTCCGCGACGAAGTCCTCTGCCCGGTAGGTCGGTTCGGCCTCGTGCTGCCTCGCCATCACAGGAATCCTTCGAAAGTGAGCTGGCCACCACGCCAACTCCATCGGGCGCCCCAGCCTCCAGGAACCCGGAAGTCCTGGGTGATGCCGCCGTATTGGGTCGACGCCGAGGTGTTGACCTTCTCGACCACGTTCGGGTCGGTGAGTATGTCCTGGATCATCTCATTGGCGATCTCGGTCCGCTCACTGTTGGTGACCTTGCCGAAGTTGTACATATCGACATGGGCCTGGCCGCGTTTCGCCAGATTGCCCGGGCTCGGGTCACCGTGTTTCTGCAGAGCCCTGCCGGCCGGCGACAGCTGGCCCTTCTTGATGGTGGTGGCCGATTGGTACAGGTCGTCGGTGCTGTAGTTGCAGGGGGAGAGGCCGAGGGGGTCGATCCAGGTGAGCGGGGTGCGCACATAGCCGTGGTGGTTGCCCGCCGGCTCCAGCCCCAGCGGGTCCGCGCTGATGTACCGGGCCGTCTCTGGGTCGTAGTAACGGTGCAGGTTGTAATGCAGCCCTGTCTCGTAGTCGGCGTACTGTCCGGGGAAACGCAACGGACAGTCGACAGGTTGTTCGGCGCCGTCGTCCGGGACCGGGAAGCCCGTGCCCCACAGGGTGGTGCGGCGCTGCCAGACGAGGTCTCCGGACGAGGACACCAGTTCTGTGGGGGTGCCGACGGCATCCGTGACCACGGCATAGAAACGGGCGGCGCGTTCTGGGTCCGTCTCCTCGGCCAAGCGCGCCAGGAACGACGTGTTCGACCGCGTGGCCGATGGTTCGTGGTCGGTCTGGGCCACCGGGCTGGGGGTTCCCGGCTTGTAGTCCCAAGTCAGAACCCGACCGTCCGGCGCGGTCTGCTCGGCCAGGAGAGTGTCGTCCCAGCTGAACTCCGTGCGGTCGTGCTCCGAGCCGTTCTCGGCCGCCCGCTGCTTGGAGATGCGCCGGCCCAACGGGTCGTAGACGTAGCGCCAACGGTCACCGTCTGGGGTGACCACTTCCGTCAGACGGTCCTCGGCGTTCCAGACGTAGATCCATGTATGACTCCGACCGTTCAGGAGTCTGCGGGTTCTGCGGATCAGGCGCCCTTGCGCGTCGTGCTCGTACGTGGTTTCGCCCGCTGAGCGGACGAGGGTGCCGTCGAATTCCCGCTCGCCGGGCTCCTCGTGGGCGGGCGCGGTGACATCCAGCAGATTGCCCACCGCGTCGTAGGCGTAGGTCTCGGTCCAGCCGTAGGCCCTCACTCCGGTGACGCGTCCCATGCCGTCGAGGTCGAAACGGCGGGTGCCCGAGGTCAGTTCGCGGATCTCGGTGAGGTAGCCGTCGGCGCGGTGGGTGTAGGTGCGGTGCTGGAGGAGGCGGTCCACACCGTCCGCCTCCGGGCTGCCGGAGGTGAGGCTCTGGCCGGTGAGGAAGCTCCGCTGGTTCCAGCTCTGGGTCAACCTCACCTCCCCACCGAGGCGGCGCTCTGTCTCGCGGCCCGCGGGGTTGTGGGCGAAGTCCAGCTCGCCCACGGACGAGCGCAGGGTCAGCGGGCGACCCGCTGGGTCGTATGCCCACTCTGAGGCAAGCCCGGACGGCGTCACCCGACGGACACGGCGGCCGAGAGCATCGTGGGCGTACGTGGTCGTGCGGCCGTTCACCGACTCCGACACCACGCGGCCCAGGCAGTCCCGCTCCAGTACGAGTTCGGTGTCGGTGTTGGCCGCGTGCGCGAGACCACCGTCAGGGCCGTACACGAACGTCGTGACAGCGCCTGTCCCGGACCGTTGCTCCAGCACCTGCCCTACCGCGTTCCTCGTGAAGTGCAGCGTCTCACCGGCACCGTTGGTTCGGGAGGCCAACTGCCCGGCCGCGTCATGGACGTACGTGAGCACGCGGCCGTTGAAATCCGTCTCTGCGGTCAGCCGCCCCGCCTCGTCATAGGTGTACGACCAGCTACGCCCCTGCGGGTTGGTGACACCGGTCAGACGGAGTTCGGTGTCGTAGGCGAACTCATAACGGGCGCCGTCCGGGTCCGTCCGTGCAGCGGGGACGTCGAAGGGGCCCGGAGTGTGGTGGGTCGTGTTGCTGGCGGCGTCGGTGTGGCTGAGGAGGTTGCCTTCCGCGTCCCAGGACCATGACTCGCGTGTGCCGTCCGGGTGTTGGCGCCACGCTTGCTTGCCCTCGGTGGTCCAGCCCATGCGGGTGGTGTGCCCCAACGGGTCGGTCACCTCGACGATCCGGCCGAAGTGGTCCCGGCGGATCGTCGTCGTGTGGCCCAGTTCGTCAGTCGTCGCGGCGGGCAGGCCGGCCAGGTCGTAAGCCACCGTGCGGGTGTGGCCCAGCGCGTTCGTGATCGTCATAGGGTGGCCGTGCTCGTCGTACGCGTAGTGGGTCTCCGCGCCGGTCGGGTCGACGGTGGTGAGGAGGTTGCCACGATCGTCGTAGGTGTGTCGCCAGAGCGCCCCGCCTGGCTCGACGACCTCGGTCGGCTGCCCGAACGCGTCGCACGTGGCCCGCGCGACTGATCCGTCGGGCAGCGTGAGTTCCGTCAGGTTGCCGGCTTCGTCGTAGCGGTATCGGGTGGTGTGGCCCAGAGGGTCGGTGACGCTGACGGGCCGGGTGCCGTACTCGTCCCACTGGGTGCGGGTGGTGTTGCCGAGCGGGTCGGTCTCCTCCTCGACCATGCCCTCCGGGCTGTGGCGGTGGGTGGAGGCGCGGCCCTGGGAGTCGGTGTACGTCGTCGTGCGCGTCGTGTCGTCGTAGGCCAGCGTGCCGGAGAGGATTCCGTCGACGCCCTCGGTGCGGACCACCCGGCCGCGCTCGTCGTAGACGTAACCGAACCAAGTGCCGTTACGGTCGGTCCACTTGGTGACCCGGCCCTGTTCGTCGTAGCTGAACCGCAGCGGCTCGCCGCTG
This sequence comes from Streptomyces sp. NPDC005423, assembly GCF_040606415.1. Lineage (NCBI taxonomy): Bacteria > Bacillati > Actinomycetota > Actinomycetes > Kitasatosporales > Streptomycetaceae > Streptomyces > Streptomyces sp. NPDC005423. Next base: position 320,827 of record NZ_JBEXET010000001.1, on the reverse strand, counting down.
GAATTGGTCACCTCGGTGCGGTTGCCGGCGGCGTCGTAGCCGTAGCGCATCACGACCGTGCCCTCGTCGGTCGCGGTGCCCGGCCGGTAGCGGGACGGTGGCTCGTCGAGCAGGCGCAGGGCGGTGATGCGGGGGCCGGTGGTGTCGACGGCGACGTAGTAGCCGCCGGAATGGCGGATGCCGAACGGGATGCCGTCGTCGTCGCGTTCGACGTCGATGCGGTGGCCGTTGCGGTCGGTCCACGAGTCCAGCGCCAGGTGGAAGACGCCGAAGGATGGGGAGGGAACGGGGGCGCCGAACGTGCGGACCACGCCGGTCACCGGGTCCGTCACCGTCATCGCGCTGTCCGGCTTGCCGTCCCACTCCAGGGGCCAGGGCACGCCCTTCAGCGGCATCGTCGCCACGCCCGGTTCCGGTACCGGGTAGACCAGGCGCATACCGTCGGCGGCGGCGAACACGACACCCTCGCCGTCGATCTGGAGGCACTCGTCGAGGGTGGATATCCAGGTCGGACCGAAGCAGATGCCACCGCGGTACGAGGACAGGTGGGTGCGGGTGAACTCCAGCGGCAGGCTGCCCGGCAGGGCCAGGTCCGTCGCTGTCATCAGCATCGCGCCGGTCGCCACGTCGATCGGCTCGCCGACGCACGGTGTGCGTTCCGCGTTGCGCGCGGCCGGGCCCAGCTCCACCAGGTCGGGGCGGAGAGAGGGCGGGCGCAGCAGGAGCGCTGTGGTGTCGGCGAACCCGCCTTCGATGGTCGCCTTCAGTACGCCGCTTCCGGCGCCGAGCGCGCCGCCGAAGAGCGTGCCGTCCTTGGCGGCCTGATTGACCTCGTCGAGGCTGAAGCCCTGTTGCAGTCCTGTCGCCATCTTCAGCGGCTGGGCCACGGCCAGGTCGACCGTCACCGACTCGACCCCGCCGAAGGCCGCGGCGACCAGCGTGCCCCCCGCGATCTCGGCGATCGTCGTGGAGACCGCGATGCCCATGCCCGCGCCGAACTCGATGACCAGGTCGGCCGCCCCGACTGCCGCGCCGGAAGCCAGGCCCGCGGTGAAGAAGGCCAGCGCCACCCCGCCCGCGATCACGGCCGCGTCGATGCCGATCTGCGTCCACAGCTTGTTGATCGCGTCGTCGATCGCGTCGGCGAACTTGTCGAGCGCCGTGGCCATTTCACGCCCGGAGTCGGCCAGGTCCTTCAGCCAGCCGCTGTCCTTGTCCTTGGCGTAGCGGCCCCAGAACCTGTCGAACGCCTCGATGGATTCACCGGTGTTGTGGTGGATGATCGACGACGCGCTCTGGTTGACCGGGCCGCGCAGGTCGTCAACGGCGTCCGCGAAGGTTCGCCAGGCCGTCGCCGCGGACCGCAGCTTCCCGGAGTCGGCCTCCGGCCACCACAGGCCCAGGTCGAGAAGGATGTGGCGCGCCTGGTCCTCAACGCTCACCGGCACCATCCACCTTGGTGACCTTTACTTCGGTGAACATGCCTGCGATCAACTCGTCGTTGTCGACGTGGCCGTCCGCCAGGTCCACCATCGCCTCGTGAATACTCGTCAGACCGAGCACCAGCGTGCCCGCCGCACTCTCGATCTTCTTCTGCAGCGGCTTGTAGGAGTCACCGAACTCCTTGCCCTGCTTGTCGTTTCCCCAGGGCTCACCCAGGCCGTCCAGCGACTTGACGAGCGCGGTCAGTGCCTTGCCCAGATCAACTGCCGCCGTCTGGAAGTCCGGCGCCGCCCGCTTCAGATCAGCGGTCTTGATGTCGAGGACCTTGGCCGGGTCCTTACCGTCGCCCATCGCGCGTTCCCCCGTTCGCAGCTGCGGCCTCCGACTCCAAGGGAGATGGGTCAAGGAACACGCCAGCGCACGAACTCCGGTTGGCGAGAGGGCGGAACGAGCAGTTCCTGCACGGCCCTGAACTTCCGTCGGACCACCGCGGTGCCTTGGTCACTTGGCGCTGTATCCAGTCCGCCATGGCCACCGCCTCTTCCTGCCGACGGTGATCCGCACGTGTCAGCTGGTATTTCTCAGCGGCACGCCCGAGTTACGTGTCTGTGCTCCATGTGGCGACGCTATGGGGCGCTAATTGCTGCCGAGTTCGATCGGCAGGTCTGCACTCGTTCGAGTGCGGACCGGTCCGGGAGTCGACCCGTTCGTGCTGGTGGCGGTCTTGCCTCGGGCTCGTTCGGGGCGAAGGGGCGTGAGCTCAGGACGCCAGGTGTTGCAGGCGGTCGGTGGCCTCGCGGAGAACGTCGTCCTTCTTGCAGAAGGTGAAGCGGACCTGGCTGCGACCGGCGTCAGGGTGGTCGTAGAACACGGAGTTGGGGATAGCGACAACGCCGCAGCGTTCGGGGAGGGCGCGGCAGAAGGCGTAGGCGTCCTTCTCACCGAAGGGGGTGATGTCGGTGGTGATGAAGTACGTGCCCTGGGGCTGGTAGACCTCGAACCCGGCTGCCCGCAGGCCGTCGCCGAGCAGGTTGCGCTTGCGGCGGAGGTCTGCGCGGAAGGTTTCGAAGTACGAGTCCGGTAGGCGCAGCGCCTCGGCGATCGCGTACTGGAACGGGCCTGCGCTGACGTACGTCAGGTACTGCTTTGCCGTCCGGACGGCGGAGACGAGCGGGCCGTTCGCCGTCACCCAGCCGACCTTCCAGCCGGTGAACGAGAACGTCTTGCCGGCCGAGCTGATGGAGACCGTGCGCTCCCGCATCCCCGGGAAGGTGGCGAGCGGGATGTGCTCGGCGTCGTCGAAGACCAGGTGCTCGTAGACCTCGTCCGTCACCACCAACAGGTCGCGCTCGACGGCGAGTTCGGCGATCGCGGCGAGCTCCTCGCGGGTCAGTACGGTCCCGGTCGGGTTGTGCGGGGTGTTGAGGAGCAGCAGACGGGTCCGGTCGGTGACGGCGCCGCGCAGCTCGTCCAGATCGAGGCGGAAGCGCCGGTGGGTGACCCCGTCCCGGGACTCCTCGTGCGGACGCAGGGTGACCGGCACGCGGGTGCCGCCCGCCATCGCGATGCAGGCCGCGTAGGAGTCGTAGTACGGCTCCAGGGCGATGACCTCGTCACCGGGTTCCAGCAGGCCGAGCAGGGCGGCGGCGATGGCCTCGGTGGCGCCCGCCGTGACGAGGACCTCGGTGTCCGGGTCGTACGACAGGCCGTAGCGTCGCTCCTGGTGGGCGACGATCGCGGTGCGCAGCTCGGGCACGCCAGGACCCGGCGGGTACTGGTTGCCGCGCCCGTCGCGCAGCGCCCGCACCGCCGCCTCCCGGATCTCCTCGGGGCCGTCCGTGTCGGGGAAACCCTGCCCCAGGTTGATCGCTCCGGTCCGCAGGGCCAGCGCCGACATCTCGGCGAAGACCGTGGTCCCGAACTCGGCGAGCCGGCGGTTGAGGAGGGGGCGTGCGCTGGAGGTCATGCCCGTCATCCTGCGCCCAAGCTGCGGGTTTCCTCAACTCAACGTCCCGGCCGTCGTTACCGCCCGTGTCGCGCGGCCGGCTGCTGGACCGAATGCGGGGACGGCGCCCTGGAGAAGTCGTGGTCCCCTGCCGACTGGCGCGAGGGGACGTGGTCCGGGGCCGTCATGTGCTGGTACGCCTCGGGTGTGATGGGCGAGGTGGCCACGAAACGCCGGTCCTCCCCCTGCGTCGGCTGGGCCGTCACCAGGGTCACCCTCTGCTGGCCCATCTGCAGCTCGATCGAGTTGTCCCGCCCGAGACGCACGGTGAGGCCCTCTTGCCGCTGCATCGGTGCCTGCTGGGGCGCCGGCATCCCCGCGTAAGGCCCGGACGACATGGGCTGTTCGGCTTGCCACTTGGCCGCGTCCTCCCGCTTCTGCGCCCTGCGCCCGTTCGCGTACAGGGCGCCGCCGCCGAGCATCATCCCGACGCCGATGCCGGCCCCGAGCCCGCTGGCGGCCAGTCCGACGGCCGTCACGAGCCCGGCCACGGCCAGGGTGGCTCCCAGAATCTTCTTGCCCTGGGGCGACTTGGCCCACTTGATGGCCTTGGACGCCAGGTCCCCCACTTGCCTGGCCGTCCGGCGCAGCCAGCCGCCCTTACGCTCCTTGCCTTTCTCGGGCTGCTGGTCCTTGTCGTGCGAGGCGTCGGTGTGAGCGGACTTCTGGCTCCGCCGGTCGAAGTCATCGGCATGGTTTACGTACGCGTCCTGGCTCGTGCCGGACCTCTGGCCGCGCCGGTCGTAGTTGTCGGCTTGGTCTACGTACGCGTCCTGGCTCGTGCCGGACCTCTGGCTGTGCCGGTTGTAGTTGTCGGCTTGGTTTACGTACGCGTCCTGGCTCGTGCCGGACCTCTGGCTGTGCCGGTTGTAGTTGTCGGCTTGGTCTACGTACGCGTCCTGGCTCGTGATGGACTGGCCGTCTCCCCGCGTGTCCGACAGCCAATCATGTCGGGGCGGAAATGCTGAGGAGGTCGGCTGGTTGACCATGCCCTCTTGGTAACTGTCGGGCTGCGGGCTCTCCTCGCGCAACCGAGATGAGGGGCTCGGAGAGCGGCTGTCGTAGGAGTCGTCGTACAGATTGTCGGCTTCTGGCATGGTGCACTCCTGTCCTGTCCCGCCCCGTCCCGGTAGGGAAAGCGAGTGTGGCAGCGGCTGGCTCCCGCACGGCGATGTGCCGGGCACGGCCGTGCGGAAGAACCTCGTGCAAGACAACGGCCGGGCGCCCCGGCCGGTTCAACTCGCCCTTCCCTTCCGGGGACAGCCTCAGAACTTGCTCAACTCCGCTTTGGCGGGCGGGACGGCGGGGCATCTCCCGGGCACGCAACGGACGAGGCGCCCACGGGGGGCCGCTTCGGGGGAATCGGAAGGAGGGTGACGCCATGTTCTTCGGCATCATCCTGGTGGTGATCGTGATCGTGATCGTGGTCGTCGTCGTGAGCATCGTGGTCTCCGGCGTGCGCCGGGGCGGGGGCGGTCGTATGCGGTCCGCCCGCCGGGCCGGGACGTACGGCGGGGGTGCCGGTGGTTCCAGCTGGTGGGCCGGCAGTGGTGACAGCGGCTCGTCCTCGGGCGGCCACTCGGGCGGCCACCACTCGTGCGGGGGCGGCGGGCACTCGTCCTGCGGTGGCGGCTCCTCCTGCGGAGGCTCGTCGTGCGGGGGCGGCGGCGGATGCGGCGGGGGCGGCAACTGAGGGGCGCGGGAGGCGGCTGAGGTGTGAGCCGGCGCCATGAAGCGGGTCCGGAGCGCCCGTCGGGAGACCCCTCCCGGCGGGCGCTCCGGCGCGCGCTTGCCTCCACCGGGCGTACGCCGTGGTTGAACAGTTGAGCTGTGGAGCCCTCTGAGGGATGGAAACCGCACGAAGTTGGGTAAAAACCCTGTGATGGCGTCACCGTTCATGATTCCCTCTAAAACACCAACGCGGCCCCTCGGACGTCCTGGACACCTCTCCTGACTGGGCTGACCCGGGTCGATCTCTGGTATCGGCCGGGACGCGCCGGACCCCGTACCTCCACCTCTCCCTTTCTTTGCGCGCCAGCGGAGCCGATCCATGCTCACGACCCTGAACACCTCCTACACCGACACGCGCGCGGCCGACCTCGCCTGGACCCTGGGGCGCGAGCCGCTCCCCGCCCTCGCCACCCTCGACCTCGAACTGGAGGGCGCCGCACTTCAGTTGAGACTCCTCGGCGCGTCCCACCAGGTACTTCTGGAGGAGGAGCAGGGGAGTTGCTCGGAGACGGTCGCGTGCCTTCCCGGTTCCAGCACGCCCCTGCCGCTCGGCGTCGCCAAGCGCGTCGGCGACTGGGAGTACGAGTTCGCGGCCCGGGTCGAGGCGCTCTCCCCGGGCCAGTTCGCGGGCCGTGCCCAGGAGTTGCTGGCCCTCGTCGCGGATCATCCGCACGGTCTCGCGGGCGTCTTCCCGGGCAGTCCGCACGCCTTCACCGCGCTGCTCGCCCAGCGCCGCGACGGCCAGGTGCACTGGCGCACCTGGCACGCGTATCCGCAGGACGGGCAGTTGGTGGCGACGCGGACGCGGGTGGGGGTGCGGGTGCCGGCGAGCCGGCTCAGCGCCTCCCCCGTCTGACCGGTGGGCGCCGGTCCGGCCCTGGCCGCCGTAAACCGTAGACCACACGTGTGGGTGACGAAGGGTCCCCGGCATGTGACGTAACGTCACAGCGTGATCGAACCGCACGCGCCCGCTCCCCCGGGCGCTCCGCCGTCCCGCGGCGGACCCGCGCGGCTGTCCGTCCGGCCGGCCACGGGGCGGCTCCTGGTCCTCGCGGGCGTCTTCGTCTGCGCGGCCTGCGGACTCGTGTACGAGCTCGAACTGGTCGCCCTCGCCTCCTACTTGATCGGTGACTCGGTCACCCAGGCGTCGGTCGTCCTGTCGGTCATGGTCTTCGCGATGGGCATCGGCTCCCTCGCCGCGAAGCGGCTGCGCCGGCACGCGGCGGCCGGCTTCGGCGCCGTCGAGGCGGCCCTCGCGCTGATCGGCGGATGCAGCGCGATGGCCCTGTACGCGGTCTTCGCCTGGACCGGCGGCTGGGGCGGCCTGTGGTCGGACGGACCCCGCTGTCTGCTGGTCGCCTTCTCGCTCGCCATCGGCCTGCTGATCGGCGCCGAGGTGCCCCTGCTGATGGAGCTGATACAGCGCATCCGGCGCCAGGACGCGGGCGGCGCGGTGGCCGACCTCTTCGCGGCGGACTACGTGGGCGCGCTCGTCGGCGGCCTGGCCTTCCCGTTCCTGCTGCTGCCCTTCCTGGGCCAGCTGACCGGCACCCTGCTCACCGGCACGGTCAACGTGGTCGCCGGCGCCACCCTGGTCCTCGGCCTGTTCCGCCGCGACCTCACCCGCCGGGGCCGCTGGCTCCTCCTCCTCGCCAACGTCGTCGTCCTCGGCCTGCTCGCCTCGGCCGCCGTCCTCGTCGACGACTTCGAACGGGCGGCCCGCCGCGCGGTCTACGGCGGTGACGTGCGCGTCGCGCAGCAGAGCGACGGCGAGGAGGTCGTCCTCACCGGCGGCACCCACGGGCACCCCCTGGACCTCTTCCTCGACGGCCGCCTGCGGGTCGGCGGACGCGACGAGCGCCGCTACCACGAGGCCCTGGTGCACCCCGCGATGACCGGCCGCCACGCGCGCGTGCTGATCCTCGGCGGCGGCGACGGCCTGGCCGCCCGCGAGGTGCTGCGCCACCCCGGCGTGCACCGGCTCGACATCGTCGAGCTGGACGCGAGCGTGGTCCGGCTGGGCCGCCGCGACCCCGGGCTCTCCGCCCTGAACACCCACGCCTACGACGATCCGCGCGTCCATGTCTCCACCGGCGACGCCTTCGCCGCACTGCGGACGGTGCCGCCCGCCACGTACGACGTGGTGATCGCCGATCTGCCGGACCCGGGTATGACGGCCAGCACCAAGCTGTACTCCGAGGAGTTCTACGGCCTCGCCCGCCGCGCCCTGACCCACGGCGGCCGACTGGTGGTGCACGGCGGTCCCGTCTCCTCCCGCCCGCACGTCTTCTGGACGGTCGAATCGACGATGAACGCGGCCGGCCTGCGGACGCTGCCCTACCGCGTGCGCGGCCGGGCGACCGGTTTCGCGGCCGGTCCCGACCGTACGACGGGCGCGTCCCGCGCACCCGGCGACTGGGGGTTCATCCTCGCGACCCGCGACGGACTGCCCGCCCTGCGGCTCGATCCGCGCGCCCCACGGCCGCGCACGCTCACCCCGGACGGACTGACCCGGGACGCGTGGGACGCGGCGCGCACCCGGGTGGACGGGGTGTCGCCGTCCACCCTGGTGCACCCCCGGTACTGAGCGGCGGTCGGTGCGGCGGTCGGTGCGCGGGTCGGCCCGCCCGACACGGAGGGCGTCCGGTTCCCGGCATCGGGGGTGCGCGTTCGTCTCCCCTGGGTAGGCTCCGCAGACATGGAGCACGAGGTGCACGTTCCGGTTCCCGCCGAGCGACTGCGAGAGGCGCTCGCCGATCCGGCGAGGGTCGCCCGCGCGGTGCCCGGGCTCCAGCAGGACGCGGGCACCGAACCCGTCGCCGGCCGACTGAAGATCCGCGTCGGCAGCCACTCCGTCACCTACCGGGGCTCGGTCCGGGTCGCCGCCCGCGAGGACGGCACGTACAGCGTCGAGGGGGACGCAACCGAGTCACGCGGCGCCGGTTCGGTCGGGCTCGCCCTCACCCTGAGCCTCCGCGGTACCGGCACCGGCTCCACCCTCGTCTTCGGCGGCACGGCCACGGCGGCCGGGCGCATCGCCCAGCTGCCCCCGGCCACGGTGCGGGCGGCGGCCCTGCGCCTGCTCGACCGCTTCGCGCAGAATCTGGGAGCGACGGGGCCGGCCGCGTCCGCGGAGCCGGCCGTTTCCTCCGCGGAACCGCTCGCCGATGACCCGGCCGGGGCCGGGGGCGCCGGGGACACGGGTGACGCCGATGACGCCGACGACACCGCCGGAACCGCCCGAACCGCCGGAACCGCCCGAACCGCCGGAACCGGCGAGTCCGCCGCGCTGGACGCCGTAGAGGCGAAGGCCGACGTATCGGCGGACGACGAAGCCGTGGACGAGGAAGCGCTCAACGACGAAGCCAGGGACGGCGATTCGGTGGACGACGAAGCCGGGGACGGCGATTCGGTGGACGACGAAGCCGGGGAGGACGACTCGGTGGACGACGCATCGCTCGACGGCGACTCGGCGGACGGCGAATCGGGGGACGGCGATTCGGCGGTGGACAAGGAGGCCGACGAGATCCTCATCGCCGAGGGGATCCCCGAGGGGGTCGAGATTCCCGAGGTTCCCGATCTTCCCCAGCCGCCCGCCGAAGCCGCGCACGCCCGCCGCACGATGATCGGGCGCAGCGCGGAGGAGGTCGACCACGCCCCGCCGCGGGGACGGTACGCACCCGTCCCCGCGCCCCAGGCCGTCTCGGTGAACGTGACCCTCCGTTGGGCGGCCCCCGCCGCGGCCCTGGTCGTGGCGGGGGCGATCGTCGTCGGCCGGGTCCTGCGCAAGCGCCACTGAGCGCGTACCCGGAGTGCACCGGTCGTCCTCCTGGTCGGCCGGTCGGCCCAGTAGGGTCAGGGCGTGCGTAACGAAGACATCACGCTGACCGCGGGAGACGCGGAGGTGACCGTGCAGCCGGGCAACGGCGGCCGGATCGGAGGGCTCCGCGTCGGCGGGGCCCAACTGCTGCGCCAGGGCGAGAGGTTCGGGTGCTTCCCGATGGTCCCCTGGTGCGGGCGGATCCGCGACGGACGGTTCCTGGACGGGGTGGCCGTGCACCAGATGCCGCTCAACTCCCCGCCGCACGCCATCCACGGCACCGCCCGCGACGGCGCCTGGCGCGTCGCCCGCCGCACGGCCGACGAGACGGTGATCACGTACGACCTGGTGGCGCCCTGGCCCTTCCCCGGCCGGGTCACCCAGCTCGTCGCGCTGACCGCGGACTCCCTGACCCTGACCATCTCCGTGGAGGCGGCCGAGGACTCCTTCCCGGCCCAGATCGGCTGGCACCCCTGGTTCAACCGGAACCTGGGCGGCGAGGACGCGACGGTCGCCTTCACCCCGGCCTGGCAGGAGGAGCGCGGCGACGACCACCTGCCCACCGGCGAACGCGTCGCCCCCGGGCCCGGCCCCTGGGACGACTGCTTCGGCATGCCGGGCGGCGTCGACGTGACCCTGACCTGGCCCGGACAACTGGAGCTGAGGGTGACCAGCCCGGAGGAGTGGGTCGTGGTCTACGACGAGCAGGAGGCCGCCGTCTGCGTGGAACCGCAGACCGGCCCGCCCAACGGACTGAACACCCTGCCGCGCCTGGTCACACCGATCGACCCCCTGGAGGCCACGACCACCTGGACCTGGCGCGCCCTCCCCTAAGGTGGCCGGTATGAGTGACGTACGCGGAGCGCTGCTGCGGCAGATCAAGGACAAGGCCGTGGTGCACGGCAAGGTGACCCTGTCGTCGGGTCTGGAGGCCGACTACTACGTCGACCTGCGGCGCGTCACCCTCGACGGGGAGGCCGCTCCGCTGGTCGGGCAGGTGCTCCTGGACCTGACCGGCGGCCTGGACTTCGACGCGGTGGGCGGCCTGACCATGGGCGCCGACCCGGTCGCCACGTCCATGCTGCACGCCGCCGCCGCGCGCGGGCAGCGGCTGGACGCCTTCGTCGTCCGCAAGGCCGCGAAGGCGCACGGCATGCAGCGCAGGGTGGAGGGGCCGGAGATCAGGGGCCGCCGGGTGCTCGTCGTCGAGGACACCTCCACCACCGGCGGTTCCCCGCTGGAGGCGGTCGAGGCGGTGCGCGAGGCGGGCGCCGAGGTCGTCGCCGTGGCGACCATCGTGGACCGGGCCACCGGCGCCGCCGAGAAGATCGAGAAGGGCGCGGGTGTCCCGTACCTGTTCGCCTACTCCAAGGACGAACTCGGCCTGGAATAGGACCCGTTCGGGGGCGGTCCGCTCGGCTCCAGCCGGAGTTATCCACAGGCCGAGACGGACTGGACCGAACATCCGGCCAGGTCTGGAAAGATGGGCACGACGATGACGTCGCACCCAAGGTCTAGGTCAGGGCCGTAGTACGTAGAGCACGTAGAGCACGCCAACCCGCACATACCAAGGAGCGGACAGATGCCCATCGCAACCCCCGAGGTCTACAACGAGATGCTCGACCGGGCGAAGGCAGGCAAGTTCGCCTACCCGGCCATCAACGTGACCTCGACCCAGACCCTGCACGCTGCGCTGCGCGGCTTCGCGGAGGCCGAGAGCGACGGCATTGTCCAGATCTCCACGGGTGGTGCCGAGTTCCTGGGTGGCCAGTACAGCAAGGACATGGTCACCGGCTCGGTGGCGCTGGCCGAGTTCGCGCACATCGTCGCCGAGAAGTACCCGGTGACGGTCGCCCTGCACACCGACCACTGCCCCAAGGACAAGCTCGACGGGTACGTGCGCCCGCTGCTCGCCGTCTCCGAGGAGCGCGTCAAGGCCGGCCGCAACCCGCTCTTCCAGTCCCACATGTGGGACGGCTCGGCGGAGACCCTCGCCGACAACCTCGCCGTCGCGCAGGAGCTGCTGGCCCGCGCCGCCGCCGCGAAGATCATCCTTGAGGTGGAGATCACCCCGACCGGCGGCGAGGAGGACGGCGTCTCGCACGAGATCAACGACTCGCTGTACACCACGGTCGACGACGCGTTCCGTACGGTCGAGGCCCTCGGCCTGGGCGAGAAGGGCCGCTACCTGCTGGCCGCCTCGTTCGGCAACGTGCACGGCGTCTACAAGCCGGGCAACGTGGTGCTGCGCCCCGAGCTCCTCAAGGAGCTGAGCGACGGTGTGGCCGCGAAGTACGGCAAGGCGTCCCCCTTCGACTTCGTCTTCCACGGCGGCTCCGGCTCCTCCGAGCAGGAGATCGCCACCGCGCTGGAGAACGGCGTGGTGAAGATGAACCTGGACACCGACACCCAGTACGCCTTCACGCGTCCCATCGCCGACCACGTGCTCAAGAACTACGACGGCGTCCTGAAGGTCGACGGCGAGGTCGGCTCCAAGAAGACATACGACCCGCGTACCTGGGGCAAGCTCGCCGAGGCGTCGATGGCCCAGCGCGTCACCGAGGCCTGCGCCCACCTCCGCTCCACCGGCACGAAGATCAAGTAGTCCGCGGCTTCATCCCAGCAGGCCCGGTGCCACCGCACCGGGCCCGCTGTATACCTGGGGGCATGTCCGACGTCCGGCTCGCCTCGCCCCAGGGCAGATGGATCCTGCTCACCACCGTGCTCGGCTCCAGCATGGCCATGCTGGACTCGACCGTCGTCAACGTCGCGCTGCCGCGCATCGGCCGTGACCTGGGCGCCGGCCTGGGTGCCCTCCAGTGGACGGTCAACGCGTACATGCTCACGCTGGCCGGCCTGATCCTCCTCGGCGGCTCGCTCGGCGACCGCTACGGCCGCCGCAAGGTCTTCGTCGTCGGTGTCGTCTGGTTCGCGTCGGCGTCGCTGCTGTGCGGCCTCGCCCCGAACACCGGTGTGCTCGTCGCCGCCCGCGCCCTCCAGGGCGTCGGCGGCGCGCTCCTCACCCCGGGTTCCCTCGCGCTCATCCAGGCCTCCTTCCACCCCGACGACCGGGCCAGGGCGGTCGGCCTGTGGTCCGGCTTCGGCGGGATCGGCGCGGCCGTCGGCCCGTTCCTCGGCGGCTGGCTGGTGGACGGCCCCGGCTGGCGCTGGGTCTTCCTGCTCAACGTCCCGCTCGCCCTGCTGTGCGCTCCCATCGCCGTACGCCATGTCCCCGAGTCCGACGGCACCTCACCCTCAACAGCCCTTGAGGGCGCAGGAGTTGACCGCCCGCACGCACGTTTCGACGTGCTCGGCGCGGTCCTCGGCGCCGCGGCCCTCGCGCTCGTCACCTACGCCCTGATCGAGGCTCGCGGCGGCTCGTTCCTCGTCCCGCTGACCGCCGTCGCCGGACTGCTCGCGGGCGTGGCCTTCGTCCACGTCGAGAAGCGCCGCCCGGACCCGATGATGCCGCCGGACATCTTCGCGTCCCGCCAGTTCACCGCCGTCAACCTGGTGACCTTCTGCGTCTACGCGGCCTTCGGCGGCTTCTTCTTCCTCACCGCGCTCCAGCTCCAGGTGGTGGCCGGCTACTCCGCCCTCGGCGCCGGTACGGCCCTGCTCCCGACGACCGCCCTCATGCTGCTGTTCTCCGCCCGCTCCGGCTCCCTCGCCCAGCGCATCGGCCCCCGCCTCCCGCTCACCGTCGGCCCCCTGCTCTGCGCCACCGCGATGCTGCTGATGCTGCGGGTCGGGCCCGGGGCGTCGTACCTCACCGACGTGCTGCCCGCCCTGCTGGTCATGGGGTGCGGCATGGTCACCCTGGTGGCACCCCTGACGGCGACGGTCCTCGCCTCCGTGGACACCGCGCGGGCCGGCCTGGCCAGCGGCATCAACAACGCGGCGGCCCGCGCGGCCGGCCTGCTCGCGGTGGCCGCGCTCCCGCTGCTGGCCGGGATGGGCCCCGACGCCTACCGTTCGCCGGCCGCCTTCGACCACGCCTTCGACCGGGCGATGCCGCTGTGCGCCGCGATCCTCGTGGTGGGCGCGGTACTGGCCTGCACGACCGTGCGGCGACCGGCCCCGCAGTCGCCGGACCCCGAGTGCCGCACCCACGGCTGCGTCACGAGTCCTCCGGTGGAACCTCAGCGGCCCCTCGACGCGGGGTGAGCGTATTCGGCGCGGCGCGGCGCGGGGCGGCTCAGCGGGCGCGGGGCGGCTCGGCCTGCCCGGCCCGGCCTGCCCGGCCCGGCGGCGCCCGGCGCGGTTCGGCCTGCGCGGCCTGTTCGGCCTGCGCGGCCTGTTCGGCCTGCTCGGCGCGGCTCGGCGCGGGGCGGCTCGGCCTGCCCGGCCTGGCACGGTTCGGCCTGGCCTGGCCCTGCCCGGCCTGGCACGGTTCGGCCTGGCCTGGCCTGGCCCTGCCCGGCCCGGCCCGGCACGGTTCGGCCTGGCCCGGCCCGGCCCCGGCACGGTTCGGCCCGGTCTGGCCCGGCACGGCCCGGCCTGCGCGGCCCGGCACGGCCCGGCCTGCGCGGCCCGGCACGGCCCGGCCTGCGCGGCCCGGCACGGCCCGGCCCGGCGCGGCCCGGCCCGGCGCGGCCTGCGCGGTCCGGCGCGGTCCGGCGCGGTCCGGTCCGGCCCGGCCCGGCGTGGCCTGCGTGGCGCGGCTCGGCCTGCGCGGATGGGCGCGGTCCGGTCCGGCGCGAGCCGGACCGGACCGCTCCGGCGCGAGCCGCGCCGCTCAGCCCGGCGGGCGTGGCTACAGCCCGTCCCGCGTTCGAGGACGAGGCCGTCCAGGCCGGTGTGTGGGGGTGTGGGGGCGGCAGCCCCCGGAATGCGCCCACACCCACACCGGCCGCGCGCATGAGTCTCGGCTAACCCCCGGCGGGTCCCGTGCCGCAGACTGGAGCCCATGACGATTCACGAGAACCTCCTCGGGGGACCGCCCCCCACCCATCTCCCCGACGACCCGGAGCCGCGCGAGCTGCTCGCCAACGGCACGCCGTCGGCCGAGGTCGCCGCCAAGTACCCGACGTCCTCGCTGGCCTGGGCCCAGCTCGCCGACGAGGCGTTCGAGCGGGGGAGCGTGGTGGAGTCGTACGCCTACGCCCGTACCGGTTACCACCGGGGCCTGGACTCCCTGCGCCGCAGCGGCTGGAAGGGCCACGGGCCGGTGCCGTGGGAGCACGAGCCGAACCGCGGCTTCCTGCGCGCCCTGCACGCCCTCGCCCGCGCCGCGCAGGCGATCGGCGAGCAGGAGGAGTACGAGCGCTGCAGCCAGTTCCTGAAGGACTCCTCGCCCGCCGCCGCCCGGACGCTCGGCTAGCGGAGGCCCCCGGCAGGGAAGGGCATCGACGCAGGTCCGCCCGGTGTGACCAGGCGGACCTTGCGCCGATGGGGGACGATTGCGGAGGATGCCCGGTGGGGACCGGGGCCCCCGTGTCGGTAACGGCAGGGGCGGACCGCTACCCGGAGTACGCATCAGGAGACAGCGATGTCCCAGCAGGCTCAGGAGACTCAGGAGCCCGAGGCCCCGCATCTCGACTTCCAGGGGACGACGCCCTACGAGGACTACGTCCAGGCGGACGTCCTCACCCACCTCCAGCACACCCGCTCCGACGACCCCGGAGAGATGGTCTTCCTCGTCACCACCCAGGTGATGGAGCTGTGGTTCACGGTCATCGTCCACGAGTGGGAGACCGCGGCGCGCGCCCTGCGCGAGGACCGGGTGCCGGTCGCGGTCGACGCGCTGAAGCGGTCGGTACGGGAACTGGAGGCGCTCAACGCCTCCTGGAAGCCGCTCGGCCAGCTCACACCGGCCCAGTTCAACTCCTACCGCGGCGCCCTCGGCGAGGGCTCCGGCTTCCAGTCGGCGATGTACCGCCGTATGGAGTTCCTGCTCGGCGACAAGTCCGCCTCCATGCTCGTACCGCACCGGGGCGCTCCCCGCGTCCACGCCGAGCTGGAGAAGGCGCTGCACGAACCCAGCCTCTACGACGAGGTGTTGAGGCTTCTCGACCGGCGCGGGCACGCGGTCCCCGAGGCGGTCCTCGGGCGGGACGTGTCGCTGCGCTACGAGCCCTCGGACGAGGTCGAGCAGGTGTGGACCGACCTCTACTCCGGTGACCCGGGTGAGGAACTCGCCCGTCTCGGCGAGGCGTTGACCGATGTCGCCGAGCTGGTGTGGCGATGGCGCAACGACCATCTCGTCGCCACCCGGCGGGCGATGGGCTCGAAGACCGGCACGGGCGGTTCCGCCGGGGTGGCCTGGCTGGAGAAGCGCACGCGGAAGAACGTCTTCCCCGAGCTGTGGACGGCGAGGTCCCATGTCTGAGCTGGGCATGCGCGCGGAGAAGCTGGACGCCGCGGACGAACTGGCCTTCGTGCGCGAGAAGTTCGTTCTCGACGACACCGTGTACCTGGACGGGAACTCGCTCGGCGCCCTGCCGGCCGGCGTGCCGGGCCGGGTCGAGGACGTGGTCCGCCGGCAGTGGGGCGAACTGCGCATCCGGTCCTGGGAGGAGAGCGGCTGGTGGACCGCGCCGGAGCGGATCGGTGACCTGATCGCTCCGCTGGTGGGAGCGGCTCCCGGCCGGATCGTCGTAGGCGACTCCACAAGTGTCAACGTCTTCAAGGCGGTTGTCGGAGCGGTCCGGCTGGCGCGGCTCGCCGACCCCGGCCGGGACGAGATCGTGGTCGACGCGGCGACCTTCCCCACCGACGGCTACATCGCCGAGTCGGCGGCCCGGATGACCACCTGCGCGCTGCGACCGGTCACTTCGGACCAGGTGCCGGGTGCGCTCGGCGCGCGGACGGCGGCGGTGCTCCTCAACCACGTGGACTACCGCACCGGCCGGCTGCACGACCTGCCCGCGCTCACCGCCGCCGTCCACGCGGCGGGCGCGGTCGTCGTGTGGGACCTGTGCCACAGCGCGGGCGCCCTGCCCGTCGGACTCGACCGGCACGGGGTGGACCTCGCGGTCGGCTGCACCTACAAGTACCTGAACGGCGGCCCGGGTTCACCGGCGTACCTGTACGTGCGCGGCGACCACCAGGACCGTTTCGACTCCCCGCTGCCCGGCTGGAACTCGCACGCCGACCCCTTCGGTATGCGCTCCGACTACGAACCCGCCGAGGGCGCCCCGCGCGGCCGGGTCGGCACGCCGGACATCCTCTCCATGCTCGCCCTCGAAGCCGCCCTGGAGGTGTGGGACGGCGTACCGGTCGAGTCGGTCCGCGCCAAGTCCCTGGCCCTGACGGACTTCTTCCTGGAGTGCGTGACCGCCTACGTTTCCGAGGGCCGCGTCGAGTCGGTGACACCGGTGGCCCACGCGGAGCGCGGCAGCCAGGTCGCGCTGCGCTGCCCGGACGCCGGCGAGGTGATGAAGCGGCTGATCGCGCGCGGCGTGGTCGGCGACTTCCGGTACCCGGACATCCTGCGCTTCGGATTCACGCCGCTCTACGTCGGGTTCGGCGAGGTGGAGCGGGCGGCCCGGGTGCTGGGCGAACTGCTCGGATAGGACGGGTACCCCCTCGCGGGCGCGACCGGGTACCCCTCACGGGCGCGACGCGTTGTCCGCACACCGGGCTTGCGGGCAGCGCGTCGGGTGGGCGGGGACCGCGGCGCCGCCCTTACTCACCGAGCGTGAGATCCGCGTCTCCGCGCACGTCACCGGCCTGATAGCGTCCCGGCCACAGGCCGAATCCCTTACTGGTTCCCCTAGTTCGCGATTCCGCCCGTCCCCGTTCCGTATCCCGTCGCTGAGAGGCTGGAGCATGCCGGACGACGGCGCACGTGCCGCCGCAGAAGAGGAGTCGGCGTTCTCGCACCCCGCCGTCGACCCCGACAGCACCGCCGCGTACGGCGACCACCCCGACCAGGTGATCGACTTCTACGCCCCGCGCGGCGAGGACCGGCGCGGCGGGGCCGTACCGCTGGTCGTCGTGGTGCACGGCGGTGCCTGGCGGGCCCCGTACGACCGGCGGCACATCACGCCGTTCGCGGACTTCCTGGCCCGCCGGGGCTTCGCCGTGGCCAACGTGGAGTACCGGCGCGGGGCGGCGCCCTCCCCGGCGGGGGCCGCGATTCCCGGGCGGAGCACGGGAGCCGGGCAGGCGCACGACGGGTTCGCCGAGCCGGACGGCCCGGGTCCGGTGGCCGGACGGTGGCCCGACACCTTCGACGACATCGCGGCGGCCCTCGACGCCCTTCCCTCGCTCGTACGCGAGGCGCTCCCGCAGGCCGACGCCCACCGCACGGTGATCACCGGGCACTCGGCGGGCGGCCAGCTGGCGCTGTGGGCGGCGGCCCGGCATCTCCTGCCCAAGGACGCCCCCTGGCGCACGGACGGCCCCGCCGCGCTGCGCGGTGTGGTCGCCCTGGCCCCGATCGCCGACTTCACGGTCGCGGGGCGGCTCGGCGTGTGCGGCGGAGCGGCCCGCCAACTCCTGGGCGGGGAATCCGAGTTCACCGAACGGCAGCCGTACGCGGACCCGGCGCTCCTGCTGCCCACCGGCATCGCGACCACCCTGGTCCAGGGCCGCGCGGACACCGTCGTTCCCGAGGCCGTCGCCGAGTCCTACGCGGACGCCGCGGCGCGGGCCGGCGAGGTGGTGGGCCTGACCCTGCTGGCGGACGTAGGCCACTTCCCGCTGATCGATCCGGCGGCGGACGCGTGCGCGGTGGTGGCCGAGGAGATCGCCCAGCTGGCGTGGTGAGCGAGCGTCCAGCCGGCGTGGTGAGCGCGCCCCGGCCGGATGGGCGAGCGCCCGGCCGGCCGGGTGAGCCGGCCCGGGGGCGCGTCCCGGTGGTACCCGTAGTACCTGAGAGGGAGTCGGCAGGACCCTTCTCACAGGTGACGACGGGGCAGCCGCCCCGGCCTACCGTTCGAATGTGACCGATACGACCCAGACCCAGACGCAGACGATGCCCCCGGACGGTGCCCACGAGGCGCGCGGCCCGGAGTTCCGGCTGGCCGCGGGCGCCCTGCGCGGGCTGCGGCAGGACCTGTTCCGCGACGCGTTCGCCTACCGCCCGATGCCCCGCATGGCCGTCGACGGCCGGATCACCGGGCGGCTGAACGGCCGCGCGCGGGAGTACGCGTCGTGGACCCCGCACGCCCTGGTGGTGGCGGCCGGCGTCCTGGCGATGCTCATCACCTGGTGGGACGGCGGCGACGGCGCGGGCTCCCCGGTGAGCGCCTTCCTCACCCTGCTGCCGGTCCTGATGACGCTGGTCCGCCCGGCGGGAGCGTTCTGGCTCTCCCTCGGCTCGACCGCCCTCTGCTCCGCGCTGGGTTCGGCGTGGGGGGAGTGGCCCTGGCTGCCCGGGAGTTTCCTCGCCCACCTGGTGGTCCTCACGGTCGTCGCGCTCCGCACCCGGCCGCGCACGGCGGCGTGGATGTGGGTACTGACCGCGCTCTACGGCTTCCTCGCCGAAGGGGTCTGGGGCCACTACGACGCCAACAGCGGCCCGATGCTGGTGGTCTCCGCGCTGCTGCTGCTGGGCGTCACGGTCCGGCACATCCGGCGGCAGGCGCAGCAGGAGGTGACCGCGCAGCAGACGGTGACCGCGCACGAGCGTTCCCGGCGCACGCTGCTGGAGGAGCGCACGACGATCGCCCGAGAGCTGCACGACGTGGTGGCCCACCACATGTCGGTCGTCGCCATCCAGGCGGAGGCCGCGCCCTACCGGGTGGAGAACCCGCCGCCGGAGCTGGAACGCGCCTTCGTCACGATCAGGGAGAACGCGGTGGCGGCCCTCACCGAGCTGCGCCGCGTCCTCGGTGTGGTCCGCGCGGAGGACTACGAGGCGCCGGACGCCCCCCAGCCCACGCTCGCCGACATCGACGCGCTGCTCGCCAACGTGCGGGACGCCGGCCTGAGAGTGGAGAAGGCGGTGACCGGCGCGGTGCGCGAACTCCCGCAGGGCGTCGAGCTGTCGGCGTACCGGATGGTCCAGGAGGCGCTGAGCAACACCCTGCGGCATGCGCCCGGCGCGAGCGCCCGGGTGGAGATCGCTTACGTCCTGGGCGGGCTGGGGCTGCGGATGGTCAACGGCCCGGCACCCGAGCCGAGCCTGGTGAAGCCCTCGCCCGGCGCGGGCCACGGCATCACCGGGATGCGGGAGCGGGTCTCCATGCTGGACGGCGAGATGACGGTCGGCCCGACGGGCGAGGGGGGTTACGAGGTGGCGGTGTTCCTGCCGGTGGCCTCGGTGCCGGAACCGGCGGACGCCCGCCCCGGACGCACCGTCGCACCCGTCGCACCCGGCGCGGGTGGCGGCGGGGGCAACGGCGGCCGCGGGGGCCGCGACGGACACATCGGCGACGACGGCAAGGACAGGGCATGACGACCCGCACGATCCGTGTACTGATCGCGGACGACCAGATGATGGTGCGCGAGGGCTTCTCGGTCCTGCTGGGCGCGATGCCGGACATCGAGGTGGTCGGCGAGGCGGTGAACGGACGCGAGGCGGTCGAGCGGGTGCGCGAACTGGCCCCGGACGTCGTCCTGATGGACATCCGGATGCCCGAACTGAACGGCATCGAGGCGACCCGGGAGATCGTCGCGGCGAACGGTTCGGCGAAGGTACTGGTCCTCACCACGTTCGACCTGGACGAGTACGTGTACCAGGCGCTGCGGGCGGGCGCCTCCGGCTTCCTCCTCAAGGACGCCTCGGCCCGCCAACTCGCCGACGGGGTCAGGGTGGTGGCGTCCGGCGAGGCGCTGCTCGCCCCCTCCGTCACCAAGCGCCTGATCAAGGAGTTCGCGAAACTCTCCGAGACCCCGCGCCTCACCCCCGTCGCGCACGCGGCCTACGGCGACCTGACCGAGCGCGAGACGGAGGTACTGGTCCTCATCGCCCAGGGCCTGTCGAACGCGGAGATCGCCGAGCGTCTGGTGGTCGCCGAGTCGACGATCAAGACCCATGTCAGCCGGATCCTGGTGAAGCTGGGGCTGCGGGATCGCACCCAGGCGGCGGTGTTCGCGTACGAGGCGCGGTTGGTGACGCCGGGCTGAGACCGGGTGAGCGGGGACACCCTGGTCAGGAGCCCGGCCGGCGGATAACGTCCGGTCATGGCAGCTGCTGACGACCTCGTCTTCGACCCCTGGGACCCCCGCTTCGTCTCCGACCCGTACCCGGCCTACGCCGGGCTGCGGGAGCGGGGCCGGGTCGTGTACTACGAGCCGACCGACCAGTGGCTCGTGCCGCACCACGCGGACGTGTCGGCGCTGCTGCGCGACCGCCGGCTGGGCCGCACCTACCAGCACCGGTTCACCCACGAGGAGTTCGGCCGTACGGCGCCGCCGCCGGAGCACGAGCCGTTCCGCACGCTCAACGACCACGGGATGCTCGACCTCGAACCGCCGGACCACACCCGGATCCGGCGTCTGGTGTCGAAGGCGTTCACCCCGCGCACGGTGGAGCAACTCAAGCCGTACGTAGAGAAGTTGGCCGGCGATCTGGTGGACGGGCTGGTGGCGCGGGGCGGCGGCGATCTGCTCACTGAGGTCGCCGAGCCGCTGCCCGTCGCGGTGATCGCCGAGATGCTCGGCATCCCGGAGTCGGACCGCGCCCCGCTGCGGCCCTGGTCCGCCGACATCTGCGGGATGTACGAGCTGAGCCCGTCCGCGGAGACGGCGGCGCGGGCGGTCCGCGCGTCGGTGGAGTTCTCCGACTACCTCCGCGAACTCATCGCCGCCCGCCGCAAGGAGCCCGGCGACGACCTGATGTCCGGCCTCATCGCGGCCCACGACGAGGAGGACCGGCTCACCGAGCAGGAGATGATCTCCACCGCCGTACTGCTGCTGAACGCGGGCCACGAGGCGACCGTCAACGCCACGGTCAACGGCTGGTGGGCCCTGTTCCGCAACCCCGGCCAGCTGGCCGCCCTCCGCGCCGACCACTCGCTGGTCCCCTCCGCCGTCGAGGAGCTGATGCGCTACGACACTCCCCTCCAGCTCTTCGAACGGTGGGTGCTCGACGACATCGAGATCGACGGCACGACCGTGCCCCGGGGTGCCGAGATCGCCATGCTCTTCGGCTCCGCCAACCACGACCCGGCCGTCTTCCCGCACCCGGACCGGCTCGACCTCGCCCGCGCCGACAACCCGCACATCTCCTTCAGCGCGGGTATCCACTACTGCATCGGCGCCCCGCTGGCCCGTATCGAACTCGCCGCGTCGATGACGGCCCTGCTGGAGAGAGCCCCGGCCCTCGGCCTGGCGGAGGAGCCGACGCGGAAGCCGAACTTCGTGATCCGGGGGCTGGAGGGGCTGAGCGTCACGCTCTGACCGCACCGGCCGCGGACTCAGGCGGTCACTGAGACGGTCGACCCGGTGCTCATCTGGGTGCTCATCCCGGTGCTCACTTCGGCGGCGGCAAGGTGAGCCCCCACGCTCCCTGCCGGACCACCCACGTCCGGGTCCGTACCGGTCCCGCCACCGCCGTGTCCGCCCGGTAACGGAAGTCCGCCCCCGAGACGGTGACCGTCCGCCCGCTCGCGCGCAGCGGTGACGCCTCCGCCCCCACCGAGGCCGGCCGCACCTCCACCTCCGCGAGCCCCGAAGCCCCCGGTACGACGCGGATCCCCGCCACCGGCTGGTCGAGGTCGACCAGCGTCACCCCGTCCACCTCGACCCGCAGCCGGGCCGGACCGGGCCGGGGCACGGAGGAGAGGGGCTGCCGGTGCGGGCGGGCGGGCACCAGGGTCCGTACGAGCGACTGGTAGGTGCGCAGCCAGGGATGGTCGGCCAGCCACGGATGGCCCGCCCCGGACGACGACGTCACCGGTTCCACCCGCGGAGCCCGCGCCGGGGGGGCCGGCGGTATCCGGAGCGCCCCCAGCACCACCCCGTCGCTGTCGTCCACCAGCAGGTCCAGCCGTCGTACGGCTCCGTCCAGGACCGTCCGAGCCGCCGCCACCGCGTCCGTGGGCACGCCCAGGGCGCGCGCCAGGGTCAGCGCGCCCCCCACCGGAACCATGGACAGCGCACATTCGGCCAGTTCCCGCCGCCGGTGCAGCAGCGACACGGCCCGCAGCAGCGCCCGGTCGTCGCCGATGACCACCGGCCGGCGCGAGCCCCGCCGCGCCAGCGCGCGGGCGAACTCCTCGGGCCCCTCCGGAAGGCACACCTTCGTCGCGGCACCCGCGCTGAGCACGTCTTTCGCGATACGGACGGACTCCCCATCGGTGTGCCGGGCGACCGGATCGATGACGACCAGCAGCTGATCGTGAGTCGCGAAAGTCGCCACCTCGGCCATGCCTCGCTTCCTCGGGTAACATCTTTGTGCAAGAGCCCCTTGCGCCATTGCGCCAGGGGCTTCGTCTATTCCGGGGCATCCGGGTCCGACGGGTTCGCGGCCGACGACGGCCGACGGCGGCCGACGAGGGTCGCCGGTGTACGAGGCGCACGCCGTGCCGCGTACGCCCCTGACCTTGGACATGCCCCGCCCGGAAGGGGTGTACGCGCGTGCCCGCACTTGTGCTGCTCGGTGCTCAGTGGGGTGACGAAGGCAAGGGAAAGGCCACCGACCTGCTCGGTGGTTCGGTGGATTATGTGGTGCGCTACCAGGGCGGCAACAACGCCGGCCACACGGTAGTCGTGGGCGATCAGAAGTACGCCCTCCACCTCCTCCCTTCCGGGATCCTCACACCGGAGTGCACTCCGGTCATCGGAAACGGTGTCGTTGTCGACCCGTCGGTCCTGTTCTCCGAGCTGAACGGGCTGAACGAGCGCGGCGTCGACACGTCCAAGCTCCTGATCAGCGGCAACGCCCACATCATCACGCCGTACAACGTGACTGTGGACAAGGTGACCGAACGCTTCCTCGGCAAGCGGAAGATCGGCACCACCGGCCGCGGCATCGGCCCGACCTACGCGGACAAGATCAACCGCGTCGGTATCCGCGTCCAGGACCTCTACGACGAGTCGATCCTCACCCAGAAGGTCGAGGCGGCGCTCGACGCCAAGAACCAGATGCTCACCAAGCTCTACAACCGTCGCGCCATCGCGGTCGACCAGGTCGTCGAGGAGCTGCTGGGCTACGCGGACCGGCTCCAGCCGTACGTCGCCGACACGGTCCTGGTGCTCAACCAGGCGCTCGACCAGGACAAGGTGGTCCTCTTCGAGGGCGGCCAGGGCACGCTGCTCGACATCGACCACGGCACGTATCCCTTCGTCACGTCGTCCAACCCGACCGCGGGCGGCGCCTGCACGGGCGCCGGCGTCGGCCCGACGAAGATCAGCCGGGTCATCGGCATCCTGAAGGCGTACACCACCCGGGTCGGCTCCGGTCCCTTCCCGACCGAACTCTTCGACGAGGACGGCGAGGCGCTGCGCCGGATCGGCGGCGAGCGCGGGGTGACCACCGGGCGCGACCGGCGCTGCGGCTGGTTCGACGCGGTCATCGCCCGCTACGCGACCCGCGTGAACGGCCTGACCGACTTCTTCCTCACCAAGCTCGACGTCCTCACCGGCTGGGAGCAGATCCCGGTCTGCGTGGCGTACGAGATCGACGGCCGGCGCGTCGAGGAACTCCCGTACTCGCAGAGCGACTTCCACCACGCGAAGCCGGTCTACGAGAACCTGCCCGGCTGGAGCGAGGACATCACGAAGGCCAAGACCTTCGCCGACCTCCCCAAGAACGCGCAGGCGTACGTGAAGGCCCTGGAGGAGATGTCGGGCGCCCCGATCTCCGCGATCGGCGTGGGCCCGGGCCGCACCGAGACGATCGAGATCAACTCGTTCATCTAGCGTTTCCCGCACGGTAATTCAGCGCCCCCGGCGTGGCTTCGGCCGCTCCGGGGGCGTTGTCGTGCCATACCCATCCTTGACCCGGACATGGGTATTTACTGGTTCTCGCGCGGGCAACGGGCGACCACGATCTACGCGTGTAGCCCGCCGCGTACGTCCCGCACGACTCCGCCGTAGCCCGAGCCATCCCAGCCCAGGAGAGCCCTTATGCCCGTCAATCCGTTGAACCGCCGGGAGTTCGTGAAGAAGTCGGCCGTGACCGGCGCGGCCGTCGCCGTCGCGGGGACGGCCGCGGCGACGCCGGCCGCGGCGGCCGACCGCCACGGGAAGCCCCAACCCAAGCCGAAGACCTGGTCGTTCTCCATCCTGGGCACCACCGACCTGCACAGTCACATCTTCGACTGGGACTACTACCGGGACGCCGCCTACTCCGACGCCAAGGGCAACTCCGTCGGCGTCGCCCGCGTCGCCACCCTCATCAAGCAGCAGCGCGAGGCGAAGGGTGAGGGGCGCGTCCTCCTCGTCGACGCCGGCGACATCATCCAAGGCACCTCCCTGGGCTACTACTTCGCGCGCGTGGACCCGATCACGAGCGGCGCCAGGCATCCGATGGCCACCGCCATGAACCACATGCGCTACGACGCCGCCGCCCTCGGCAACCACGAGTTCAACTACGGCATCGACGTCCTGCGCAAGTTCGAGCACCAGTGTCACTTCCCGCTGCTCGGCGCCAACGCCCTGGACGCCAAGACCCTGCGCCCCGCTTTCGCGCCGTACACCGTGAAGCGCATCCGGGTCCCCGGCGCCCCCGACATCAAGGTCGGCATCCTCGGCCTCACCAACCCGGGCATCGCGATCTGGGACCGGGACAACGTCAGCGGCAAGATGGTCTTCCCCGGCCTCGTCGAGCAGGCCAAGAAGTACGTGCCGCGCCTGCGCGCCCTCGGTTGCGACGTGGTCTTCCTCACCGACCACTCCGGCTTGGACGGCTCCTCCTCCTACGGCGACGAACTCCCCTACGTCGAGAACGCCTCCAACCTCGTCGCCGAGCAGGTCCCGGGCATCGACGCGATCCTCGTCGGCCACACCCACGTCGAGATCCCCTCCTA
Organism: Streptomyces sp. NPDC005423; assembly: GCF_040606415.1. Classification (NCBI taxonomy): domain Bacteria; kingdom Bacillati; phylum Actinomycetota; class Actinomycetes; order Kitasatosporales; family Streptomycetaceae; genus Streptomyces; species Streptomyces sp. NPDC005423. Next base: position 295,962 of record NZ_JBEXET010000001.1, on the reverse strand, counting down.
CACCGTCAAGAACGAGAAGACCGGCGCGGACGTCCTGCTCTCCGAGCCGTACTGCTGGGGCTACCGCCTGAGCGTCTTCGACTTCGAACTCGAACTCGTCCGCGGCCAGTGGAAGGTCACCGGCAAGACGGCCCAGACCCTCAACCCGAACACCGTGGACGAGGACCCGGAGATCAAGAAGCTCCTGGAGGCCGACCACGAACTGGTGGTGAAGTACGTCAACACAACCGTCGGCACCTGCACCGCCGACCTCTCGGCGGCGGAGTCCTGCTGGAAGGACGTGCCGATCATGGACTTCATCCACGAGGTCCAGATGGCGGCGGTGAAGGCGGGCCTCTCCGCGTCCGACGCGGCGCTTCCGCTGATCTCGGTCGCCGCGCCCTTCTCCCGCACCGCCGACATCCCCGCCGGGAACGTCACCATCAAGGACATCGCCGGCCTCTACATCTACGACAACACCCTCTACGGGAAGAAGCTCACCGGCGCCCAGCTCAAGGACTACCTGGAGTACGCCGCGAAGTACTACCTCCGGGTGCCGGCCGGCACGAAGGTCGACACCGCGACGCTGACCAACGCCAACAGCTTCTGGGACTACATGTACGACACGGCGGCCGGTGTCTCCTACGACATCGACATCGCCCAGGCGGAGGGTTCGCGCATCAAGAACCTCACCTACAACGGCGCTGCGGTCGCCGACGACCAGGTCTTCGTGGTCGCGGTCAACAACTACCGTGCCAACGGCGGCAGCGGCTACCCGCACATCGCCTCGGCCGACATCGCCTACAGCTCCACCAACGAGATCCGCCAGCTGATGATCGACTACGTCACCTCGAAGGGGAGCCTGAACCCGGCCGACTTCGCGGCGGTCAACTGGAAGCTGACGCAGAACGGTACGCCGGTCTTCTGACCGACCTCACGGGCGGGCCGCCTCACGAGCGGGCCGCCGACGAGCGGGCGGGTCACCGGCACCACTCGGTGGCCCGCTCGGTCCATGTCCACAGAGGTTCCGTCGGATATCCGTCGGTGCAGGGTCCGTCGGGGTCCGTAGGGGGTCGGTCCGTCGCTTCAAGGTCCGTCGGGTCCCGCGTCCGGGGAGAACGGGGGCGTGCAGTCGGGGCAGGCGAGCGGCAGGCCGAGGCAGGCGTGCACGGCCTGGCTCAAGCACTCCGGTGCCGACGGTGGCCCCGGCACCTCCCGGGCCAGATCGAGCACGCGTCTCAACTCCCGCAGCGTGCTGTCCCGAAGCAGCACGTACGGTGTCGGCCAGTTCCGGTAGATGAACGGCCGGTTGGTGTCGGCCAGCCGCGCGATGTGCGTCACACCCGCGCGCCGGGGCCCGTGCGCTGCCAGCGCGTCCAGCGTCGCGCGGTACACGGTGGCCAGCGCGGGCGGTGCCTGGACAGGTCGTGAGCTGTGGTTTGCAGGGTTGTTCAGGCTGCCGTCGTGAGCGGGCGTCCGCCCCAGCGGATGCCTTTCTCGCTGCGGACGCGGGCGCGTTCCTTGCGTTCGGCGGCCAGGACGTCGCGGTGGCGGGCGTTGGCGTTGCGCCGGCGCAGGTAGGCGTGCAGGGCCCGGGTCTGCACGGTGTGGTTGGGATAGTTCGAGTTGGCGATGCTTTCCCTTCCGCAGCGGAGGACAGCGGTCCTCTTGCAGGACCGCGAAGGACGCGAGGGGGGAGGGGTGCGAGGCGGAAAGCGTGTCGGTTCAGCTGAAAGTGTCACGCTTTTTAGGGCGAGGGGTGGGGAGGGGGCGAGGAAGGTGCCCCCTCACGGCGAATCCACGGAAGCGTGCCGGGTGCTTCTCCTTCAGCATCCACTGGCGCGCGATGTCGCGCACGTCCTCATCGCGCTGATGGCGGACCTCGTGTATCCAATGATTCCGTCCAACTACCGAACCGCACGCGTACATCCCGGTCCCGGCCTTCGACGGTCTTACCTGGCCGCTGACTTGGCGTTACAGCCCGATGGTCCAAGGCCAGTTCGTCCACACCCGCCTCTCCTGGTGCGCGGTCGGCGTACTGACGTACCTATTGAGCCTCCCGGGCGAGGCCCGCGTCACCATCCGCACACTCGCCGACCAGCGCAAGGAGGGGCGGTCGCGGATCGCCGCCGCCCTGCATGAGCTGGAGGATTCGCGGTATCTGCGGCGGGTGGTGCGCAAGAACCCGGAGAGCGGCCAACTCTTCACCGTGTACGAGGTTTTCGACACTCCGTACGAGGATGGGCCGCCTGCGGGTGAAGAAGAGAAAGTCGAGAACCTGGCCTCCGGCGAGTTGGCCGACGCGCCGTCGGACGCTCTCCCTTCGGGAGAACAGACCAGGGAACAAGAACCGCCCTCCCCGCCGCCCGAGGCCGAGTTGAGCGAGCGCACGGCGCTCGCCGCGAAGCTGCTCGGCTCGCTGGGGCGTACCGAGCCCCGGCTCACGCTCGGCGCCGCCGACGCGGTGCGGCTCGCGCCGTTGGTCGAGGAATGGCGGGAGCGGGGCGCGACGAGCGCGCAGGTGCGGGCGGCCCCGACGGACGGGTTGCCGCGACGGATGTACTCGCCCGGGGCCATCGTCGAGAACCGGCCGCGGCGGAAGTGCCCGCCCGCTCCCATTCCCGCTCCCGCCGCCGCACCGGTCGCTACCGCCGGGGGCGAGTCGCGCAAGCCCGGCGCCACGGCGTACCGCGAGGCCGCGCGGCGGGGCGGCGAACTGGCCCGCGCCCTGTTGCAGGGGCGCCCCGCCCTCGCGTAGGCATCCCGCCCGACGGCCGAACCCGGCCTGTCCGCGGAGGTTCCTCTCGGGCTCACCATCGAACGGCAGGGGGCATTACGCGCATATCGGGCATATCATAAGGTCGTCCATCTGTGCACATCGACCAGAAGAAGGTGACTTGCGATGCGCATGATGCTGAGAGCGTCCATGGACACCGAGAAGGCGAGCGAGGCGGCCCAGCACGGCACCCTCGGGAAACTGGTCCAGGAGACCATGGAGCAGATCAAGCCCGAGGCGGCCTACTTCACCGCTGACGGCGGCAAGCGCACCGCCTTCCTGTTCTTCGACCTGGAGGACCCCTCCGACATCCCGTCGATCAGCGAGCCGCTCTTCCACAACCTGGGCGCCGAGCTGACCTACACCCCGGTGATGACCCCGGAGGACGTCGAGAGAGGCCTCGCCAAGACCCGCTAGGACCTGTCCGGTCGATCATGTGACTGCTATTTCGGCCCCTTTTGACGCGGGGGTCGGCGGTCGGCGGTGGGACGGTGCGCGCGGACGCCCTGCCGGCAGTAGCCGCGGCGCCCAGAACCGCCTGAAGAAGCGCAACACCATGGAGCGGGCGATCAACCGCTGGAAACAGTTCCGAGCCGTCGCCACCGCTACGACAAGCGCGGCTACGTCTACCTCGGCACCGCGACAGCGGCAGCCCTCACCGTCCGGCTACGCATGTGATCGACCGGACAGGTCTAGTCGGCGGCAGCGAAAGCGAGAACAGTCCTCTTTTTGAAGACGCCGTGCTCTTTTGAGCTGGCCAGAGTCCATCCGGCCGCTTCGATGGCCGCCTGCACCTTGGCGACGTCTTGTCCTGCCGGCACGTGCCGGATCAGCATGACGTCGCCGTTCCGACGTGCCGCCAGGGCCTGATGATCCATCTCTGTCATGGTGCCCCCTCTGCTTCGCAAGGGGTCGCAGTGTCGCGCATGACCCGCCCGTCCGGGTGCGATTCGCAGAACTTGCCGACGACAGCGACCGAACGGCCTGTACGGCTCGCATGATCGACCGGACAGGTCCTAGCTGAACACGATCATCGAGCCCTGGGCCAGGCTGCGTGTCGCCGCCGCGTGCAGGCTCAGCCAGACGTGGCGCTCGCGGGCGAAGGGGCTGGGGTCGTACGGTGCGGGGCCGGCCGGCTCCTCCAACTCCGTGGGCGCCGACGGCGGTTCGGGGGCCGCCGGGGGGTTCGCCGGGTCGATGCCGATCGAGGGGGCGACCACCATCAGCTCGCGGAGCAGGGCTTGGGAGGAGCCCAAGGGGCCGCCGCCCGCGAGGAGTTCGTCGTTGGCGAGCGGGTGGGGGAAGTCGACCGGGACGTAGGCGCCCGCGTGGTCGTAGTGCCAGACCAGGTGGGACTGCTGTGCCGTCGCCTCGAACATCTCCAGCAACTGCTCGTAGTCGCCGCCCAGTTCGTCCACGGGGGTCACCGGCAGTCCGCAGACCTGGAGCAGGTACGCCCGGCGCAGGAAGTGCAGCGCGTCGTAGTCGAACCCGGCCACCGGGGCCACCTCGCCGGAGAGGCCCGGCATGTACTGGTACACCGGCACCGGCGGGAGCCCGGCCTCGGCGAGCAGCGAGTTGTAGAGCGCGAGTTCGTCGGCGAAGGGGTTGTCGGGGGTGTGGCACAGGATGTCCACGAGCGGGACCAGCCACAGGTCACAGGCCAAAAGAGGGCTCCTTGAGTACTCACTGCGCAGCGTGGTGTTCGCATGGTGGTCAAGGAAGCGTAGTCGGTGCGGCCCCGGCCTAGCTCCCCCTGTGCAGGTCCCATACCCACACCCCGTCCACCCACGTGCCGGGACGGCCCACGAGCTGGTCCAGGGCCGAGCGGAGCTTGTCGTCGTGGGGCTGCGGCGCGAGCACCACCGCACCCGCGTGCCAGAACGCGAAGTCCGCCTTCGCCTGGGCCCGCCAGTTCGTGCCGATCGTCGGGACGACGCCGGTGTAGCGGATGTCCCGCAGCAGGTTGGAGGTGTACCGGGGCGATGCGCCGTAGATGCCGACGCGGTCGGGGCCGTAGGGGCCGTTGAAGTAGCCGCCGGGGACCTTGAAGCCGAGGCCGGCGGCGGTCTGCCAGTGCAGGGCCTCCGCGGCGCCGGGGTCGGGCAGCGGCACCGGGACGAGGGACTCGTCGGCGCGGACGTACGACTTGTAGGTGCCGTCCGTGATGAACGCGGGCACCGCCGCCCGGTCCACGGCCTTCAGCGGCGCGGGGATCAGGGGGAGCAGGGACAGGCAGACGGCGAGCAGGCCGACGTACTGCGTGCCCATCTCGCGGGTCGCCGCGAGCCGGTCGACGGCGATCGCGAGCAGCATGCCCAGGGCCGGCGCGCACACCATCGCCACCCGGCCCTCGATCACCGACTCGAAGAGTGGCCGGTGGGCCAGCAACGCCCAGGGGCCGGGGTAGACGGTGTGCGTGAGCGGGATCTGGAACGTCGGCCCCAGGGAGAGCACCGCCGCCCCGGCCGCGGTGAACGCCAGCGCCCTGACCACCGGCCGCTCCCACAGCCGTACGACGATCGCGAAGGCGAGGGCGGCGAGCGGCCAGCCGTAGAAGGCGTTCTGCTCGGTGGGGTTGGGGGAGAGGTCGTTGGCGCGGGCCGCGTTGCCCGCCATCATCGAGCGCTCGGCGAAGGAGAGCAGGGCGAGGGGGCTGTTGCCGGAGTTGTCACCGTGCAGGACGCTGCGATAGCTCTGCGGTCCCGCGAACTGGTAGTAGAGCGGGATCAGGACGATCGGCGCGCAGACCGCCGCCGCCACCCCCAGCCCCTTGAGCAGCGGACGCCAGGCGGCTCCGCACACGTCCCGGCGGACGACCGCGTAGGCCGCCGCGAAGAGCACCATGCCGATCGACGCCAGGAGCAGGGGTTCCTCGCCGAGGAAGACCTGGTAGGCCACCATCAGGCCGAGCACGACCCCGTCCCGTACGACCCTGGTGCCCGCGCACAGCCGCAGGGCGCGGTCGATGATCAGCGGCATCATGAAAAGGATCACGAAGTTGGGGTGCGCGTTGGCGTGGCTGACCATCGGCGGGGCGAAGGCCGCGAGGGAGGCACCGACGAAGGCGGCGGCCCGCTGGCGTACGACGCGCTTCACGATCAGCCAGTACCAGGCGGCGGCGGTCGCGGCCAGGCCGAACGCCATGCAGACGCTGAGGGCGACCGCCGGGCCGGCCAGCAGGGTGAGCGGCGTGAACGGCACGGACAGGCCGAGCATGACCGTGTTGGCCATCAGGTTCACGCCGTCGGGGAACCCCTGGAGATCGCTGAAGAACGGGTTGTGGAGGTGGGCCACGTTGTGCGCGGTGACCGCGAAGAACCACTCCCACTGGTTCTGGTCCTGGAGGGAGTCCACCAGATAGCGGTGGGCCGGGTCGAAGAAGCGGCCCGAGTAGAGCGCCACCGACATCAGCAGGAAGAGGACGGGGACCAGGGCGTCGACGGGGCGCACGGAGCGGGCGCGCAGGCGGCCGAGTTCGGTGAGGACGCGGGCGTAGTCGAGCGGCCGTACCTTCGAGCCGCTCTGGTGGGCCCAGCGCACCGGGACCTCGGCGATCGGCCGGCCGGAGCGGTGGAAGTGCTGGAGGACCTCGACGTCTATGCCCCAGCCGTTGAGCCGGGAGGCGGCGAAGGCCTCGCGGGCGTGGTCGCCGTCGAACAGCTTGAAGCCGCACTGGGTGTCGCGTATGCCGGGTACCGCGGCCGCGCGTATGAGGAAGTTGCCGGCCCGGCCCAGCAGTTCACGCAGCCGGTGCTGGCGGCTCTCGATGGTCGCGCCGGGCACCGAGCGGGAGCCGATCGCGGCCGTGTGTCCCTCGCCGAGCGCCTTGTCGAGTTTCTCCAACTCCTCGATGGGCGCGGCCAGATCGGCGTCCGTGACGAGTACCCGGCCGCCGCGCGAGGCGGCGACACCGAGGCGCAGGGCGTGGCCCTTGCCGCGGTTGCGGGGGCTGGTGACCAGGTGCACACGGGCGTCGTCGCGGGCGGTGACGACGTCCCGGGTGCCGTCGGTGGAACCGTCGTCGGCGACGACGACCTCCCACGCGCCGAAACGGCCCTCGTTGGCGTGCAGATAGGCGGTGATCGCGTCGAGGGTGGGCCCGAGCCGCCGCTCCTCGTTGAAGGCGGGCACGACGACGCTCAGGTCGACGGCCTCCGTCGCAGCGGTCACCAGGCGGCCAGCCGCTCGATGAGAGCGAGGGAGTGCCGGTTGTACGCGGCGACGACGGCCCGTGCCGTCGTGGTGTCCCGGCGCGCCAGGGAGTCGACCAACTCGGTGTGTTCGGACCAGAGTTGGCCGCGCAGATCGGTCAGCCGGCGCAGCTGCTGCACCATGCACACCCAGGACTGCACGCGCAGCCGGTGCAGGAAGTCGGCGAGATAGGCGTTGCCGAACAGGGCGCCCAACTCGCGCCAGAACCGCAGGTCGTAGCCGATCAGCACGGTGAGATCACCGGCCACGGCGGCGCGTTGGGCCTCCTCGCCGCGGCGCCGGACGCCGGCGAGGGCGGCGACCATCCGGGGGTCCTCGACGCGGTCTAAGGCGGGGTGGCTCTCGACGAGGGCGAGGAACATGCCGTCGGTGACCAGGCTGCGGGCCTCGATCATGCCCCGGTAGTCGTCGGCCGAGTACTCGTGCACGCGGAAGCCGCGGTGCTGGTCGGCCTCCAGCAGGCCCTGCGCGGAGAGTTCGACGAGTGCCTCACGGACCGGGGTCGCGGAGACGCCGTACTGCTCCGCGATCTCCTTCACCGTGAACTCCTGGCCCGGCTGAAGCCGTCCCGCCAGCGCTTCGTCGCGGAGAGCGTCGGCGATCTGCTGCCGCAGGGTGCTGCGGGTCACGGCGCCGTTGCCGCTGCTGCCGGGCATGGTCGGAGCGTCTCCCTCGTCGCGTTCGATGGCGTACTCGCATATGACTACGAGCACGCCACCTTACGCGTTCGAACTCCCGCCCTGCCCGGATCCGGGCACCGGCCGCGGCACACCGCCGATGCCCGGATCGGGGCACCGGCCGCGGCACCCCGCCGGGCCTACGCCCGCGTGTACTCGTCCGCGACGGAGAGCGCCGTGTCCAGGGCGGCGAGGCCCTCCTTCAGTTCGGCCTCGCTCACGTTGCACGGCGGGACGACGTGGAAGCGGTTCATGTTGATGAAGGGCCACAGGCCGTGCTGTTTCGCGGCGGCACCGAACGCCGCCATGGGCGTGTTCGCCTCGCCCGTCGCGTTGTACGGCACCAGCGGCTCGCGCGTCGCACGGTCGCGGACGAGTTCGACGGCCCAGAACATGCCGACGCCGCGCACCTCGCCGACGCTCGGGTGCCGGTCGGCCAGGGCGCGCAGCGCCGGTTCGACGACCCGGGCGCCCAGGTCCGCGGCGTTGTCGACGATGCCCTCGTCGGCCATCACGTTGATCGTCGCGACGGCGGCGGCACACGCCAGGGGGTGCCCGGAGTACGTCAGTCCGCCCGGGTAGGGGCGGGTGGCGAAGGTGTCGGCGATCGCGCCGGAGATGGCGACACCGCCGAGCGGCACGTACCCGCTGTTGACCCCCTTGGCGAAGGTCATCAGGTCGGGGGTGACGTCGAACAGGTCGGCCGCGAACCACTCACCGGTCCGCCCGAACCCGGCCATCACCTCGTCCAGCACGAAGACGATCCCGTACTTGTCGCAGATCTCCCGCACCCCGGCGAGATAGCCGGGCGGCGGAACCATGATCCCGGCCGTGCCCGGGATCGTCTCCAGCACGATCGCGGCGACGGTGCCCGGTCCCTCGAAGGCGATCGTCGTCTCCAGGTGTTCGAGCGCCCGCTCGCACTCCTGCGCCTCGGTCTCCGCGTAGAACCGGGAACGGTAGAGGAAGGGCGCCCAGAAGTGCACGACCCCGGCCGCGCCGCTGTCACTGGCCCAGCGGCGCGGGTCGCCGGTGAGGTTGATCGCCTGCTGGGTGCCGCCGTGGTAGGAGCGGTACGCCGACAGCACCTTGGGCCGGCCGGTGTGCAGCCGGGCCATGCGGAGGGCGTGCTCGATCGCGTCCGCGCCCCCGTTGGTGAAGAAGATCTTGTCCAGGTCGCCCGGCGTCCGCTCGGCGATCAGCCGGGCCGCCTCCGAGCGGGACTCGACCGCGAAGGCGGGCGCGAAGGTGGCCAGCGTCGCGGCCTGCTCCTGGATCGCGGCGACGACCTTCGGGTGCTGGTAGCCGATGTTCGTGAAGACGAGCCCGCTGGTGAAGTCCAGGTAGCGCTTGCCGTCGTAGTCCCAGAAGTACGAGCCCTCCGCGCCGGCGACGGCGAGCGGGTCGATGAGTTCCTGGGCGGACCAGGAGTGGAAGACGTGCGCGCGGTCCGCGGCCTTCACGGCGGCGCCGGCCCGGGGATTCGGCTGAGGGGTCATGCGGGTGAGCGTAAATGTCCGCGATGCGGAAACGGAATCGGCGGTCTGTCTGCGGTCACCGGGATTCGTCGACAGGTTGTCGGGGGTGGCGCGGTACGGAGCCCGGCGGGGGCCCGGCCGGGGCGGGCCGCCTGTTACGGAACCGTGGAGATCGCCCGGCTCACCCGGTGACGTCCCCGCACTATTCTCGCTCTGTCGCACAGGCGCGTATCGGGGGATTCGGGGAGGCGGCGCGGTCGTGGACAAGCTGGAGACGGGGGACCCGCACCGGATCGGCGGGTACCGGCTGCTCGCGCGGCTCGGCGCCGGCGGCATGGGCCGGGTCTACCTGGCCAGGTCGGACCGGGGGCGCACGGTCGCCGTCAAGCTGGTGCGCCGGGAACTGGCCGCGCGGGAGGAGTTCCGGGCACGGTTCCGGCAGGAGGTCGCCGCCGCGCGGCGGGTCGGCGGGTACTGGACGGCGCCCGTCCTCGACGCGGACACCGAGGCGGACGTGCCGTGGGTGGCGACCGGGTACGTGGCCGGCCCCAGCCTCCAGGAGATCGTCGGCCACGATCACGGGGCGCTGCCCGAACGGTCGGTACGGATCCTCGCGGCCGGACTCGCCCACGCGCTCCGGGACATCCACGCCGCCGGGCTGATCCACCGCGACCTCAAGCCGTCCAACGTGCTCCTGACCATCGACGGGCCGCGGGTCATCGACTTCGGGATCGCGCGGGCCCTGGAGACGGCGGACGGGGACGGGCTCACCCGCACCGGCTCGCTCGTCGGATCGCCCGGTTTCATGGCCCCCGAGCAGGTACGGGGCGACCGGGTCACCCCCGCGTGCGACGTCTTCTGCCTCGGCTCCCTCCTCGTCTACGCGGCGACCGGCACGCTGCCGTTCGGCACCGCCGACAGCAGCGTCCACGCGCTGATGTTCCGCATCGCCCAGGAGGAACCCGACCTCACCGGCGTCCCCGAGAGCATCGCGGACCTGGTCCGCGACTGCCTCCGCAAGGCCCCCGCCGCCCGCCCCACCCCGGACCACATCCTGACCCGCACCGGCGCGGAGGACACGGTCTCGGGAGGCCGCGCCCACGACCCCTGGCTCCCCGCCTCCCTCGTCGCCCAACTGGGCCGCCACGCCGTGCACTTGCTGAACACGGAGGACCCGCCGGGCGAGGCGGGGACGGAACCGGCGGAAACGGAACCGGCGGGGACGGAGCCAGCGGGGACGGAGCCGGCGGGGACGCGACCCGTGCCAGAGACGACCGAGCCCGACACGTCCTCCACCACAGCGGCGGCCCAAGTCCCCGACCCACGAACCGAGTTCGGCCCGGCCCCCGGGGACCCGACGACCACCGCCCACCCGACGACCACCGCCCCGGCCTCCGGTCCCGCCCCGGTCTTCGGTCCCGGCGGGGAACCGCCCCCTGGCGAGGCATCCCGCGAGACATTTCCCCACGCGTCCCCCTATGCCTCCCCCCACGCGTCCCCCGAGCACGGGCCCCTCCCCGAGGACCTCCCCGCCGTAGCGGCCCCGCAGGGATTCGCCGAGCAGGCTCCGGCAGGGAAGCAGGGGAGCACGTTCCGCGGATACGAGGCCACGGTGGTCCCGGGCGCGGCCGGGGGAGGAGCGGCAGCGGGGGAGCGGCCGGCGGGCGGCAGCCCCCCGTACGGGGCCGCGCGGCAGCACCCCCAGCCCGGCCGCGGCCACGGATATCCGCCGCGGGACCCGCGACCCGCCGCCTACGGGTATCCGTACGGCGGTGCCGCCTCGGACGAGGACCCGCGCCGGAGCGGGCGGTCCACCGCGCTGCTGGTCGTCGTCGCCGTGGTCGTCGCGCTCGGCTCGGGCGGGTCGGTCTACGCGCTGCTGCACGACGGCGGCGAGACCCACGACGGCGGCCGTACGACCGTCTCGAAGAGCCCCGCCACCACCGCGCCGCCCGCGTCCCCCACCGGCCCCGAGGACGCGAACGCCGCGCCGTCGTCCACCGGGACCGTCGGCGCCGGCGTGCCCAACGCCTATCTGGGGAGCTGGAGTTCGGTCATCGACAACGCCGCCGGGCACAACACCCGCCGACTCACCATCCGCCAGGGCAAGGTGGGCGAGGACGTCCTCACGCTCGTCGCCGAAGGGCCCTCGTACCACTGCGAGTTCGCGGCCGAGCTGACCCAACAGCCCACTTCTAACGGCCCGTTGGAGTTCGGGGCCTCGAACGTCACCTCGGGCACACCGCCCTCCTCGTGCACCCCCGGCCGGCCGACCGAGATCAGCCTGCTGGCGGACGGCACGCTCCAGCGCGTCGACACGACCGACGGGGAGGAGCTGACGTACACGAGGTCGGGGTGATCACCGTGGCTCCGGCGGCCGTTGCCGGGGCATGTTCGGGCGGGTGCCCGGCCCCGGCGGCATCGGGAACCGCCCCTGCACGACCGACCCCTCCGGCCGCCCCTGGACCGGCAGCGCCGACTGGAGGCCGAGCGGCGCCGAACCGGTCCGGAACTCCACCATCCACTCCGCCGTCTCGACCCGCATGAGTTCCGTGACGTCCTCCGAGAACCGGCGCAGCACCCCGACGCACCGCTCGGCGGCCTCGCCCGCCGTGCCGTCGGCCGGCCCGAGCACCTCCCGGACGCTCTCCGACGCCCAGTCGAACTGGAGCATCTGGAGCCGCCGTTGCACGGCCTGGGCCGTGGCCACGTCCCGCATCCACCCCGACGTCAGCCCGAAGAACCGGTCCCCGGTCACACACGCCACCGCGAGCAGCAGCGCCAGATACCCCCAGGCGGCGACCCCGCCCACCAGCCCGGTCAGGCCGAGCAGCGGCAGCGTCGCGCCCGTCACCGCACCCAGCGCCGCGCCCGCGCGCAGCGCCCGCGCCCCCCGCCGCTTCCACGCCCGGTCCGCGAGGTACCAGGCCGCCGTCTCCAGCGCCCCCCGCTCCACCCACCGGTACAGCTCGTCCAGCCGCTGGGCCGGCTCGCCCCAGTCCCCGGGCGGGAACGCCCGCCCGGTCAGATCGCCCGGCCGCAGCCCGGCCGCGCCCTCGCCCCGCCCGTCCTTCTGCGGCGGTCCCTCGGGCTGCATCTCCGGCTGACCCACCCGGCACTCCCTACTGATCACGACTGACTACGACCCCTGCGACCCGCCGCGCCACCGACTGCGGTAAACCGCGACAAAACGTGACCGATCGCGACCGGCTACGGCCCACTGCGACCAGCTGTGACCGGCTACGACCCGCTGCGCGCGGTGACGTGGTGTGACATCTGACGCTGACGTGCGGCCCCCTTCCTACCGCCCAATGGGTGGCTAAGGCCCTGGTTTCGCCACTTTTCCTCCCGGACATGGGTCTTGATCAGGTATAGGACTCGGCAACATCTCACTCGAAAGAGTGCTGGGGCGACGGCAGCCGGGAACACGTAGGCTCGTGCCAGGCGGAACAAGCCGCCCGGACAGCCGTCCGGAAAGCCGCGCGGACACCCGCGCGGCAGCAGTACGGACAGCCTTACGAACCAGGAGCTGATCGTGATTCCCGGTGGTGGCCAGCCCAACATGCAGGAGCTGCTCCAGCAGGCCCAGAAGATGCAGCAGGACCTGGCCAGGGCGCAGGAGGAGCTGGCGCGTACGGAGGTCGAAGGACAGGCGGGCGGCGGCCTGGTGCAGGCCACCGTCACCGGCTCCGGCGAACTGCGCGCGCTGAGGATCGACCCGAAGGCGGTCGACCCCGACGACACGGAGACCCTCGCCGACCTGGTCGTCGCGGCCGTCCAGGCGGCCAACGAGAACGCGCAGACCCTCCAGCAGCAGAAGCTCGGCCCGCTGGCGCAGGGCCTGGGCGGCGGCGGTATTCCCGGCCTGCCTTTCTAAGACGGGGCGCGGCCAACTACCGTACGCAGAGAAAGACTCCAGGAAGGCAGTCCGTTGTACGAAGGCGTGGTCCAGGACCTCATCGACGAATTGGGGCGGCTCCCCGGCGTCGGTCCCAAGAGCGCGCAGCGGATCGCCTTCCACATCCTCCAGACGGAGCCGACGGACGTGCGACGGCTCGCGCACGCCCTCCTTGAGGTGAAGGCCAAGGTCCGCTTCTGCGCGACCTGCGGCAACGTCGCCCAGGAGGAGCTGTGCGGGATCTGCCGCGACCCGCGCCGCGACCTCACCGTCATCTGTGTGGTGGAGGAGCCGAAGGACGTGGTCGCGGTCGAGCGGACGCGTGAGTTCCGGGGCAAGTACCACGTCCTGGGCGGCGCGATCAGCCCGATCGAGGGCGTCGGCCCCGACGACCTGCGGATCAGGGAGCTGCTGGCCCGGCTCGCGGACGGCACGGTGACCGAGCTGATCCTGGCCACGGACCCGAATCTCGAAGGCGAGGCGACGGCCACGTACCTCGCCCGCATGATCAAACCCATGGGCCTCAAGGTCACCCGCCTGGCCAGCGGCCTCCCAGTGGGCGGCGACCTGGAATACGCGGACGAGGTGACTCTCGGCCGCGCCTTCGAGGGGAGACGACTCCTAGATGTCTGACGCCACGCTGCATGCCACGAGCCAGGACCCGGACGACTTCGCGGTCCAGATCGCGGACCAGGTCGAGAGCTTCCTCGTCGCGGTGACCGAGGTGGCGAAGGGCGACGAGCCGGACTCGGCCGTGCCCTTCCTCCTCCTCGAGGTCTCCCAGCTGCTCCTGGCCGGTGGCCGGCTCGGCGCGCACGAGGACATCGTCCCGGACGATCGCTACGAGCCCGATCTGGGCCCGGAGCCGGACGCCGACGAGATCCGCGAGCGGTTCGCGACGCTGCTGGAGCCGGTCGACGTGTACTCGGAGGTCTTCGACCCCTACGAGCCGAGCAAGGCCCGGGTGGCCGCCCGTATCTCCGACGACCTCGCGGACGTCATCGCCGACCTGCGCCACGGCATGGCCCACTACCGCGCCGGCCGCACCACCGAGGCCCTGTGGTGGTGGCAGTTCTCCTACTTCTCCAACTGGGGCTCCACCGCGTCCGCGACCCTGCGCGCCCTCCAGTCGCTCGTCGCCCACGTCCGCCTCAACCAGCCCCTGGAGGAGCTGGACGGCCTCGACACCGACCAGGACCTCGGCGACGACGCGCTGGAGTCGGAGGCGGGCAAGGTCATGGCCGAGGAGATCGCGGAACCGCTGGGGCTGCGCACGGTGCAGTGACCCCGCGCACGGTCCGCGCGCGGGACGCGGCCGGGGCAGGCCCGTCGCCGGGGCGGCCCGGAATCCCCGGTGATCACGGAGTGAGCGGGACATCTCACGATGTGGTAGCCCCCGGGTGGATTCCGGCCGCTCGTTAGACTGAGCCCGACCGCGGTACATCTGCGTACGTGCGGAAAGAGACGGATTGAGCGAGGAGCGCACGTGGGCCTTGTCGTGCAGAAGTACGGAGGCTCCTCCGTAGCCGATGCCGAGGGCATCAAGCGCGTCGCCAAGCGGATCGTGGAAGCGAAGAAGAACGGCCACCAGGTCGTCGTCGTCGTTTCCGCGATGGGCGACACGACGGACGAGCTGATCGATCTCGCCGAACAGGTGTCACCGATGCCCGCCGGGCGCGAGTTCGACATGCTGCTGACCGCCGGGGAGCGTATCGCCATGGCGCTGCTGGCCATGGCGATCAAGAACCTGGGCCATGAGGCCCAGTCGTTCACCGGCAGCCAGGCAGGCGTCATCACCGACTCGGTCCACAACAAGGCGCGGATCATCGACGTCACCCCGGGCCGCATCCGCACCGCGCTGGACGAGGGCAACATCGCCATCGTCGCCGGGTTCCAGGGTGTCAGCCAGGACAAGAAGGACATCACCACGCTCGGCCGCGGCGGCAGCGACACCACCGCCGTCGCCCTCGCCGCCGCGCTCGACGCCGAGGTGTGCGAGATCTACACCGACGTCGACGGTGTGTTCACCGCCGACCCGCGGGTGGTGAAGAAGGCGCGGAAGATCGACTGGATCGCCTTCGAGGACATGCTGGAGCTGGCCGCGTCCGGCTCCAAGGTGCTGCTCCACCGCTGTGTGGAGTACGCCCGCCGTTACGACATCCCGATCCACGTGCGGTCCAGTTTCAGCGGGCTCCAGGGCACCTGGGTCAGCAGCACGCCGCCCGTCCGCAGGACACAGCAGCAAGGGGACCAGAAGGTGGAGCAGGCCATCATCTCCGGTGTCGCGCACGACACCTCCGAGGCCAAGGTCACGGTCGTCGGCGTGCCGGACAAGCCGGGCGAGGCCGCCGCGATCTTCCGCGCCATCGCCGACGCCGCGGTCAACCTCGACATGATCGTGCAGAACGTCTCCGCGGCCTCCACCGGCCTCACGGACATCTCCTTCACCCTCCCCAAGACCGAGGGGCGCAGGGCGATCGACGCCCTGGAGAAGGCGAAGCTCACGATCGGCTTCGAGTCGCTGCGCTACGACGACCAGATCGGCAAGATCTCCCTGGTCGGCGCCGGCATGAAGACCAACCCGGGCGTCACCGCCGCCTTCTTCGAGGCGCTCACCGACGCGGGCGTGAACATCGAGCTGATCTCGACCTCCGAGATCCGTATCTCGGTGGTCACCCGCGCCGACGACGTCTCGGAGGCCGTCCGCGCCGTGCACACCGCCTTCGGGCTCGACTCCGACAGCGACGAGGCCGTCGTCTACGGGGGCACCGGCCGCTGATGGCCCCCACCGGACAGACCGGGCGCCCGACGCTCGCGGTCGTCGGCGCGACGGGGGCCGTCGGCACGGTCATGCTCCAGATCCTGTCCCAGCACGCGGACATCTGGGGCGAGATCCGGCTGATCGCCTCCCCGCGCTCGGCCGGCCGCAAGCTGACCGTGCGCGGCGCCCAGGTCGAGGTGGCGGCCCTCACGGAGGACGCCTTCGACGGGGTCGACGTCGCCATGTTCGACGTACCCGACGAGGTCGCCGCGGAGTGGGCGCCGGTCGCCGCCGCCCGGGGCGCGGTCGTTATCGACAACTCGGGCGTCTTCCGCATGGACCCGGACGTGCCCCTGGTGGTGCCCGAGGTCAACCCGCACATGGCGCGGGTCCGGCCGCGCGGGATCATCGCCAACCCCAACTGCACCACCCTGTCGATGATCGTCGCCCTGGGCGCGCTGCACGCCGAGTTCGGGCTGCGCGAGCTGGTCGTCTCCTCCTACCAGGCGGTGAGCGGGGCCGGCCGCGCGGGCGTCGACACCCTGCGCCGGCAGCTGGCCCTCGTCTCCGGTACGGAACTGGGCACCAAACCCGGCGACCTGCGGCGGGCGGTCGGTGACGACACCGGGCCGTTCCCGGAGCCGGTCGCGCTGAACGTCGTACCGTGGGCCGGTTCGCTGCGTGCCGACGGCTGGTCGTCGGAGGAGATGAAGGTGCGGGAGGAGTCCCGCAAGATCCTCGGGCTGCCCCGGCTGCCGGTCGCCGTGACCTGTGTACGCGTACCGGTCGTCACCACCCACTCGTTGACCGTGCACGCCCGCTTCCAGGGCGAGGTCACCGTCGCCGGGGCCCGGGAGACGCTCGCCACCGCGCCGGGTGTCGTCCTCTTCGACGATCCGGCGGCCGGCGAGTTCCCCACCCCCGCCGACGTGGTCGGCACCGACCCCACCTGGGTGGGCCGGGTGCGGCGCGCGCTGGACGATCCGACCGCGCTGGAGCTCTTCGTGTGCGGGGACAACCTACGCAAGGGGGCGGCCCTCAACACCGCCCAGATCGCCGAGCTGGTCGCCGCCGAGCGGCCGTGAGGAGCGGCGGCGCGGCGGCTGTCGCGCGCGGCGCGTCCGCGGCCCGTCCGTAGTTCGTCCGCGGCCAGGTCGCATACTTCAGCGGCTCGTCGGCCGCCCGTCGGCGGCCCGTCCGGCGAGAAAAAGTCCTGGCCCGGGGCCGATTCGTTTGTAAGATCTGTGTGAGACGGTGGCCGGACCGATGGTCGGACCACTTGATACACGCCGTTCCGCGTCCGAAGATTTTTCTCCCCGCCCCCCGCAACCGAACGGGGTGCGGGGAGCGTCTTTGCGAACGCTCTTAAAGGGGACGTGCAGACGCTCTGGGGCGTGGGGACGCCCCGGTCGTTCAGGACACAGGGGAAGAGCGGGTAGGCATGAGGGCGTTCGACGCACTGACGGTTGCGCTGCCTGGAAGAGGGCGGGGGCCCGGTCCGACCGACATGAAACGGATGCGCGGCGCGTACAACCCCGAGGGGGGTGAGCGTGTCCAACGTGCGTGGCCCAGGTACTCGACTTTCCCGCCGCTCAGCGCGGCGGCCCGGCACTACGCCCCCGCATGCCCGGTTCGTCCGGCGGCATGCCGGTGATCGCGCCCATGCCCGCGGCGCGTCCGGCCCGCGTGCCGAACCAGCGTGACGGCGTCGACGACACCGTCGTGGCCGGCACCACCGTCGACCATCTGACCGAGACCTACCGGGCGCACTACCGCTCCCTGCTGGGCCTCGCGGCGCTCCTCCTCGACGACACCGCCTCCTGCGAGGACGTCGTGCAGGAAGCTTTCATCCGGGTCCACTCGGCGCGCAAGCGCGTCCGCGACCCCGAGAAGACGCTCGCGTACCTGCGGCAGACCGTCGTCAACCTCTCCCGCTCCGCGCTGCGCCGCCGCATCCTCGGCCTCAAGCTCCTGTCGAAGCCGATGCCGGACATGGCGAGCGCCGAGGAGGGCGCCTACGACCTGCTGGAGCGCGACTCCCTCATCAAGGCGATGAAGGGACTCCAGCGCCGCCAGCGCGAGGTGCTGGTGCTGCGCTACTTCGCGGACATGACGGAGGCGCAGGTCGCCGAGGCGCTCGGCATATCGCTGGGCTCGGTGAAGGCGTACGGCTCGCGTGGTATCGCGGCGCTCCGGATCGCGATGGAGGCCACGGCATGAGCGAGAACACCGAAGGAGCCCGGCCGCCCGAACGCCAGGAGGGTCCCATCCGGCCCGAACCGGCCTGGGCGCGCAAGCAAGAGCAGAACGAATCGCACGCTGGGAACGGAACTGTGAACCACGGCCTCGACGACCACGGCCCCGACGGGCCGGGTCCCGACGGGCTCGACCCGGACGAGCTGGCCCTGCGCAGGATGCTCCACCAGGCCGTCCACGAGGTGGAGCCGCGCGACGGCACCCTGGACCAGCTGCGGAAGGCGGTGCCCGCGCGCCGGGCCCGCAAACGGCAGGCGGTCGTCGGCATGGCCGCCGCGGCCCTCTTCTTCGGCACCGCGATCCCGGCACTGCTGCACGTCTCCAACGCGGCCGGCTCCGACGCCGATCCGTCCATCGTGGGCAACAGCTCGCAGGCCCAGGGCGGCACCAGCCAGGGCAAGGGACCGGACGGCGACGCCGGCACCACGGGCGGCACCGGCGGCCACGCCGCGAACCCGGGCGACGACGGCAAGAAGGACACCGGCAAGGGCAGGTCGACCGGCCCCGGCGGCGGCCCATCCGCCGGTCCTTCGGCCACCGTTGGGGCGAGCGTCCCGGTCTGTACCGGCGCCCAGTTGGGCACCTCCAGCTCCACCGTCGACGCCCCGGACGCGGCGGGCACGGTCTACGGCTCGTTCCGGGTCACCAATGTCTCCGGGCTCAGCTGCACGGTCGGCGGCGCGGGCACGGTGAGCACCCTCGCGCAGGGCGCGGCGGACGCCACCAAAATCACGGTGGCGCAGCACACCGCCGGTGACGCGGCGGCCGGCCTGCCCGATCCCTCCACCGAGGTCTCCCGGCTGGTGCTGGCCCCGGGCTCGGCCTACGACGTGAAGTTCGCCTTCGTGCCCTCGTCGACCTGCCCGACCAGCGGCGGCGGCGCCGGCACCGGTGGCGGCGACACCGGCGGTGCCACGCCCACTCCGACGCCGAGCGAGGACCCCGTCGCCACCACCGGCACCTCCACCGGCGGAGACACCGGCACCACCACCCAGCTGCTCACCGAGGACGGCACGCTCGACGGCAGTGTCGTCGTCTCCCACACGCCGGACGCGGGCTCGCCCACGGTGTCGGCGACGGTGACCGGCGCGTGCGCGGGGACGGTCTACCGGACCGGGGTGCTGGCGGCGTCGTAGCGGATGAGCCGCGGGTCGCACGGTGCTGGTCGTCGGCGACGGCGCGGGGGCCGTGTGCCGTCAGACACCCACCGGTTGGTCCTCGGGCACCAGGCCCAGTTCGGCGTCCCGGGCGAACTCCGCCTCGCGGCGCAGCAGTCGGAACCACATGAAGACGACGAAGCCGGAGAAGACGAACCACTCGCCGGTGTACCCGAGGTTCTGGAACGCCTTCAGGTCCAGGCCCGTGCCGGCGGGTACGGTCGCCGGTACGGCCGTCATCCCGGACTCGCCCTTGTTGAGCGTGATCCAGGCGTCGTACAGGGGGTACGGCACGAGGTTGACCAGCGAGGCCGAACTGATCGCCGCGGTCTGGCCGGCCGGGAGCCCGCCCTGCGCGCTGACGCCGTTGTCGCCCGGGGTCTCGGACGCCTGGAGGACGCCGGTGACGGTGACCTCGCCGGCCGGCGCCGCCGGTGCCTTCGACGCGTCGGCCCGGCCGGGCAGCCAGCCCCGCACGACGGGCAGGGCCTTGCCCCCGTCGGTGCGCAGCAGAGTCAGTACGTAGAAGCCGTTCTTACCGTCGAGTTGGCGGTCGGGGACGAGGAGCTGTCGGGCGTACCGGCCGGTGACGGTGGCCTGGCGGCCGGAGGTGGCCTTGTCGACGGGGAGCAGCCGGGCCAGCGGCCGTGCCGCCTCCGTGCGCGCCGACTCGACCTGGCGGGTGGCGTCGTGGCTGTCCCGCACCCGCGCCTCGAACCGGCTCAGCTGCCAGGACCCCATGAAGACGCAGAAGGGGATGGCGAGCAGCACGAAGACGTTGATGCCCCACCAGCGAGGTGTCAGCAGAAACCGGTACACGCCGTCCACGGTACGGGGCTCCGGGCCAGGGTCCGGCCGGGGGGTCGGAAGCGGTTCGCGGGGCGCCCGCGGGCGGGCAGTATGGGGGCATGACTGAGAGCAACGGGTCCGACTCGCCGGACCAGCAGGTGCCGGCCGAGGAGATGCCGGACTGGGAGAAGCGCTTCCGGGCGCCCCGGGTGTCCCTGCCCGACTGGGCGGACGACGCACCGGACCGTTCCCTGTTCGTGTCCAACGCGACGGGAACCTACGAGCTGTACGCCTGGGACCGGGCGAGCGGCGGACAGCGCCAGGTCACCGACCGGCCGAACGGCACGACGGACGGTGTGCTCACCCCGGACGGGGAGTGGATCTGGTGGTTCGACGACAAGGACGGCGACGAGTTCGGCGTCTGGCGCCGCCAGCCCTTCGGCGGCGGCCCGGACGAGCCGGCCGTGCCCGGCCTGGAGCCGTCCTACCCGGCGGGTCTCGCCCTGGGCCGTGACGGCCGCACGGCGGTGGTGGGCCGCTCGACCGACGAGGACGGTACGACGATCCACCTCGCCCGCACCGGCGAGGAGACCGCGCTGATCTACCGGCACCGCGAGTCCGCGGGCGTCGGCGACCTCTCCTACGACGGTTCGCTGATCGCGATCGAGCACACCGAGCACGGTGACGCGATGCACTCCGCGCTGCGCGTCCTGCGCCCCGACGGCAGCCCGGTCGCCGAGCTCGACGACACCCGGGGCGGCACCGAGGAGTCGGGCCTCGAGGTGCTCGGCTTCGCGCCCGTCGCCGGTGACGCGCGGCTGCTCATCGGCCATCAGCGGCGCGGCCGTTGGGAGCCGCTGGTGTGGGACGTCCTCGGCGGCGGCGAGACCGACCTCGCGCTCGACCTGCCGGGCGACGTCGGCGCCGAGTGGTACCCGGACGGCTCGGCGCTGCTGATCGCGCACAGCTTCGAGGCCCGCAGTGAACTGTTCCGCTACGACCTGGCCGCACGCGAGCTGGTGAGCGTGCCCACCCCGCGCGGTTCGGTGTCGGGGGCGACGGCCCGGCCGGACGGCAGCGTGGAGTTCCTGTGGTCGTCCTCCGCCGAGCCGTCCGCCGTGCGCTCCACCACCGGCGCGGTGGTGCTGGACCCGCCCGGCCTGAAGTCCCCGGGATCGGTCCCGGTGCGGGACGTGTGGGTGGAGGGCCCCGGCGGCCGGATCCACGCCCTGGTGCAGCAGCCGGCCGGCGCCACCGGCCCCCTGCCGACCGTCTTCGACATCCACGGCGGCCCGACCTGGCACGACAGCGACTCCTTCGCGGCCGGCCCGGCGGCCTGGGTGGATCACGGGTACGCGGTCGTCCGCGTCAACTACCGCGGCTCGACCGGCTACGGCCGGGCCTGGACGGACGCCCTGAAGCACCGCGTCGGCCTGATCGAGCTGGAGGACATCGCGGCGGTCCGGGAGTGGGCGGTCACCTCCGGTCTCGCCGACCCGGCCCGGCTGATTCTCACCGGCGGCTCCTGGGGCGGCTACCTCACCCTGCTCGGCGTCGGCACCCAGCCGGACGCGTGGGCGCTGGGCATCGCGGCGGTGCCGGTCGCCGACTACGTGACGGCGTACCACGACGAGATGGAAGCCCTGAAGGCGATGGACCGCACGCTGCTGGGGGGCACGCCCGAGGAGGTCCCGGACCGCTTCGCGGCGTCCTCCCCGCTCACCTACGTCGACCAGGTCAAGGCGCCGGTGTACATCTCGGCCGGCGTCAACGACCCGCGCTGCCCGATCCGCCAGATCGACAACTACGTCAGCCGCCTGGAGGCCAGGGGCGCCACCCACGAGGTGTACCGGTACGACGCGGGCCACGGCTCACTGGTCGTGGACGAGCGGATCAAGCAGGTCAGGCTCGAACTCGACTTCGCAGACCGCCACTTGAGCAGAACCGAGCCCGCCTAGGCCCCGATATCGGGCAGCCCCAGCAGCCCCAGCAGCCCCAGCGGTTACAGCGGTTCCAGCAGGATCAACCGTTTCAACCGGCTCCGGCGCCGGGTGCCGCCACACCCGGCTGTGCCGCCACACCCGGCTGAGCCGCCACGCGCGGCTCGCCCGGCCGTGCCCGGCTCAGGCGCCGCGCGGGCCGCTTCGGGGGCGTCGGCCCAGCAGCTCCGCCAACCCCCGTCGGGTGGCGGCGAGCACCACCCGGTCCGAGCCCCGCAGGACGTACGTGTCGGGCAGATCCCACACCAGCCCCGCCCCCCGTACGTCCTCGGTGGCCTCCCGCCCGGCCGTGTCCAGCGCCAGCACCCGCCACGACCCCGCCTGGAACGCCTCCGCGAGGGTCTTGCCCTCCAGGTGCGGATGGCCGGCCACCCGCATCGCCGCGAAGAGCAGCACCCGCCGCTCGACCGGGATCGCGCCCAGGATCTGCCTGCCCATCATCGCCCCGGCGAACGCGGGCGCGGCCAGATGCGAGACGCTCCGGCTGCGGGTGAGGGCGCCGGGGTGCGCGGCCCGCAGGGTGCGGTACACGGCGGTCGCGAAGTCGTCGTCGTAGAGGCGCAGGACGACGCGGAGGTCGGGGCGGACCGAGCGGGCGTAGAGGACGGCTTCGAGGTTGGTGGTGTCGGCGCTGGTGACGGCGAGGAGGGCGCTGGCCCGGTGCACCTTGGCGGCTTCCAGGACTCCTTCCTGGGTGACGTCGCCGAGGATCACCGGTACCCGCAGCCGCCGCGCGGTGGCCAGGCCGCGCGCCTCGGGGTCGGCCTCGACGCACACCACCGGGATGTTCAGTTCGCGCAGCCGGGTCAGCACCCGGGTGCCGATCTTGCCGAGCCCGAGCAGGACGACATGGCCGCTCAGTCCGCGCGGCGGCTTGCGCAGCGCGGACGCCGTGCGGAACGTCCCGAGGCCTTCGAGGACGGCGGCCAGCAGCACCGGCAGCAGCAGCAACCCGACCAGTCCGGACAGGAGTTGGAGGATCTGCCGGCCGAGCGGCGCCCCGATCGCGGGGTCGTCGATCGCGAAGAGGTCGAGCAGCGTCAGATAGAACGCGCCCAGCGGGTGGATCCCGGTCACCAGCCAGAGCGCGACCGCGAGCGCGACCACGCAGCCCACCATGCCCGCCAGCGACCAGCGCAGCCGGCGCGAGAACAGCGAGGAGAAGGCCGGTACGACACCGCGACCGCGCCCGCCGGACAGCGACGGCCCGGCGTACGACACCTGCTCCAGGACGACCGTGCCGCGTCCGGTGGCCGCCGCGACCGCCGCCGCGTCGGGAAGCAGCCGCGGCCCCTGCTCGCCCATGCCCTCGGAACCGTCCGCGCCGGCCGGGTCGCTGCTGGTCGCCGAGAGCAGCGCCAGCGTGGCCAGTCCGGGGACGGCGACCTGGCCGGGCTGCGGCGGCGGCCGTTCCACCGCGCGCAGCAGCAGGCCGTCGGTCTGTACGACCTTGCTGGTGCCGGTGATCGCGGTGGCGGCGAGCGCGGGCGCGGCGGTGTCGGCGTCGGAGAGGACGGTCGTCGAGGCGTCGAACCCGGCGCCCGCCCCCGACCCCGAGCCGTCGCCGGTCGCCAACGCGGCTGCCTGGTCGAGGAGTTCCTCGATGTGCTGGCCGAGCCGCCGGTTGTAGAGGCGCAGCACGAGCCGCAGCCGGGGATTGAGCCGGCGGGCGGTGAGGGCGGCGCGGATGTTGGTCTCGTCGTCCTCGTAGACGAGTGCCAGCGC
The DNA here is from genome assembly GCF_040606415.1 of Streptomyces sp. NPDC005423. Taxonomy (NCBI): domain Bacteria; kingdom Bacillati; phylum Actinomycetota; class Actinomycetes; order Kitasatosporales; family Streptomycetaceae; genus Streptomyces; species Streptomyces sp. NPDC005423. The sequence continues at coordinate 272,251 of NZ_JBEXET010000001.1, read as the reverse complement.
GGCGGCCCGCTCCACACCGGCCTCGGCGAGCAGCGCCTCGGTGACCTGGTTCGCCTCCAACACCCGCTCACCGCGGGCGGGTTGCGGACCGGTGGGGGTGGTCGTGCCGGCCCCGTTGGTGCGGCCCACGGCGGCGGTGACCCGGTCGCGCAGCGCCGTCGAGGCGGCCCGCGCCCGGCCGACGACGGGCGGCCCGGCGGTGGCCTCGGAGGGCGGCACGACGAGCGTGACATGCTCGCCGTAGACATGGCGCAGCTCGGCGGCGAGACGGTGCGCGAGCCCGTCGTCGCCGCACACCACCATGTGCGCGGGCGCGTCGCCCGGCGCACTCGGATAGGGACTCTGGTACGGAACGCTCGCCACGAGGGAAAAGACTGCCCCAAGGCACCGGGTGGTTCCAGTGTTCGGCTGAACAAGGGGGTCAAGTCCGGCGTATGCATGGAGAGGGAGACCAAGTCGTCGGAGGTACCGCACCCGTGGCCATCACCAGACCCGCCCCGAACACCGGCGCGCCTCCGGTCACCGGCCCCGGGGCGGGGCCGAAGAACCCGAAGAACCAGATCAGCAAGGGCAGTCGGGAGACCGACGGCGGCCGAGGCCGTGAAGCCGGCGGAGGCGGCAGAGGCAGCCAGGGCGGTAAGGACCCTGACCGGGAGGGCTGGCATCTCAACTCGCCGCTCGTCCTCGTCATGGTGCTGCTCGTGGTCGTCGTCGCCCAGGGCTCGGTCCGCAGGGCGCTCTCCGCGCCGGTGATGCAGAGCTGGATGACGGTGTTCGTCGCCGTGGTCGTCCAGGCGCTGCCCTTCCTCGTGCTCGGTGTGCTGCTGTCGGCGGCGATCGCGGTCTTCGTGCCCGCGTCGTTCTTCGCCCGCGCGCTGCCCGGCCGGCCCGCGCTGGCGGTGCCGGTCGCCGGGCTGGCGGGCGCGATCCTGCCCGGCTGCGAATGCGCGTCCGTACCGGTGGCCGGGGCGCTGGTGCGCCGGGGGGTGACACCGGCGGCGGCGATCGCGTTCCTGCTCTCCGCGCCGGCGATCAACCCGATCGTGCTGACGGCGACCGCCGTCGCCTTCCCGCGCGACCCGGAGATGGTCCTCGGCCGGTTCGCGGCGAGCCTGCTGGTGGCGTGCGTGATGGGCTGGCTGTGGCAGCGGGTCGGCCGCACGGACTGGCTGCGCCTGCCCGAGAAGGGGAGCTACGACGGCCAGAGCAAGGGTGCCGCGTTCTGGGGGTCGGTGCGGCACGACGTGATGCACGCGGGCGGGTTCCTGGTGCTGGGCGCGATGGCCGCGGCCACGCTGAAGGCGGTGGCTCCGGCGAGCTGGCTGCGCACGGCCGCGGACAACCCGGCGGTGTCGGTCCTCGCCCTCGCCGTCCTCGCCGTACTGCTGTCGATCTGCTCGGAGGCGGACGCCTTCGTGGCGGCCTCGCTGACCCAGTTCTCGCTCACGGCCAAGCTGGCCTTCCTGGTGGTGGGACCGATGATCGACCTGAAGCTGTTCGCGATGCAGGCGGGCACGTTCGGCCGCGGCTTCGCGCTGCGGTTCGCGCCCGTGACCTTCGTCCTCGCCATCGCGGGCGCGGTCGCGACCGCTGCGGTGCTCCTGTGAACCGGCAGGCGCAGGCGGCCGTCCTGTTCCTGCTCGGCGCCGCCCTGCTGCACGCCGGCTTCACCGACCTCTACCTCCGCTACGTCAAGGCCGGCCTGCAACCGCTGCTGCTGCTCTCCGGCGCCGTCCTGATCGTGGCCGCGCTGGCGACGGCGTGGTACGAGTGGCGCACTCCGAGGACGGCCCACGCGGACGGCGACGCGCACGTTGCCGAGCACGCGGCCGAGCACCGGGAAGACCATGGGGACGACGAGGGGGACGACGGCCACGGCCACTCCCACCGCGAACCCCGTATCTCCTGGCTGCTCGTCCTCCCCCTCTTCGCCCTGATCCTGATCGCCCCGCCCGCGCTCGGCTCCTACAGCGCCGTCCGCAGCGGCACAGCCCTCCAGCAGCCCTACGGCTACGCCAAGCTTCCGGCGAGCGACCCGCTCCCGATGAGCCTGGTCGACTACGCGGGCCGCGCCGTCTACGACCACGGCCGTTCCATCGGCCGGCGGCAGGTCAGGGTCACCGGTTTCGTCGCCCTCGACCGGAAGGGCACGCCCTACCTCGTCCGCATGGCGCTCAACTGCTGTGCCGCCGACGCCCAGCCCGTCAAGATCGGCCTGACCGGAAAGATCCCGCCGGTGCTCCAGCCCGACACCTGGCTCCAGGTCACCGGCACCTACACCGCCCGGGAGACCAGGGACCCGGTCAACAACGGCCCCGTCCCCTACCTCCAGGTCACCCGCGCCACCCCGGTCCCCACACCGCACGACCCGTACGACGAGAGCTGGAACCAGTGACAGAAGCCGTGCGGGGGCCGGAGTGGAAGCCGGTGCGGGAGGTCGGAGGCGGCCCGAGCCCCTGGCGTCCTTCCGTTTCTGGGGCCGGCAGGACGTGACGGGGGACACGAACAGCACCGAATCCGCCCCGTGCGGACCCGTTTCACGTGCTGGTTCTCGGCCCCTGAAGGGGGTGCCGGGAGCCTTGGGCGGATCTTCGTCGGCCGAATATCTTCACCCGTCGTAACAGACATTCCTCGCAAGTGGCTGGCTTTTCAGGAGGGGGAGAGCCCGGGGACGGGCTTCCGGGGGCGGGCCGTCAGCGGCCGGACGGGGATCCGCGCGTCGGCGGGGAGTCACGCCGCTCGGCCGACGGGGTGGAGGGGCACCGGTCAAAAATCTGATGTCGGCGATACAGAAATTCCGCCGGTTTCGGACGAAGCTTTTCCCGGCCATTTCCTTCGGCGCGGCAAATCGTTCCGTGCTAGGCTGGCGCCAGTTGCAGTTGTGGTTACCTTTACTACCGGTTCCCGGGTTGGTGATCACTTCTGTAAGTAGGAGGCTCGTAAAGTGCGAGTCTCCAGCACTGCTTTCAGGAGTTATGACATGGCCACCGGTACTGTGAAGTGGTTCAACGCGGAAAAGGGCTTCGGCTTCATTGAGCAGGACGGCGGCGGCGCCGACGTCTTCGCTCACTACTCGAACATCGCCACCCAGGGCTTCCGCGAGCTGCAGGAAGGCCAGAAGGTGACCTTCGACATCACTCAGGGCCAGAAGGGCCCGCAGGCGGAGAACATCGTTCCCGCCTAAGCACGCGAGACTGCGAAACTGGGGCCCGCACCTTGGGTGCGGGCCCCTTTTCGTATCCGTTCATTTTCCCGCTTTCTTTAGTTTCACCCGGAGAAAATCCTCCCTCTCCTCCCGTTCTTCCGTTCGAACCCCCTTGGTGAGGCCCCCATGCGCTGCGTGATCGCCCGTTACCCCTTCGATCTGACGAAGAGCGAGGTGGAGGAGATGATGAAGGGCATCAAGCCGGAGCCCGTCACCGCTCACTGCGCCGTCATCGGCCGCCGCCTCTTCCCGGTCAAGCAGGTGGGCGAGGTGATCACCCGCCAGGACCGTCGCGACTTCACCGCCTTCGAGGTGACCCGCGCCCTGACCCGCCTCGGGTTCACCTGCCACGACGCGCCTCCCGCGGCGCCCGCCGCCACCCCGGCCCCCGCTCCCGCGCCGGCTCCCGCCGACCCGGAGTCCGGCCCGTCGTACATCGGCACGATCAACTGACATCCGGGCCGCCGGCCGACGCTCAGGCGTCGGGGCGGCCCGCGCTCCGGCCCCCCGCGACCGTGTGACACATGACGCCTGACGTATGACGTCCGAAGCATGGCGGAGAGACTCCGTCGGCTCATGTGCCCGGTCGCGGAGCTGTGTCCGGGCCCGGTCATTCCACAACGCCCGGTCGGGGGACGGCCGGTGGTGGTCACCCGGCGGTCGCGGCCCCGTCCACAGCGTTCGGCGCGGGCGGTAGCCAGCCCTCGGTCCGGGCCGCCGTGACCGCGAGGCGTTCGGTTTCCTCGGCGGCGCTGTTCAGGCCGGGGTCGCGGCCGGCCGCGACCCCGGTGGCGGCGGCACCGGCGGCGCGGGAGGCCGCGAGGGCGGTACCGAGGGCAGGGGTGGGGGTGGGTCCGGCCGCCGCCTGGGCGGCCAGGGCCGCCGCCGCGGCGGCGTTGCGGGCGCAACGGGCCGCCGCCGCCGGGTCGGAGCCGGCGGGCGCGGACGCGAGCGCCGCCAGTGACCCCGCGGACAGGCGCAGGGCGCCCGCGGCCCTCGCGGGGAGGGAGTCCGGGACGGGTGGTGCAGAGGCGGGGTCGATGCCTGCGTGCCGGCAGGCGGCCTCGGCGCGGAGGTGCGCGCTGCGGGCGCGGGCCCCGTGCCGTTCGCTGAGGGCCTCCGCTGTGGTGGTCATCGTCCGCTCCTCGTCCGCTCCGTGGGGGTGTCGTGCGGGTGCTGTGGCTCCGCCGTCCGTCCGCTCGCGGCGCGGGCAGGGTGGCACGCCGGGCGTGAACTCACCAGAAGCGCGGCGGGGTTGCCGTCGGACCGGCTCCGCTCGCGGTCGCTCTGGAAATCTGACGGACCGTCAATTATGGTCGCCGGACAGTGGTGGCACTGCTTGGCAGTGGTTCCCAGGACCGAGCAAGGGGTGAACGGTGTGGTGAAGCCCATGCAGACGCAGCCCGAGAGTCCGCGACCGCCAGGCGCTCCCCGCTGGGTGGCGATGGCCTACCGGCCCTCCTCGTCCTCCTGGCAGGTGTGCGCGGAGTCCCCCTACCGGGCCCCCGTGCAGTACGCGCTCGGCGAGATGGCCCACACCGTACGGGCGCGCGGCGACGATCTCACCGTGACCCTCTGGGGTCCGCGGGACGGTGTCTGGCAGCGCTACGCCGCCCCTGGCCCCGCCGCCCCCGAGGCGCCACCGGCCTCCGGACCGGCGCCCGGCGAAGGCGCCGCGGGCGCCGAACGTTCCGCGGGTGCCGCCGGTTCCGTCGCTTCCGCCGGGCCGAGTGTGCTCGCGGAGCGGATGAGCGACCGCCGGCAGCAGGTGCTGAGGGCCGGCCTGAGCAAGGCGGGGCTCCACGACCTCACGCCGGACGACTGGGCGGCGGTGGAGACCCTCGCCGAGCGGCTCGACGAGACGACCGCGCGCACGGTCGCCCGGTGGCTCGGCGCGGCCGGCCGCGAACAGGGCTGATTCGGCGCGGGCCACGGCGGGCAGTCAAGCGGGGAAGGTGTGCCGCGACTGGAGTGGAGTGGACGCGTGAAGGTCTCCATCGACCCGGAACTCTGTTACGGATCCGGCGAGTGTGTCTACCGGCTTCCGTCCGTCTTCACCGTGGTGGACGGTTTCGGAGCCGTCGTCCCCGGCCGCGAGGACGGCGACGACGACCCCGAGGTGCGGGACGCGGCCGAACGCTGCCCCTCCCAGGCCATCACCGTCGGCGAATGAGCGGTCCGCTCTCGGAGGTCCTGGTCACGCTCGGGCGCCGGTACGTCCGCCACGCCCCGGGCTCGTTCGCCAAGTCGCTGCTCGCCGCCCGCTTCCTCGACCCCCGCCTGCGCGACCGTCCGCGCCGCCGTGTCGTGGAGACCCGCTCGGGGGCCCTTTTCGCGGTCGACACCGAGGACCTGATCCAGCGGTACCTGTATCTCTTCGGGGTCTGGGAACCCCATATGACGAGCTGGCTCCAGCGGCGCCTGCGCCCCGGGGACTGCTTCGTCGACGTCGGCGCCAACGTCGGCGCCTTCAGCGTCCTGGCCGCCCAACTCGTCGGCGCACAGGGCCGGGTGGTCGCCGTCGAGGCATCCCCGGTCTTCCACGAGCGGCTGCTGCGCCAGGCCCGGCTCAACGGCTTCGACACCATCAGGGCCGTCAACGCGGCCGTCTCCGACCGCGCCGAGACGCTGACCTTCGTCCTGGCCAGCTCGCACAACACGGGCGCCAACAGCATCGTCCCCTACGAGGGCCCGGCGGAGTCCACCTTCCGGGCCGGGGCCCGCCCGCTGCCCGAACTCCTCGAACCGGCCGAACTCGCCGCCGCCCGCGTCATCAAGATCGATGTGGAGGGCGCCGAGGGCGCGGTCGTCCGGGGCCTGGCACCCGTGCTCCACCGGCTCCGCCCCGACGCCGAGATCACCGTAGAGGTGTCCCCCGACCGTATGACGCAACTCGGTTATTCGGTGCGGCAGTTGCTGGGCACCATGACCGACGCGGGCTTCCGTGTCTACCGGTTGCCCAATGACTACGCCCCCGCGAGCTACCCGGCGGCCCTCAGCGGTACGCCCGGCATCGCGGTACGCCTGCACGGACCCGTCACCGGCGAGTGCGACCTCGTCTTCTCGCGGGTGGACGCGGAGACGCTCCGCTGACAGCGCCGCCGCCCGGCCGCGCTCAACTCGGGTGCGTCCACGCGAGGTTGGCCAGTGCCCGCGCCCTGGATTCGGCCACGGCCATCCGGGCCGCCCGCTCGACGGGATCCAGGTGCGGGGGCCGGCCGGTCATCTGCCCCTCCCACTTGCGGTAGAACAGCCCGACCTCCGCCGAGAACCAGCCCCGGCTCACCGCGTTGAGCGCCAGCAGCAGCCCGGTGTCCTCTGAGGCGGGCAGCGCCATCCAGCCGCCGAGCGCCAGCAGCAACTCCCGCCGTACGCACAGGGTCGCCGGGTGGACCGGGGCCCGGAAGCCGTTCGCCTTCCAGGAGTCGAGTACGGTCCCGCGCTCGACCGGCCCCTCCAGCGGGTCCCCGGGGAAACCGGCCGTGGAGCCGTCCGGCAGGAGGTCCAGGACGCGGGAGACGGTCCAGCCGATCGCCGGGTCGGCTTCGAGTACGGCCAGATCGCGGGCGAGCGCGCCCGGTGCGAGCTGGTCGTCGGCGTCCAGGATCTTCACGTGGTCGCCGTCGGCGTGCGCGAGCGCCATGGTCCTGGCGACCCCCGGGCCGCCCGGCCGCCCCTGCCGGAAGGTCACCCGGGAGTCGTCGGGCAGATACGGAGCGACCTCGTCCGAGCGGCCGTCCTCCTGGACGACCCAGTGCCACTCCCAGCCCTCGGGCAACTCCTGTGCGCGCAGCGACTTGTACGCCTCGGGCAGGAAGCGCGCCGCCGGAGCGTGCACGGCGGTGACGACGACGACGCGTCGGCTCATGCCGGACCCCACCGCCCTTTCCGGGCTCGGTAGTCGGAAGCGACCGGACATGTGAAGACCCGACCGCTGGCGACGGGGGATGCACCAGCGATCGGGCCGTAGCCAACAGTAACAAGGCAGTTGGGGCGGTGGGGGCCGACTGTTGCGCCCCACAGCGGAGTTGTGAGCGGGATCACGGACGCCTCAGTCGTCGCACGGGGAGTCGTAGGACAGCCGGGGCAGGTACTCGTGCCATTTCTCCGCGGTCAGGACGCCCCTGGTGGTCGCGCAGATCCGGCGGATCGCCCGGTCCGCGTCGAGGTCCCACAGCCGCACGGTGTCGGCGCCGCTCGACACCCCGAGCAGATGGCTTCCGGGGCTGAACGAGAGGAAGTTGCCGGTCTTCGCGTTGGGGCTCAGCGACTGTCCGATGGGCGTGGCGGCGGCCGGGACGGAGACGTTCCACAGGCGGACCGTGTTGTCGTTGCCGCCGCTGGCGAGGGTCCGGCCGTCCGGGCTGAACGTCAGCGACACCACCGCCTCGGTGTGCCCGGTGAGCGGCGAGCCCAGCGGGTCCGCCCGCGCCGGATCGGTGATGTCCCACAGGCGGACCGAGTTGTCGTCGCCGCCGCTGGCCAGCGTATGGCCGTCCGGGCTGTAGGCGAGCGCGTTGACCGGGCCGAGATGGCCGGTGAGCGGTGCGCCGAGGGGACCGGCGTGGTGCGGATCGGCCACGTTCCACAGCCGTACGGTGTCGTCGGCGCTGCCGCTGGCCAGGGTCCGGCCGTCGGGGCTGAACAGCAGCGTGTTCACGTACCCCTTGTGGCCGGTGAGCGGTGCGCCGATCCGGGCGAGGCGGGCCGGGTCGGCGGCGTCCCACAGCTGGATCGTGCGGTCCTCGTAGGCGGTCGCCAGGGTGTGGCCGTCCGGCGAGAAGGCCAGCGCGTCCGGCCCGGCGAACCGGGTGCGCAGCGCGACGGGCGGGGCGTACGGCACGGGGTGGGCCGGGTCGGTGACGTTCCACAGCTGCACGGCGCGGTCGCCCGTGAGCAGCGCGAGGGTGTGGCCGTCGGGCGAGAACACCAGCGCCTTCACGTCGCCGCGCCCGGGCGTGAACGGCTTGCTCAGCGCGACCGGACGGCCGCCGTCGCCCACGTCCCAGAGCCGCACCTTCTCGTCGACCGCGGCGGTCGCGAGCACCCGGCCGTCCGGGCGGAACGCCCCGATCCGGCCGATCATGTCCGACGTGGGGATCGACCACAACCGGACCTTGCTGTCGCCGGTCCCGGTGGCGAGCGTCCTGCCGTCGGGGCTGAAGCCCAGCGCGTACATCTCGCCGCTGCTGCCCGCGAGGGGCTCGCCGACCTGCGAGGAGTATGCCGGGTCGGCGACGTTCCACAGACTCGCCGTGCTGTCGGCGCTCGCCGCCGCCAGCATCCCCCCGGCCGGGCTGAACGCCACCGACCAGACGGGCCCGGTGTGCCCGGTGAGCGGCCCGCCGAGCGCCGCCGCGTGCGCCGGATCGGCCACGTTCCACAGCCGTACGGTGTCGTCGGCGCTGCCACTGGCCAGGGTCCGGCCGTCCGGGCTGAACGCCACGGAGTGGACGACGCCGGTATGCCCGGTGAGGGGTACGCCCAGCTTCTCCGGGTGCCGCGGGTCCGCCATGTCCCACAGCCGGATCAGGTCGTCGTCACCCCCGGCGGCCAGGGTGTGCCCGTCCGGGCTGAACGCCACCGACCGCACGGCCGCGTCGCCCCCGCGCAGCGTGCCCAGCGCCTTCGGCCGGTCGGGGTCGCCGACGTCCCACAGCCGTACGGTGTGATCCTCGTCGGCGGAGGCCAGCGTCCGCCCGTCCGGACTGAACGCGAGCAGGTAGATCGTGCCGTCGTGGCCGGCCGGCGCGGTGCCGAGGAACCTGGGGCGGCCGGGGTCGGAGACGTCGTAGAGCCGGACCGTGCCGTCGTCGGAGGCGCTGGCGAGGGTGCGCCCGTCGGGGCTGAAGACCGCCGTGCTCACCCAACTCGTGTGTCCCGTAAGGGGTTTGCCCAGTGCCTTGGGGCGCGTCGGGTCGGCCACGTTCCACAGGCGTACGGTCCGGTCGTAGCTGGCGGTGGCGAGGGTCCTGCCGTCCGGGCTGAACGAGGTGAGGTAGACGGCGCCGGTGTGGCCGAGCAGCGGGGTGGCCAGGGGTGCGTTCACGATCGAGATCAGCCGGTTGCGGGCGCCCTCGTCGCCGGGCCGCAGCCGGTGCGCCACCAGGTCGAGCCGGGCGGAGAGCGACGGGTCGGTGTACTGCACCCGGTCCGCCTCCGCGACCACCTGCTCGAACACGGCGTCGTTGCGCTGCTCCCAGGCGACCACCGCCGCACCCACGGCCAGCATCGCCAGCACGACCAGCGCCGACACCGCGCCCCGGAAGATCCACACGGTGCGCCGGCGCAGCCGCACCGACGCGGCCAGGAACTCCACCGCGCTGCGGGTCAGGAAGGTGTCCCCGGCCGACTCCGCCCAGGTGTGCGCCTGTTCCAGGCGGGACCCCCGGTAGAGCAGGGAGCTGTCGCGGTCCGACCCCTCCCAGGAGTGGCTGTCCTCCTCCAGCTGCTGGCGCAGCAGGTGGTCGCCCCGGTCCTCGTCGATCCACTCGCGCAGCCGGGGCCAGGCGTGCAGCAGCGCCTCGTGGGTGATCTCCACGGTCTCCGCGTCCAGCGTCACCAGCCGGGCCCGCACCAGCGCTTCGAGCGACTCCTCCGTCTTGCCCGGATCCGTCGACGCCTCCGCCAGCTGGCGCCGGGTGCCGCGCCGACGGGTGGCCTGGGTGTCCTCGCCGACCCGGACCAGCCGCAGCAGCAGCAGCCGCGCGGCCGTACGTGCCGCCGGGTCCAGCCCGGACCAGGCGCGCTCGGCGCTCGCCGCCACCGCGCCCTGGATCCCGCCCGCCGCCCGGTACCCGGCCAGGGTCAGCCGGCCCGCCTTGCGCCGCTGCCAGGTGGCGAGCAGGGCGTGCGACAGCAGCGGCAGCACACCGGCGTCGTGCGCCCCGCGCGGCCCGTCGTCGCTCACCTCCCGCACGATCAGCTCGGCCAGCCCCGGTTCGAGCTCCAGCCCCACCGCCTTCGCCGGCCGGGTCACCGCCTCGCGCAACTCGGCGCTCGTCAACGGCCCGAGCACCATGTGCCGGTGCTGGAGCGCGTCCGCGAGCTCGGGATAGCCGAGGCACCGCTCGTAGAAGTCGGCGCGGATGCCGAGCACCACGAGGACGGGCGCGGGGTCCCCCAGCCCGGGAGGCGTGGACAGGGTGTGCAACAACCGGACGAAGTCCCGGCGTTCCGCCTCGTCCGCGCAGAGGGTGAAGGTTTCTTCGAACTGGTCGACTATGACGACGGGTTGGAGGGTGGGGGAGGCGGAAGGGGCGGGCTGGGAGGAGGGGGAGGGCGCGGTGGTCGCCGTGTGCACCGTGTGCGTGGCGGCCTCGGGGAGGCCGAAACCCCCTGTCATGGGCGGGAGTTCGGAGCTTCCGGGGATGTTCAGGAGTGCGGAGATGTCCGGGATGCCGGAGATCCGCCGGGCCAGCTCCCCGAGGGGGTCGGCGCCCGGGACGAGTTGGACGACCTCGCCCACCCGGCCGTCCTCGTCGCCCAGGGCGCCGTTCCGCAGCGCGGGCACCAGACCGGCGTTCAGCAGGGAGGACTTGCCGGCTCCGGAGGCGCCCACGAGCATCACCAGCCCGCCCGACTTCTCCGCCGCGCGCAGCTGCGCGATGAGGGCGTCGGTACTGCGCTCCCGTCCGAAGAACCACCGGGCGTCCTTGCTGCGGTACGAGGCGAGCCCCCGGTAGGGGCAGACCCCGCCGGGCACGACGGAGGTCTCAGCGGGGGAGAGTTCGCCCTCCTCGGCGGATCCGGCGGGCCGCTCACCGACCGGACCGGCGACCGCCAGCTCCCACAACCGCTGCCATTCGGCCAGGTCGTAGAGCCCGGCCGAGACCGGGGCGGGCCGCGCCCGGCGCGCCTCCGGTATGAGGATGTGCAGCACGGCGGCGAGGGCCGCGAACTGGGCCGGTACGTTCCTGGCCCGCCGCCAGTCGCTGATCCGCTGCACGGAGACCCGCACCGGGCGCCCGCGTTCGTCGACGCGCTGAAGCCGTACGACCGAGTCGGCGACTCGTCTGAGGGGAGGGTTGCCGGCCTCCTTGTAGAGCAGCGCGAGCCGCTCCGCGAAGGCTGTGCGTGCCCCTGAGTCGGAACTCAAGGTCCCACCCCTAACTTCCCCACCTGGCATCCGGACCGGAAAACTCACTTTATACGGCTGACCTGCGGCGAAGCGGGCGCCGGAAGACCGGAACCTCCCTGGCGCGGGCCCGAACTGGCAGGATCACGACCCAACGGCGCACCGCCGGAACAGGCTCCGGACAGCGCCCTCCAGCTCATCGCCTCCCCCTCCCGGGGAGCCCGCCCAGTACGCCGTACGTTCTCGGTCAACTTCCGCCGCCCCCGCGGAGATCACCGGAGTACGGCGACGGTCTCATCCCGCGAGCCGGCGACGGGTGAGCCCAAGACCCGTGACACGGCCCGCTCGGACCGTGCTCACGCCGCCGCCCGCACCGTTCGGCACCGGTCCGCACGAGGGGAGGGACCGGAGCCGAACGGTGTGGCGGTCATCCCGGCCGGTGGGCGGCCTGTCCGTCGCCGCCCGGCGGGTAGCAGCCGTGGCGCGACCGTCCGGCCGTACCGCCGGGGCGGAACGGCTTTCCCCCCCGGTCGCCGACGCGCGGCACACCGTGCCGGCCGCCGCTGGACCGCTCCAGTTCCGGTGCGCTTTCCTGCGCGACATCCGCGATAGAGAAACCGGTCACAAAAGATCGACTCGCGCTGATTTTGTGCTTACTGAGAACGGTCATTCGATCAGACTTGGCAATGAAGCAAGGAAACCGGCCACATCTTGTCACCCCGGTATGCCGGAACACGGCACGGCGGCAGCATGGGCAGACATTTGCACGGCGCGTCGCGGCGCTGAGCGAGATTGTCGGGGGTCCTGGTGCATCACACGTGGCTGCAGTCCACATTTCTCGGCCGGTTGCGGAGTACGACGCGCGCGGAACTGCTCGGACAGGGCACTCCGATCAGTTATCCACCGCACCGGCCCCTCTTGCAGCAGGGAGACGAGAGCCGCCACGTGCTGTTGATCACGAGCGGTGTCGTGAAAGTCGTCGCCAGCTCCGAGAGCGGCTACGACATGCTGCTCGCCGTCCGCATCGCGGGTGACCTCGTCGGCGAGATGGCGGCCTTCGAAGAGCGGCCCAGGTCCGGCACGGTGGTCGCGTGCGGTGACGTGACCGCCCAGATCATCCAGGTGCGGACGCTGGAGAACTTCCTCAGCCGCCACCCGGACGCCATGCGCGCCATCCTCCACATGCTGTGCGCACGACTGCGCTGGGCCAACAGGCGCCGGATCGACTTCCGGGCCTACGACTCGCTGACCCGGCTGGCCAGGGTCCTCGCCGAGTTGAGCCAGGCCTACGCGCCGGCCACCCGGGACGGCGACGGCACGCGGTGCGACCTGGGCGTGACGCTCACCCAGGGAGAACTCGCGTCGCTGGCCGGCCTCGCCCTCAACACGGCCGAAAAGAGTCTGGCCAGTCTGACCGCCATGGGGCTGGTGGAGCGCAGTTACCGCAGCATAACCATCTGTGACGTTCCGAAACTGCTCGAATTCGCCAAAGTCGTTGCCGACAACCCGTAGTGATACGGGATCACTTCGCGCGCCCTCTCCTAGCCTCTCGGACAGCACTTCGTGGGCAGTCTTCGCCCACAGCCTGCCCAGAGAGGAATGATCGGGTGGTTGAGTGGTCAGGGTTCCACCCCTGCATGTGTATAGCCGTGGACGCACAGGCCTACGGCGGAAAGAACGACCGCGGGCAGTCCGAAATCCAGCACGACCTGCCGCGGATCCTTGATCGCGCCGCCCGAGGCGCCGGTCTCGACCGTGCCCGGTGGCAGATCCAGCGCAAGGGCGACGAGCAGCTCGCGGTGCGTCCCCTGGACGGCACCGAGCCCCGGCTGGTCGACGACTACGTCCGCCACCTCGTCAGCGAGTTGGGCGTCCACAACTCCCAGCGCGTGCCGGAGGCCCGGATGCGGCTACGCGCCGTCATCCACCAGGGCCTGGTGGAGCTGGCCGAAAACGGCTTCGCCGGTTCGGCCGTGGTGGCGACGGCCCGGCTGCTGAACGCACCTCAGCTGTACGACGCCCTGGCCGCGCACCCTGCCGCCGCCCTGGTGCTGCTGCTCTCCGACGAGGTCTTCCGGTCCACGGTCGTCGGCGGCCACACGACCCTGTCCGGCGACGAGTTCACCCGGGTCGCCGTCCAGGTGAAGGAGTACGAGGCGACGGCCTGGCTGCGCGTACCCACGCTCGGCGTACCGCTCGCCGCCTCGTCCGAGCCCGGAACCACGGAGACGGGGAAGCCCGTGGCTCCGGTGCGGGGGGAGCCCGCGGCGGACCGGCTCAGGCCGGCCGCCGCGGGCGGATCCGACGGCGGGACCGGTTTCAGGAACGACTACCGGGCCGAGAAGATCAACGTCACCAACGTGGCCGGCGCCGTGGACGCCCGGGGCGCGGTCTTCGGCTTCGGGACACCTCGTGACTGAGGCTGCCGCCCCGGACGACGGTTCGGCCGTACCGCCCGTCCCCGCTTACGACGAGGATGTCGCGCCCGAGAACCCGGACCGACGCGTACCGGCGGCCGAGGGGGAGGGCCCGCAGCCGGATCCCGCGAGGAACGACGCCGCCGAACGGCCCAAGGAGTCGGACGAGCGGGCGGACGACGACCGGGGCTATGACGACCTGCGCCGTGTGCACCAGCTCGTCAACAACAACTTCTACGGTGTCGTCGACGCCGCCGGAGCGGCCTTCGGGTTCGGCGCCGCCGCGTCGCCCGGACTCACTCCCGGCACCATCGAGCCCGACGAGACGGACCGGGCCCTGCGGTGTTACCTCCCGCCGCAGCCCTGCTTCGACACCGCGCTCAGCCGGCTGCGCGACAACGCGCTCGTCGTACTGACCGGCCAGGACAACTGCGGCCGGGGCGCCGGTTCTCTCGCCCTGCTCAGGAAGATGCTGGGCAGGAAGGCCACCCTGCGCAGCCTGTCGCCCGCCAACGCCCTCGCCGAGCTGGTCGCTTCCCGCGACCTCAGACCGGGCCAGGGGTACGTCATCCTCGACTACGTCGGTGAACTGCGCCCCGAGGCCGTGCAGGCGTACGAGATCGGGAGGCTGAGCGAGGAACTCGCCCGCAAGGGCTCCTACCTGGTGGTCACCACTGGTGACACCGCCCGTCGGCGGCTGGCCCTGCGCGACCACTGCGTTCCGTGGGAGGCCCCCGACCCGGTGGAACTGTTCGGGCACTGCGCCGCAGAGCTGCCGCGCACCGCCATCGAGCCGGACACCGAGACGGAACTGCTCGCCCGCGTCGGCGAGCAGCGGCGGCCCGCGGACGTCGTCGCGGCGGCCGTCGCCCTGTCCGAGAAGGGCGCGGAGGCGGCCCTCGACACCCTGCGGGACCGGCACAAGGAGCGGGTCCGGGCGTGGTTCGGCGGACAACCCACCGCGGACGACCTCCTGCCCCTCGCCGCCCTGGCCTTCCTGGAGGGGATCCCGGAGCGGACGTTCGAGAAGGGCTGCGCCGCTCTCGCCGTTCATGTGCGCAACTGGGAGCAGAGCGGGGAGATCCCGGTCGCGGCGTCGGACGGCTCGGGCGGAGCGCCGCTGTACGGCGCGATGGCCGACCAGTCACGGGCCCGCTGGCGGGAGCGGGCGGCGGGGCTCGTGACGACCGAGCGCCGGCTCGGCCCCGGCCGGGACGCCGGGCGGAGCGAGCGCAGCCTGGTCTTCACCTCGCCGCGCGTCCGTGAACTCGTCATCGGGGAGCTGCACGACCTGTACGGCTACGCGCTCTGGTATCCGCTGCGCCAGTGGCTGAGTGAGCTGGCGCTGTTCGGAGACCTCGCCACCCGGACCGAGGTGGCCCGCGGGGTCGCGCTCCTGGCCCAGTACGCGCTGGCCGAGGTCGACGAGAACCTGCTCACCGTGTGGTCCGACGGCGTGACCAGCCAGCGGGTGACCGCGGCGCTGACGCTCCAGTTCATGTGCAACGTCGAGCACCTCGCCCCGCAGGCACTGTCCATCGTGCAGAGCTGGGTGGACAACCGGGGTGCCGGGCGGGCGGTGACGGCGGCCATGGCACTGACCGGACGCCTGGGCTCGCTCTACCGCCTGGACGCGCTCAACTGGCTCTGGTTCCTGGCCAATCGGGGCGAGCGGGTCGCGTTCTCCGCCCGCCGCTCCCTCGTCCTGCTGTTGCAGACCGCCGAACAGGACCCGGAACGCGCCCTGTTGATCCTCCGGTACGTCAGGACCGTCACCGCGCGGACGGCCCCGGGGTCGCGGGAGCGGTCGACCGCGCTGCGGACCGACCTCGAACTCCTCGAAGCCACCCGGCTGGAGACCGTCGAGCCCCTCACCGCCGCCCTGCTGCGCGCGGTCCCCGGCAGCGCACGCCAGCTCGGATCACTGTGGGCGGACGTCCTGCACAGCAGCAACCGGAGCCGGGCGGTGACCGCGCTGTGCCGGACGCTGGTGCAGCTGCGGGACGACCCGTCCGTCACCGCCGCCGTGCGCGAACTCGGCGACGCCATGCGGAGCGAGATGAGTGCGCGGCAGTGGGCAGCGCTCCGCCGCCACCTGTCCGTGGCCCTGAAGCACCCCGCGTACGCGATGCCGGGGGCCCAGCGACTGGCCGAGGTGCTCATCGGATCGCTGCGCTCCCGGGCACCGTCAGACCCCCGGCGCCCCACCCCGCCCCTCGCGTCCAACGCCCCCTCTCCCTACGTCCAAGGAGGCCGAAGCAAGTGAGCTACCCGGTCATAGCCGAGCACATCCTGGCCACCGTCCAGGCCGGCTGGTTGGCTCGGCGCCGCCGCCGTGAGGACGTGCCGCCGCTGCCGCCAGGCTCCGTCTACGTCTTCCGGATCGGCGGCAACTACCGCACCTTTCCCGAGGGGATGGTGTTCGATCCGTCCCATCCCGACGTCCTCGACGCCTCCTCGGTCAGCCTGGTCGACACGCGGGCCCGCCTGGTCGACGTCGAGCGTCCGCTGCCCTCGGTGAGCGAAGCGGACAACTTCACGCTGCGGGCCACCTTCACCTGCCAGGTGACCGACCCCGTCATCATCGCCCGGCAGGGCATCATCGACGTCGAAGTCCCGCTGCGCGCCTACCTGATGGGCGACAGCGACCTGCCCCGGGTGAGCGCCGGGCACCGCGTGGAGGAGATCAACGCGGTGCGCACCGAGGCAAGTCACCGTATGACCGCGTACAGCGCGATCGTGCCACCGCGCGTCGCGGGCATGAGCGTCGAGTTCGTCTCCGCCGAGGTACACGCCTCGGACGACCTGCGCAACTGGGAGCAGAAGGTACGAGACGAGCGACGCTCCTGGGAACTCCAGCGCGGACAGCGCGACTTCGAGACCCAGGACGCCCGCCAGGTCGCGGAACTGCTCTCCCAGGGCTCCGACCACGTGGACGCCTTCGGCATCGCGCGGAAGGAGATCGACGTCACCGAGGTGGCCGCCCGCATCCATCGGATCAGCGAGACCGAGTCCGGCCGCCGCCACACCGCCGAGGCCACTGAGCGCGCGCACGCGCAGACACTGGAGACGGCGGACGCGCAGCTGCGTCGCGACATGCTGCTGACGCTCCTCCGGCAGATGGGCGGCAGCGAGTACGTCGACTACCACCAGGTCCTGGACCGGGTATTGCAGGAGACGGGCGGACCGGGCACGGCCGGCGTCATGGCCGCCGCGGACACCGCCCGCATGGTCGAGTCCGGACCGGCGGGCCCCGGCCGCACACCGACGGCCCGCGACGGCTCGCGTGACGCCCAGGGCGGCTTCGTCAAGGATGAGGACGATCTCGTTGACTGACTTCCTGACGAGAGCGAGGGTTCCCGGCACGGCGGAGGACCCGGGCGCCGGCGAGACGGCTGCCGCGCGCACCCCGAACGGCACCACCGACGTACGTCCCGTGCACGGCTTCGCCGCGCGCACCACCGGCAGGGGACATGCCGCCGGCCGCGCCCACCGCCGCTCCGACTTCCGCGCCGCACGACGACTGCGGGCCCTGACCGGCGTCGACGAGGAACTGCTGGGCCGGGTCAGGTACGAGCGGAACAAGTACACGGCCCTCGGCGGAGTGGTGCTGGGCACCGCCGTCGTCGCGGCGTTCTCCATGTGGAACTTCGCGAGCGAGGTGCTCGGCGGGTTCTCCCTCCTGGCCCTGGTGCCCACGGTCATCTGGATGCTGTTCGTCCTCAACCTCGACCGCTGGCTGGTCACACCCCAGCCGAACGCGCGGCAACGGATCGGGCCCGTCCTGATGCGTCTGCTGATCGCCCTGATGCTCGGCGCGGTGATCGCCGAGCCGTTGGTGCTGCGCATCTTCCAGACGGCCATCGAGGAGCGTGTCGCGGACGAACGCACGGGCACCATCGATCAGTTGCGCACCAACCTGGTCCGCTGCAACCCCGTACCGTCCACGACGCGGGACGTCCCCTCGGCGCACTGCGACACGTCGTACGTTCTCTCCTTCCGCGCGACGCCTGGCGGACGAGCGGACGAACTCGTCGCGCTGCGCTCGGACGCCGCCGTTCTCCAGCAGCGGGTGGACAAGGAGACCGCTCGACAGGAGGCCATCGACGCCCAAGTACGGTCCGAATGCGCCCGGTTGATCCGCATAGCCGCGACCGGCCTGTACGAGCGCAGCTCCGAGTGTGTGCGCCTGCGCGACAAGGCACGGGAGTACCGGACCACCCACCGCACGAGCGAGAACGAGACGCGACTGGCGGGGATGAACAGCGACATCTCCAAGATCGAGGCCGGCCTGACCTCCTCACGTGGCACGTTCCTCAAGGCTCGGGCCGCCGGCATAGAGCAACGGCTCGCCGAGGAACGGGCCAAACAGAAGGAGATCGGTGTCCTGGAACGGATGCGGGCACTCGATCAACTCGCCAGTGGCAACTCCGTGTTGTTCGTGGGCATCTGGCTGATCCGTCTGCTGTTCGTCCTCATCGACGTGCTCCCGGTGCTCGTGAAGTACCTGAGCGGCGAGACCGCGTACGACCGGATGCTCACCGCCGAGAGCAACAGCGCCGTCACGATCCACGCCGAGGAGGTGCGGCTCACCGAGCGCCGCGCCATGGCGAACTTCGAGATCTCCCAGGACACCGTCGAACAGGAGGTCCGGCGCAGCCGCGCGGAGTCGGAGGCGGCGCTCCGGGAACACACGGCGGCGATGAACATCCGGGTGCGCCAAGCGGTGAACGCGCTGGAGGACGAACTCCGCCGCTCCGCCGCGGTCTGACACACCCGCGTGCACCACGATCACGACCATGCGACCGCCCCGCACACCGGGGCGGTCGCCCCACGCGGACGGAAAGAGGGAGAAAGGCATGGCCACACCAGCAGGCGACGACGGTACGAGCCCGGACACCTACGCGGCAGCCGACCGCGGCGCGGAACTGGCCAGAGTCCTCCTGGCCGAGGCGCGCGAGGAACTCGCGAGGGCCGACAGCAAGGCCGGCCTCCTGCTCGCGTCCCTGGGCGCGGCCCTCACCGCCCTGCTCGGCGCGATCGGCAGCGGCATCGTCGCCCCCAGCCAGTACCCGGTCGTTCCCCAGCTGCTCCTGTGGGTGGGCTGCGCCGCCTGCGTACCGGCACTCGTCCTCCTGGGCCTGGCGGTCACCCCGCGCCTCGGCACACCCCACCACTCCCGCGCCCACTACTTCGGCGACGCGCGACTGGCGCAGTCCCTCGCCTACCTGGAACAGACGGTCCGCCGAACCGACCCCGTATCCAGAGACCTGAGCCAACTGGCAACCCTGTCCCAGATCGCCTGGACCAAATACCGCTGCATCCGCCACGCCCTGCTCTGGGGCGTGGCCTTCTTCACCCTCACCCTGTCGGGCATCGTGGCGGGGGGGGTCGGCTTGACGACGGGGGCGGGGGTGGGGGCGGGCTGGAATGGCTGTTGGGCGTTATGGGGGACAGGTGGGGCGGGGTGGTCGGGTTCGGGCTCGTCCGGTGCGGTGCGGTGCGGTCCGGTTTGGTTCGGGCCCGTCCGGTAGCACTCTCTCCGGGAAGGCCTGGGCGAGTCGGAGCGCCTCTCCTCTTACGCACTCGTAGCGGGCCCGCGTACGCAGCACGCCTGGCCCCGCATCACCCTTCTCCCACGGACGACTCCGGTGAGGAAGAGGCGATCGGGGTGCGCGCCGACCAGAAATCCGAGTGGATGTAGGGGAGTCCCTTGGATTCTGGGGAGCCTGGATCCAGAGGTTTCCTGGGCGCTTCGGTAACCTTCGACTCGGTGACACACGGGGAGGTGACATGGAACCCGGCCTGGCCCTTGTAACCGAACTCCAGGCTGATCTCGAAGCCGTCGGGCGCGGTTGCGAAGATCGCCGGCATGTCGGAACTGTTTCGCACCGACGTGATCTTGTAGCCGAGTTTCTTCCAGTGACGCTCCACAACACCGAGAAAACTGCCACGCCGCTCCGCTGAGATGACCGTCAGCACATAGCGTCGTCGGGTCACCGAGCCGGTGCCGGTGCCCTCGTTCTTGAAGTCGGTGCAGCTGGAGTCGCTCGACGGCCCCCGCATGACCCCGACTGACGGGTTGATCGCCTTGAGGGCCGTGTCGATGATGCTCTCTGCGTGATCGCCCGCCTCTTGCATGTTCATGTTTGTCTCCTCCGTAGCCCCTGTTTTCTTTCCTTCGCCTCCGCCGACTCCGACGAGACCACATCCAGAAACGACGAGGATTGACGCGATGAGGGCCGCAGCGCGAATATTCATCGATATACATCCCACGTCACGAGGTCGGGCCGGCCCGCGACAATGGCTGCGATGTTCGCAGCGGATACGGGGTCCTTGTCCTTGGCCGGGTCGAAATAGTTGGAATGTGCCGGCGTCGGTCCCTGCCCGTCGATCACTGGCATCGGCCCGTCCGACACCTTGAACCGTCTGGCACCGAACGCCTCGCTGGCCGGGTCTTTGCCAAACCAGATGTCGTCGTCACCTTGATCCGCGGTGTCCCCGAAGAGGTACGCCGCCGCTGGGCCGCCTCCAAGAAATCCGGCGGTACCAGCGATGGCCTCCTTCTTGGACGGAAGGTGACTGACGGGGTCGTTCTCGGCCGCACCCACAAAAACATGATCCTTGCCGACTCCGAGCCTTTCAGCCTTGTCCACGCCCGTGCCAGGACTCCCGACAAGAATGATGTCATCGGCGCCTGGGATCCCCCCTGGCCCCTGCGTCGCGGCCCCTACCAGGCGAGAACCGTACGAATGCCCGATCGCGACAAGGTGCGGATCCTTATGATCGTTCGTCACCGCGAGTCCGCCCATGAATGAGTTGTAGGACGAAGCACCTTTCTCCGCGTCATGAGAAGACGTGACGTCCGTATCGGACACGAGGGTTGCCGGGTCCGCTGGTGCGGAGAGTTGAGGCGCGTCGTAACCCAGCCACACGATGGACGCACTGGACGGATCCGTGCCCCTGGCATCGACTGCCGTGTCATAGGCTCGCTTCACATCATTCCTGGCGAAGTCCGTGTCCAGAGCGGTGCCGAGACCGGGGACGTACGCCGACACATTCCTCGACGTATCTGGGTTCCCGAACGCGACAATGGCCCGACCCTGCCCTGTGTCACCGATCCCCAACAGAAACATGGGTGGCTCTTTCGGGTCCACCAACTGCTTTGCGGCGTTGCCCTGCAACTGTTGCTGAATGCTTCTCAGAGCGTCCAGCTGAGTCTTGGCCTTTTCGTCGCCTTCACCCGCCAGCTTGCCGATCAAAATATCCAGGTTATCGCGGTTGACCTCGTCCCGTACCCTGGACGGAATACCGTCCAGGTTGCCGATAATTTCCGGGAACGCTTTTTTGAATTCGTCGCGTTCCTCATCACTGAGGCTGTCCCACCATTTCTTTCGGCCAGCGGGTGACTTGTCCAGCGGGATGCGATCCTTGATGTACTCGCTCGCGGCGGAGCTGACCACGTCGGCATCGGCAGCCACGTCCGTCCACGTCCCGGTGCTGACCGTCAGTCCCGGTGCCGCCTTGAGCTTTACCAGCGCCTTGCCGTACCGGTCGTCGATCTCCGTGGCCTCCTGTACGGCGTGAGCGATACGGTCGGCGATGTCCTGGGCCTTCGCACGGTGCGGGTTCGCGCTGTGCAGGCCGGGAGTGTCCGCGTTCAGTCCGGGGCTGTATCGACCAGTGACGCCCGTAACCGTCCCGCCGGGGACCTCGTCACCGGTCAACCCGTTCTCGCCCCCAGCGGGGTACGCGACGCGGCCGTCTGCCTCCACGGTGTACGACAGCGCTCTGGCGTCCTCCAGTGCCTCAAGCAAGCGGCGTCTTGGGGCGACGATCTCGGATGAGAAGCCGTTGAGCGCTCCACTGATCAGGCCGCACTCGACCTGGGCGTAATGGAAGTTCTCCGACAGCTTGCGGAGCTGCTCCAGGGCCGCGTCCGTCGCCTCCCCCTCGTTGGCCTTCTGCAGGGCCGAGGTGATCTGTTTGTCGATGCGGTTCTTGGCCAGGTCGCCCATGTCGCTGACCGCGCGGTATCCATCCGCTGTCTGCGTGTACTCGGTCGGCTTGACGGCCTTGAGTGTCTTGAGGTCCATGGCTCAGGATCACCGCCCCTTGCGCGGGCCCATGGCGACGGACCCACCCTCGAAGCGGACCCTCAGCTTGGTGATCTCGGCCTTGATCGATTCGTCGGTCCTCAGCTGGTCGTTGCCCGCCTTCTCCAACACGTCGGCGAGGCCGTCACACAACTCGCTGATGTCCTTGACCCGGCGTTCCCAGGAGTCGTACACACCCTTCTGGGCTGCCGCGGTCAGACACCCGGGACCCGTGTCGAGCCCGGTCTGGCCGTCCTCCAACTCCGTCCGCGCCTTGCCCGCGGTGTCCCGCAGCTCGCCGATACCCTCGCCGGCCGCGGACCACGCCTTCCTGTCGGACCTCAACTTGAGGGACGGGGTGCGGGCGCCACTCGTGCCGCCACCTTCCCGATCCATCGGTAGCGAGTTGAGCCGCATCTGCGCGGAGTGCCGGTCGAGCGCAGTGGCCTTGAGCTGCTCCCACTCCTCCCACGCCATGCGTGACCCTCCCGTTTTTTGTCCTACGCCGCCCAGCGATTGACACAGAGCGACCGCAACGCTCTGGTGATCGAGAAGCACAGTAGCGTCACCGCATCTCGGGCCTCATCCGTATCGGCCACCAGTGCGTCTGAGTAGCTGTACTCAGACGACACCAGGTCCTGGCCGGCGCCTGCGGGCGACAGCGGCGACCGTGATCGCGGCTCCAAGGAGCAACAAGCCGCTGATGCCCACCGCGACCCATGAGGTACCGCCTTCCGTATGAGCGGAGGCTGCAGAAGCGGAGCCGTCGTGCTTCGCCGGAGCACCGGTGCCTGTGGACTCAGAGGCTTTCGAGGTAAGCGAGTTCGAACCGGCGGCCGTGAGTTCGAGGTCGGCGAGTGGATACTTGTCCGCGGGCCCGGGGTCGCCGGGATGCGTCAGTGCGATGCGGGGGCGTACGGCGCCGTAGCCGAGGTAGTCGGTGCGTTCCTTGCCGCTCTGGGGTTTGCCGGCGGTGTTGAGCATGACCCGCAGGACCTGGTTGTTGGTCCAGCCGGGGTGCTTGGACCAGATCAGGGCGGCGGAGGCGGAGGCGATGGCCGTGGCATCGCTGGTGCCGCGCGTCTCGCACACCCCTGTCTCGCTTTCGAGGCATGCGGCGACCATGCCCTCGCCAGGAGCGACCAGGTCGACCTGGGGGCCGTGCTGCGACTCCTTCGTCGCCTTGACGTTTCTGTCGATCGCCCCGACGCCCACGACACCGGGAGTCGCCGCCGGATACTCCAGCTCGTCGAGGGCGTCGCCGGTGTTGCCCACTGCTGCGAAGATCAGTTTGCCCTTGGACAGGGCGTAGGCGACGGACTTGGTCAGCTCTTTCGAGTGGGCCGTACTTCCCATCGAGATGTTGATGACCTGGGCGTCCGAATCGGCGGCGAACCGGATGGCCTTGGCCATGTAGGTGGGGTAGTCGTCCGGGTTGCCGTCGGTACGGCTCTGCTCGATGAAGTCCGGGGTGCGGATCGGAAGGATCTTCGCGCCTGGAGCCAGACCGTAGGAGCCGTCGGCGGCGCCTCGGCCGCCGGTACCGGCGATGAGGACGGCCATGCCGGTGCCGTGGCCGTCGTAGTCCGTGTGTTCGTCCCCGGGGTGTTTGGAGAAGTCCTTGCCCGCCACGACCTGGCCGCGCAGGTCGGGGATGCTGTCCTGGACGCCGCTGTCGATCACCGCGACCGTGATGCCCTTGCCCGTGCTGGTCTTCCACATTTGCTCGGCCCGCATGGCGTCGAGGTGCCACTGCCGGTCGCGGATGGAGTCAGCTTGCGCGGGCGTCGCGGCGACGCCTGCCAGCAGGATCCCTGCGACAGTTGGCACGACGAAATGACGTCGTCTGGGCTGCTTGCTGCGGGTGCGCATGGTCGTCCTTTTCGTCGGGGATGTTCGTCGCGGCTGCTCGTCGGACGGGCCGTGCTCAGTCAGTTGCTCGTGGGGTAACGGGCCGATCGCCCGGCCCCTGGCCGCTACCGTCTTCCGCCGGACGGTTCGAACGGATACGGCTGCGTTCGTCACGCGTGGAGCGGTCGGCGTGACGCTGGGCAGGAGGGGAGCCGCCGCGCCCGGTGTGGTCGGCATGCAGCGGTGTGGCGTCAGCGTTGGCTCCCCGTACGAGTCCCTCGCCCCCGGACGTGAAGGCGGTCCTCCCGCGCTGCGGAGCCTGCCTCGGCTGCCCGCCGACGATCCCGCCGGACTGGGCAGGTGGCCTCGGTCCGCTCCCGGCTCCCTCTCCGGCTGTCGTGCGTTGTCCGGTACGCGCCGGCGTGGCGGCTGGGCTCGTGGTTCCGGTCATGGCACCACGGCCTACGGGAGGCCGCTGCTGGTTCGAGGTACCGCCGATGACCGTTCCGCGGGGAATCGCACCGGTGGATCGCCGCGCGGCAGGCGAGGTGGGGCGGCCGCCGGTGATGCCGCCGGCGCCCCTGTCGCCCGCGGGGTTGCCTCCCGTGGGGCTGGTCAGTCCTCGCCCTGGCGTACGCGAACTGCCCGTGCCAGCACCGGAGATGGGAAATGTGGGCAGGTCAAGGCCTGGTGCGCGCGCGCTCCCGGACGCACTTTGCCCGGACACGATGGGCAGCGCGCTTCGGCCGCCGTAGGAGGTACGGCCTGCGCCTGCGCCCACACCCGGGCTCGGCGAAAGCGTCCCGGCACCCTCGAACGCACGACGGATCAGACCAGTCGGCGACGATGCTCCACCCTCCGGACCACCGGTTCCGGAGGGTGGAGCTACTCCGGGGGCCTCCGCTGCTGGAGCGGATGGCAGTGTCCCGACGCTGTCGATCGCCGTGTTCGTCGAGTCCGTATAGTCGCCCGGTACTTCATCCGGCACATCCGGTACACGCGCCAGGTGGTGAGGTGTGGAGGTGTGCGGCACCGAACTGAGCTCGCTGGAGCGGGTGTTGACGACCGCACTGCGCCCAGACGTCTCGCCTCCGGTGACCGTACCCCGCGCTGCGCCCCCACTCCCGGCCGGAACGGGGACAGGAGTCTCGCCGCGGAGTCTGGTCGGCACGAACCGCTCCGGCAGCTTCGGGAACTCGGGCGCCTCCAGCGCGTCGATCTGCTCGGTCGAGGCCGTGTACGACTGGGCGAGCTTGATCATCAGGCCGGCGGCGTCGGCGCTGTCATTGGCGTACCGGGTCTTGGCCGTCTTCACCTCGGTGGCCGAGGGACCGCCGTCGTGGTTGCCGACACCCGTCGCCTCCGCCGCGTGCGCGTCGAGCACCGACCGTGCGGTGGCGCTCTGCCTGCGCAGGATCTTCAGCTGGGGCTTGACCTCGTGGAGCGTGTCCGCGGCATGGCCGAGCCACTTGCCTGCGGATTCGCTGTAGTCGCCCAGGTTCAGCGTGGCCAGCGCGGCGTGGTCGCACCACGTCCGGAACGCCTCGCCGCCCTCGCCGTCCCACTCGACCGCCCTGCTGTGCGTGCGCAGGTCGCCACCGATCTCCTTGATCGTCTTGGCGGCCTGAGTCAGGAGGTCGCCCAGCTCCGTTGCCGTCGCACCGTCCGCGGGCTCGACCATGGCCCACAGCTCTTCCGGATCGTGGGTGACGAACCGGGTCTCCTTGACCATCCGCCGGGCCCGACTGCCCCAGTCAGCCATGAAAGTTGGCCCGCCTTCCCCGCCGCGGTCACCGTGTTGCCGCTCATCCCCGACTTCGGCACCGCCATCACAGGCCACGGGCTTCCTCATCCGCCGGCTGGAAGCCCCGCTGGTCGCGGGCCGATCCGTTCGACGCGCCGCTGGTGTGTGCCCTCGCCCCCGGAGCCGCCTCGCCGGAGATCAACTCGTCCGCCTCGACCCGGATCCGGTTCAAGCGGTCGCGGATGTCGTCGTCAAGGTTGTGGTAGCCGCTCTTCGACGCGTCGACCGTGACGACCAGCCCCTCGATCTGCAGCGCCAGCATCTTGGACAACCGTTCCAAGCGGGAGTGCACACGCGTGTAGGAGGCGTGCAGCGCGTCGGCCTCGTCGAAGCTCCCGAGCCGTCCCGTCGGCAGGGCACCGCCCGCGATCCTGCGCGGGGCGGCCTTCGACTCCTCCAGCTGGGTCAGGAGATCATCGACCCGCTTCTTGAAGGTCGTCAGCGTCTCGCCCTCGACCCGCAGCGCCTGCGCCACGGCGGCACCGACTCCAGCGCAGGCCCCGATGCCCGACGCGGCGATCGCCCCGGCGGCCGCTTCCAGCCCAGGGGCAGTTGTCTGCGCATACCTTTTGCTGTCGACCGCCACCGCTTCCTCCCCCGAACGGCCCGTTGCTCAGCGAGCAACAACGCTCGACTGCTCACTCACGGTGCCTCGCTGGTAACAGATACGACTCGGCAAGATAGCTGTGATCTTGCGTCGCTGCGGAATCCGCTTCCCACCATGGCGTGAAGCTGACCGAACGGGGGCAGCCGAGGCCCGGAGTCACTCCGCCGCAACCACATGCGCCCCATCGCAACGCGCCGGTTGAGCGAGAGCCAGCTGTCATCCGGACGAGTGGAGTGCGTTGTGCGTGCCCGATGAGAGAAGCTGACTGACCGTCCACTCAACGGACCTGTGCCGAAGGACCCCGCTCGGGGCCGCGGTCATGCACGACAGGTTGCGAACCGAGGCCCGTGGGGGATGGGTCCGGGTGATGGCCGAGCCCCAGGTAGACGTTCCGCGTCAGCGATCTCCGCCCTGCCACCCCCTCTGCTCGGACATGGTGATCAGGCGCCACTCCTTGAGCGCGGGCGGTGAGAGCGAGCTCGGGATTGTCCGACGGGCGCGGTCGGCTACGCCCCCGAAGCGGGTCGGGAGTGCGAGCTGCGGGGCGTTCAACGAGCCCACGGGTGCATGGCGATCGTCGTACCGTCCGTGGACTCCTCGGCATGAGCCGTGGGGGTTTACGCTCCCGGGGCACTGGCACTGGCACTGGCACTGGCACTGGCACTGGCACTGGCACTGGCACTGGCACAGGCGCCGGCGCGGCCTACTCGAAGGCGGAACGCCACTTGTTGAGAGCCGCCGGTGGCTGCCCCCGCAGTCGGTTCCCAAACGGCTCCGAAAGCAGACCCGGAATGCAAATCAGGCCCGGTGCTGATCTCTCAGCACCGGGCCTGACCTGGTGTTTCAGCTGTCGGGGTGGCGGGATTTGAACCCACGACCTCTTCGTCCCGAACGAAGCGCGCTGCCAAGCTGCGCTACACCCCGATGTCGCTGCTGGTGGAACTTGTCGCTGCGACGTCGTTTACTTTAGCCCACTGGTGGCTGGAGACGAAATCCGGTTTTGGCGCGGTGGCGGACCGGGTTGGGGCGGGTGTGGTCGAGGGCGATGAGGAGGATGGCGAGGGCGTAGCAGGCGAGGCCGAGGAGGAGGGCGTTGCCGAGGACGTGCTTGTAGCCGTGGTGGTCCACGTCCAGGAAGGGGTAGAGGTAGCGGCCGGGGGTGCCGGGGAGGATCAGTTCGCCCCGGACGAGGGAGACTGCCAGGTATGCCACGGGGTAGAGGAGCCAGCTCGCGGCCTGGCGCAGGTGCAGCCGGCCGGGGGCGGTGAGCAGGAGCCAGTCCAGCGCCGCCGCGATCGGGGTCGCCGTGTGCAGGACCTGGTTGGTGATCGCCTGCCAGCCGGTCGGGGGCGTCGTGCCGCCGGTGAGGGAGAACGGGCTCGCGCCGTGGACCAGGAGCAGGTGGTAGACCAGGCCCGCGATCATGACGTAGAGCAGCGTGGCGCCGGTGACGGCCGAGGGGAGGGGGCGGCGGGCCGTCCATGCCCGGCGGGCCGAGAGGAGCATGACGAGGGCCAGCAGGATGTTGCTCTGGATCGTGAAGTAGGTCAGTACCCGGACCGGGCTGCCGAGGAGCACGTCGATGCTCACGGCCGCCCCGGCGGCCAGGGCCACCAGGAGGCGGAAGACCGCCGTCAGCGGGCGGGCGCAGGGGGGCACCACCGCCGTGGCGGGGACGAATGAGGACTGCGGCGAGGGCATTCCGGGGAGCGCGGGGAGGTCCGGGATGTCCCTGGGTATCGGGGCCGTCATGCCTTCACGCTAGGGCGGTCGGGCAAAAGGGGCGATATGGGTAGGCCGTGTGGGTTACCCGGGAGGCGGGAGTGACCGCTCGACGGGCCAGGGCCGCCGCATGGTCCCAGGGGCTCCATGGCCGGCATGGGGGCGGCCCCACTCGGACTCTGAATCCGCTGCGGCGACCCTTGTGCCTGCCTGCCCCGTGCTTTCCCCGCAGTTCCCCGTACCCCTTGTACCCCCGCCCGCCGTTCCCTGGCTTCCTACGCCCGCGGCACCAGCGTCAGCAGGGTGACCTCCGGCGGGCAGGCGAACCGGACCGGGGTGTATCGGTTCGTTCCGCAGCCTGCCGAGACGTGGAGGTAGGAGGTGCGGCCCTCCGCCGTGTGTCGGGAGAGGCCCTTCACCCGGTCGGTGTCCAGGTCGCAGTTGGTGATCAGGGCGCCGTAGAAGGGGATGCAGAGCTGGCCGCCGTGGGTGTGGCCGGCGAGGATCAGGCGGTAGTCGTCCGCCGTGAAGGCGTCCAGCGCGCGCAGGTAGGGCGCGTGCACCACGCCCATCGAGAAGTCCGCGGACTCGGACGGGCCGCCGGCCACGCGCGCGTAGCGGTCGCGTTTGATGTGCGGGTCGTCCAGGCCTGTCAGTTCGACCGACACGCCCTCGATCTTCAGCGTGCCCCGGGTGTTCGTCAGGTTGAGCCAGCCCGCCGAGTCGAAGCCGTCCCGCAGGTCTTCCCACGGGTTGTGGATGACGCCTTCGGCGGGTGCGTTGCCGTTGAGGCCGTGGCGGCCCGCGGCCTTCTCGAACAGGTACCGGGCGGGGTTACGGGGTTTGGGGCCGTAGTAGTCGTTGGAGCCGAAGACGTACGCGCCCGGGAACTCCATCAGCGGGCCGAGGGCGTACAGGACCTCCGGGACGCCCTCCGGGTCGGAGAGGTTGTCGCCCGTGTTGATCACGAAGTCGGGCCGCAGGCCGGCCAGTGAGCGCAGCCAGCGCTGCTTCTTGCGCTGGCCGCCGACCATGTGGATGTCGGAGACCTGGAGCACTCGCAGTGGGCGCATGCCGGCCGGGAGGACGGGGACGGTCACCCGTCGCAGCCGGAAGGAGCGGACCTCGAAGCCCGCCGCATACACCACACCGGCGGCGCCGGCCGCCGCAATTCCCAGGGGTACTCCGTATAGCGCGCGCATACCGCCATCGTGTCAGACCCGGGCCGGAGCTCACCTCCCGGTGCCCCTTAAATCCCGTTCCCGGGGCGGACGTTAGCCCGCGGTCTCCCGGCGGACGTCGTGCCGCCGCCCCACGGCGCCCACCTCCTCCGCCGGCCCCGTCCCGCACTCCGCCCTCCACTGCACCGCATCCCCGCGCGCTTTTAATCGGCGGGCATCCGTCCTCCCGTACCTGCGAGAATCGGGCCATGACCACCACGCTCAAGTCGAAGCTGCAGGAAGACCTCAACGCCGCCATCAAGGCGCACGACAAGCTGCGCTCCTCGACGCTCCGGCTGACGCTCACCGCGATCACGAAGGTGGAGGTCGCGGGCAAGGAGAAGCGTGAGCTCTCCGACGACGAGGTCCTCAAGGTGATCACCAAGGAGGCGAAGAAGCGCCGCGAGGCCGCGGACGCGTTCGCGCAGGGTGGTCGGCCCGAGCAGGCGGCGCAGGAGAAGGCGGAGGGCGAGGTGCTCGCCGCGTACCTGCCCCAGCAGCTCAGTGACGAGGAGCTGACCTCGATCGTCTCCCAGGCCGTTGAGGAGGCGAAGGCGGCCGGTGCCGAGGGGCCGCGTGCGATGGGTGCCGTCATGAAGATCGTGAACCCGAAGGTGGCCGGCCAGGCCGAGGGCGGTCGCGTCGCCGCGGTCGTCAAGAAGCTGCTCGCCGGCTGAGCCCGTTTTCCTGGTCAGGCACCGGGTCCCAGACAGATACCGGGGCAGGCACCGGCACGCCCGCCCGCCCGAACCTGTTCCCATGTGACCCGTGCGATGCGTGCGAGCCGTGCGTCCTGTGCGACTCGTGCGGGTTGTCTACGACGATGGGGGCGCCCCTGCTGTAAGGGGCGCCCCCATCGTCGTAGACGAAGAGAACGAAGTGAACGGAACGGGGTGGGCGACGGGACCAGCCCCTAGCCCCGGTTGCCGCCGTTTCCGTTGCCTCGGTTTCCGCCGTTCGTCGTGCCCTGGATGAAGCCGTCGGGCAAGGAGAACGTGGGGGTCGGGTCGGTGCCGCCGTTCGTGGTGCCGGTGGTGGTGCCGTTGGTCGTCAGGCCGCCGATGAAGCCGCCGCCGGTGTCGGTGCCGGCGTTGGTGTTCCCCCCGTTGTCGGAGTTCTTGCCGTCGCCGCTGCCGCCCTTGCTCTTGCCGGGGTCGGGGATGTCGACGAGGTGGAAGGTCTGCGCCGACTTGCCCTCCAGAGCGCCGGTCATGGCGTCCTTCCAGATCGGGCCCGGAACCTGACCGCCGTAGACGAGGGGGTTGAAGACGCCGCCGATGCTGATGTCGACCATCTTCACGTTCTGCTTGGGGCTGCCGACCCAGACGGCGCCGGCCAGGTTCGGGGTGTAGCCGACGAACCAGGCGTTCTTGCGCTCGTCCGTCGTACCCGTCTTACCGGCGCTCTCGCGGTCGGTGAGGCCGGCCTGGGTACCCGTGCCGGAGTCGATCACTCCGCGCAGCAGGGTGTTGACCGTGTCGGCCGTCGTCTCGCTCATCGCGCGGGAGCAGGTCGACTTGGGCACCTGGAGCGACTTCTGCTTGTCGCCGACCTTCTGCGTGATCGACTCGATCGCGATCGGCGAGCAGTACATGCCCCGGTCGGCGAAGGTGGCGTACGCGCTCGCCATCGTCAGCGGGGAGAGGCCCACCGCGCCGAGCGCGATGGAGGGGCTCTCCGGCAGCTTGGTGCCGTTGCCCTGCACCACGTGCAGCTTGTCGGTCATGTTGACCACGGGGCAGAGCCCGATGTCGGAGATGAGCTGCACGAAGTAGGTGTTGACGGACTTGGCCATCGCCTCCTTCATGCGGTAGGGACCGTGCTCCGAGTTGCTCTCGTTCTCCACCGTGTAGCTCTGGTCGTTCTTCCACGGGGTGCTGCCGCAGGTCTGCACGGGGCTCGGGTAGTCCATCTGGTACGGCGAGGAGTACTCCTGAGTCGCCGACTTGCCCTGCTCCAGCGCGGCCGCCGCCACGAACGGCTTGAAGGTCGAACCGGTCGGGAAGCCGAAGTTGGAGCCGCCCATGTCGGCGTTGACCGAGTAGTTGTACTCCGTCTCGTTCTTGCCGTAGCCGTACGGCTTCGACTGGCCCATCGCGAGGATCTTGCCGCTGCCGGGCTCCACCAGGGTGGACGCCGCGGCGACCTTGTCCGACTTGTAGATGTGGTCCTTGAGGGAGGACTGCACCGAGGCCTGGGATTGCGGGTCGAGCGTCGTACGGATCGTCAGGCCGCCCTGGTTCCAGACCTTCGCGCGGGCCTCCTTGGTCCGGCCGAAGACGGGGTCGCTCAGGAAGACGTTCTCGACGTACTTGCAGAAGAAGCTGGCGCCCTTGACCGCGGTGATGCAGCCGTTCTTCGGCTGGCTGACCTTCAGGCCCAGCGCCGTCGCCTTGGCCTTGTCGGCGTCCGCCTGGGAGATGTCGCCGACCTCG
Organism: Streptomyces sp. NPDC005423; assembly: GCF_040606415.1. Taxonomy (NCBI): domain Bacteria; kingdom Bacillati; phylum Actinomycetota; class Actinomycetes; order Kitasatosporales; family Streptomycetaceae; genus Streptomyces; species Streptomyces sp. NPDC005423. The sequence continues at coordinate 240,817 of NZ_JBEXET010000001.1, read as the reverse complement.
GCCATCCGCTGGAGCACGGTGTTGCGCCGCTTCTTGGCCTCGGCCTCGTCGTTCACCGGGTCGTAGCGGGTGGGCGACTGGACGATGCCGGCGAGGAGCGCCGACTGCTGGAGGTTCAGGCTCCGGGCGGGCTGGGAGAAGTACCGCTGGGAGGCGGCCTCGACGCCGTAGGCCTGCTCGCCGAAGAAGGTGATGTTCAGGTAGTTCTCGAGGATCTTCTTCTTGCCGAGCTTCTCCTCGATCTGGATCGCGTACTTCAGCTCGCGGATCTTGCGGCCGAGGGTCTGCTGGGTGGCCTGGGCGACCTTCGTCGGGTCGTCACCGGCCTCCTCGACGAAGTAGTTCTTCACCAGCTGCTGGGTGAGCGTGGACGCGCCCTGGGAGACCCCGCCGCTCTGCGCGTTCTTGTTGACGGCGCGCAGGACGCCCTTCAGGTCGATCGCGCCGTGCTGGTAGAAGCGCGAGTCCTCGATCGCGACGATCGCCTTCTGCATGTACGGCGAGATGTCCTTCAGCTCCACCACCGTGCGGTCGCGGCTGTAGACGGAGGCGATCTGGTTCCCCTTGCTGTCCAGGATCGTGGTCCGCTGGCTCAGCTGTGGGCTCTTCAGACTGTCCGGGATGTCGTCGAACCCCTGGACCGACCCCTTGGCCGCGAGTCCCAGCGCACCTGCGGCCGGCATGGCGATTCCGGCCATGACGGCTCCGGCGAGCACACTGACACCGAGGAACTTGGCGGCCTGCTGCGTTGGCGACAGGCCACCGCCCGAGCGCTTCTTTGGCATGAGGGCAGCCTACGTTCTCATTCGCCGGACACGCGTATATGCCTTGGCCTAAGCTGCTCCCAACTGTCACAGCAGTGCGGCCACGTATCAATACGTCCGGCGACCCCGAATCGTTCCGGTCGTTCCCGTTTTTCTGTGGGAGGCGTGTCCGAATCCGCCTTCTGTGTCACCCGGTGTCCCTTGTGGCGCAAGGCAACTGTCCCGAAACGTCAGGGAAGTCGCATATGTCGCCAGCTCACTCCCCCGGGTGATCTGCCGCTTACCCATAGTCCGTTCGGGCCATTCAAGATTGGGCCCGAAGGGGGTGTTGCGCTGTGCCCACCTTCCGTAACGTCCTCAACTGGCGGCGGTGAATATGCCGCTGCCGCCGTGGGGGAGCCTCGATTCGGGAGAGGACGGCGCCGGTATGGGCTGGGTAACCGACTGGAGTGCGCAGGCGGGCTGCCGCACTACCGATCCGGATGAACTGTTTGTTCAAGGAGCAGCGCAGAACAGGGCGAAGGCAGTGTGCACCGGATGTCCGGTGCGTACGGAGTGCCTCGCCGATGCGCTCGACAACCGCGTCGAGTTCGGCGTGTGGGGAGGAATGACGGAACGGGAGCGTCGCGCACTGCTGCGCAGGCGGCCCACTGTCACTTCATGGCGCCGGCTTCTGGAGACCGCGCGTACGGAGTACGAACGAGGGGTCGGCATCCTGCCCCTCGACGACGACGAGGTGTACGAGAACTACGCGGCGGTGGGCTGACCGCCCCAAGGGCCGGTCGCCGGGCGCCGATTCCCGGGGGTCGATCCCCCTGGGCGTCCCCCAAGGGCCGATCCCCCGGGCTCACTCCTCGGGGACGGACATCCCTCGGGGCACGCGTCCGCCTGTGCCGCGTCGCTCGTGCCGGGTCCGCGTGGTGGCACGCGTTCTGTCGGCGCGCGTCCGCACGGCAGGTTCCGCATGGCAGTGATCCGCACGGCAGGGATCAGTACGGCAGGCTCACCGCCGTGCCCGGCTCCAGCGTGGGCGGCCATGCCGGACCGGTACGCACCGGCACGCGTCAGAGGCTTGTCCCGGGCAGCTCCGGCCGACCGGTCGCGAGCCGGTTCCCGATGTCCCGCAGACCGGTGAGGTCGTGCACATCGCCGGGGAGTGCGGCCACTTCGGTCACGGCCACCTCGGGGTGGCGCGCCGTGAAACGGTCACGCGTGCGCTGCTCGCGGGAGAGCAGCCGCATGCGCTCGGCATGCAGTCTCAGCAGGTCCGCGGTGAGACGGTCGACGGAGCGTTCGGCGTCGGACCGCTCGTCGTCCGCGGGGGCGGGGGAGCCTTCGGCGGGAGCGGGCGGCGGACTGGCTGGGGAATCTGAACTGCCGTACAGGTCGGGAGAGTTACGAAGTCCAGCTTTCCCGCCCTCCTGATCGACAATGCGGGGCTCCTCAAGATTTTCCGCGGCGGCGAGTGCCCGCTCGGCCGAGAGCCGGGTGGCGCCGCTGCCGTGGACCCGGTTGAGCACCAGCCCGGCCAGGGGCATCTCCTCGGCCGCCAGCCGCTCCACGAAGTACGCGGCCTCGCGCAGCGCGTCCCGCTCCGGCGCCGCCACCACCAGGAACGCCGTCCCGGGCGCCTGAAGCAGCTTGTACGTGGCGTCCGCGCGGGTGCGGAACCCGCCGAAGGTGGTGTCCATCGCGGACACGAACGTCTGGACGTCCTTGAGGAGTTGGCCGCCGAGCAGCTTGCCGAGTGTGCCGGTCATCATCGACATGCCGACGTTGAGGAACTTCATGCCGGCCCGTCCACCGAGCTTCGCCGGCGCGGTCAGCAGCCGGATCAGCCGGCCGTCCAGGAACGAGCCGAGGCGTTTCGGCGCGTCAAGGAAGTCGAGGGCCGAGCGGGACGGCGGGGTGTCGACGACAATCAGGTCCCACTCGTCCCTGGCCCGCAACTGGCCCAGCTTCTCCATCGCCATGTACTCCTGCGTGCCCGCGAAGCCCGCCGAAAGCGACTGGTAGAAGGGGTTGTTGAGGATCGCGGTGGCCCGTTCGCCGTCCGCGTGCGCCTCGACGATCTCGTCGAAGGTGCGCTTCATGTCGAGCATCATGGCGTGCAGTTCGCCGTTCCCTTCGACGCCCTTGACCCGCCGCGGGACGTTGTCCAGCGAGTCGATGCCCATCGACTGGGCTAGCCGGCGGGCCGGGTCGATGGTGAGCACGACGACCTTGCGGCCCCGCTCGGCGGCGCGCAGCCCGAGAGCCGCCGCCGTGGTGGTCTTGCCGACCCCGCCCGAGCCGCAGCACACCACGATGCGGGTCTTCGGGTCGTCGAGCAGCGGATCGACGTCGAGCACGCGCGCGGAGGAGAGCCGGTGGGCGCTGTCGTGCTTCTGGGCCGGGTCCGGACTCATGAAATCCCCTGTTTCCGCAGCTCGGTGGCGAGTTCGTACAGGCCCGCGAGGTCCAAGCCCTCGGCGAGCAGCGGCAGTTCGTGCGACGGCAGGTCCAACCCGGCCAGGACAGACCGCTGTTCGTGCTCCAGGGTGTACCGCGCGGCGTACTCCTCGGCCTGCCGCAACAGCGGGTCCACCAGCTTCTCGGCGTTCCCCCCGCGCCGTGCCCCGCCGAGCCCGGCGCCGGACAGCGACTTGGCGACGGCCGTACGCGGAACGGTCCGTACGAGCTCCAGGGCGGCCGAGTCGAGGACCTCCGGGCGCACCATGTTCACGATGATCCGGCCCACCGGCAGTTGCGCCGCCCGCAGTTCGGCGATGCCGTCCGCGGTCTCCTGGACGGGCATCTCCTCCAGCAGCGTCACCAGGTGCACGGCCGTCTGCGGCGACTTGAGCACGCGCATCACGGCCTGCGCCTGATTGTGTATCGGGCCGATCTTCGCCAGGCCCGCCACCTCGTCGTTGACATTGAGGAAGCGGGCGATGCGCCCGGTCGGCGGGGCGTCCATCACCACGTGGTCGTAGGTGAACCGCCCGCCCTTGTCCTTGCGGCGCACCGCCTCGCACGCCTTGCCGGTCAGGAGTACGTCCCTGAGACCGGGCGCGACGGTGGTGGCGAAGTCGATCGCCCCGAGCTTCTTCAGGGCCCGGCCCGCGCCGCCGAGTTTGTAGAACATCTGGAGGTAGTCCAGAAGGGCCAGTTCGGGGTCGATGGCGAGGGCGTACACCTCCCCGCCCCCGGGAGCGACCGCGATCTTGCGTTCCTCATAGGGCAGCGCCTCCGTTTCGAAGAGCTGCGCGATGCCCTGGCGACCCTCGACCTCGACGAGAAGCGTCCGCTTCCCCTCCGTGGCCAGGGCCAGCGCGAGGGACGCGGCCACCGTCGTCTTGCCGGTACCGCCCTTGCCACTGACGACTTGGAACCTGCTCACGCCTTCGAGCGTAACCAGTCCCCGCTCAAGTCAAGCGGGAGGCTGTGGACAAAGGCGGCGCGGACGGTGATCGGGCAGCGGCTAAAGTCGGCCGTATGACGAAGTGGGAATATGCAACGGTGCCGCTGCTGGTCCATGCCACGAAGCAGATCCTGGACACCTGGGGCGAGGACGGCTGGGAGCTCGTCCAGGTCGTGCCGGGGCCGAACAACCCCGAGCAGTTGGTGGCCTACCTCAAGCGGGAGAGGGCATGAGCGCCGTCGAGGCCCGGCTGGCCGAACTCGGTCTGACCCTGCCGGCGGTCGTCCCGCCGCTCGCCGCGTACCAGCCGGCCGTGCGGAGCGGTGTGTACGTCTACACCTCCGGCCAGCTGCCGATGGTGGACGGCAAGCTCCCGGTCACCGGCAAGGTGGGCGGTGAGGTCACCGCGGAGGAGGCCAAGAAACTGGCCCGCACCTGCGCGCTGAACGCGCTGGCGGCCGTCAAGTCCGTCACCGGCGACCTGGACCGGATCGCGCGCGTGGTGAAGGTCACCGGGTTCGTCGCCTCGGCCGCGGACTTCACGGGCCAGCCCGGTGTCGTCAACGGCGCCAGCGAACTGCTCGGCGAGGTCCTCGGCGACAAGGGCGTGCACGCGCGGAGCGCGGTCGGCGTGGCCGTGCTGCCGCTGGACGCGCCGGTCGAGGTCGAGATCCAGGTGGAGCTGGCGCAGCCGTAAGCGCGCTCCCGGGGCACGCGTTGTTGCCTCTCGAACATCCGCGCGCCACGGGATAGCCTCCGCCCATGGCGAATGGGCAGTGGTACCCGGCGGAGTGGCCCGAGCGCATCCGCGCGCTGGCCGAGGGCACGCTCGTCCCGGTCGCGCCCAGGCGCGCGGCGACCGTACTGCTGCTCAAGGACACCGGTCGCGGACCCGCCGTCCACATGCTGCGCAGACGCGCCTCCATGGCCTTCGCCGGAGGCGCGTACGCGTATCCGGGCGGGGGCGTCGACCCGCGCGACGACGACCACCAGGTCCGCTGGGCGGGCCCCACGCGCGCGTGGTGGGCGAACCGGCTCGGTGTCGACGAGCCGGCCGCGCAGGCGATCGTCTGCGCCGCCGTACGGGAGACCTACGAGGAGGCGGGCGTCCTGCTCGCCGGGCCGGCCCCCGACGCGGTGGTCGGCGACACCACGGGCGCGGAGTGGGAGACGGACCGGGCCGCGCTCGTCGCCCGTGAGCTCTCCTTCGCGGAGTTCCTCGACCGCCGGGGCCTGGTGCTCCGCTCCGACCTGCTGGGGGCGTGGGCCCGCTGGATCACCCCGGAGTTCGAGTCCCGCCGCTACGACACGTTCTTCTTCGTCGCCGTGCTGCCCGAGGGCCAGCGCACCCGGAACGCCTCCACGGAGGCCGACCACACGGTGTGGATCGCGCCCGCCGAGGCGGCTGCCGGGTACGACCAGGGCGAGCTGACGATGATGCCGCCGACCATCGCGACCCTGCGCGGGCTGATCCCGTACGGCAGCGCGGCCGAGGCGCTCGCCGCTGCCCCGGAGCGCGACCTGACGGCCGTCCTCGCCCGGGCCGGCCTGGCGGACGGCGAGATCGTGCTGACCTGGCCGGGCCACGAGGAGTTCACCAAGCACATCCCCACGGGGGGAGCGCCGGCGTGACGAACGAGGTGGCTCCGCTGGGGCCGGGGCGAGAGAAGCGTGACCTGGGGAAGGGCTCCCGCGGGGTGGTTGACGGGACGGGCGCGGTCGGCCGGGGTCGCGCCGGAGCCGGTCCGACGAAGAAGTGCCCCCGTGTGGCCGACGCGATGGCTCCGGTAGGTCGGGGCCGCGAAGGATCCCGCCCGCAGAAAGGTTTTCCCGTATGACCGACGCAGCCGCGCTTCCTGGGCAGCCGCGGGGCGGGGCACTGACGGGGCCCGCCACCGCCCGAGCCGTCAACGTGCTGGCGCCCAACGCCTCCCCGATGACCCTGGACGGCACCAACACCTGGATCGTCGCCGAGCCGGACTCCGACCTGGCCGTCGTCATCGACCCGGGGCCCCTGGACGACGGGCACCTGCGCAACGTCATCGACACCGTCGAGAAGGCCGGCCGACGGGTCGCCCTCACCCTGCTGACCCACGGGCACCCCGACCACGCAGAGGGCGCCGTCCGCTTCGCCGGGCTGACGGGCACCGACGTCCGGGCCCTGGACCCCGCGCTGCGGCTCGGGGACGAGGGGCTGGGCCCCGGGGAGGTGATCCGGGTCGGCGGCCTGGAGCTCATCGTCGTAGCGACCCCCGGGCACACCGGGGACTCCCTGTGCTTCCATCTCCCGGCCGATCAGGCCGTCCTGACCGGTGACACCGTCCTGGGGCGCGGTACGACCCTGGTGGCGCATCCCGACGGCCGCCTGGGGGACTACCTGGACTCGCTGCGCCGGCTGCGCTCCCTCACGGTCGACGACGGCGTCCACACGGTCCTGCCGGGGCACGGTCCGGTCCTGGACGACGCCCAGGGTGCCGTCGAGTTCTATCTCGCCCACCGGGCCCACCGGCTCGCCCAGGTCGAGACGGCCGTCGAGAACGGCCACACCACCCCGCAAGAGGTCGTCACCCACGTCTACGCGGACGTCGACCGTTCACTGTGGCCGGCGGCGGAGCTGTCGGTACGGGCTCAGTTGGACTACCTCAAGGGACACGGCCTGATCTAGTCCCCGCTACCCAGGCGCCCGTCGTCCGCGGCAGGCGGCAGGCGGCAGGCGGCAGGCGGCAGGCGGCACGCGGCAGGCGTGGGCGTGGCACCGACGCGCTTCCCCCACAGCCGATTCCGACGACGCGACGGGGTTCCCCGCGCGAGCGAAGCGGAAACCCTAGTCCGGGCGTAGGGCCTTCACGCCGTGCACGCGCGCGTACTCGCCGGCGAGCCACGGGCCGAGATCGTCGACGTACGACCGCAGGACGTCCGGGTCCCCCGTCGGCTCGGACCCGAGGAGGGCCGCCGCGCGGAGCTGCCCGGCCCGCTCCGGGTAGTACGGCGCGAACGCGTCGGCCATTTCCCGCAGATCGCTGGTCCAGCCGTTCCACCGGGGCATGACCAGGGTGAAGCCGGTGCGGACGAGATGCCGGGACATGAAGCGCACCAGGGGCCGCCGGGCCTCCTCGGTGTCCCGGGCGCCGGCGACGCGCTCGCGCCAGCGGGGGAGGAGCAGTGCCAGGTCGCCGTTGGTCTCTCGCGCGAGTACGGAGTCGGGGCGGTAGCGGGGCAGGTACTCGGCGAGGTCCTCCCCGAGCAGGGGGGTGCACAGGCACGCGACGAACCAGCCCAGGTCGTACCTCTCCGGTTCGCTCAGCAGCCGTTCCCGGCCGAAGAGCAGCGTGCCGACGCCGTCGACCTGCCCGAACTCCTCGTCGAGCGCCCGGTCGAGCCGTCCGGCGTCGGCGCGGTCGGCCGCCGTCGGCTCCTGGTGGGTCGTGAGGAGCAGGTCCAGGTCGCTGTGGCCCACACGCGCGGTGCCGCGCGGCACGGACCCGTAGAGATACGCGCTGTGCAGCCGCTCCCCGAAGACCTCCAGGAGTCGGTCCCGCGCGGCGGCGACCACCGGCCGGAAGGCGTGCGGCACGCGCGCGAGGGAGCCCTCGCGGGCCAGGTAGCCCTGGTCGTCGAGCCCTTTTCGGTGCAGCGTTTCGGCCATGGGATCACTGTGCCCGGGACGGCCGGCGGGGGCAGCTCCATTTCCGGGGCGACGCTCGAAGGGCCCCGCCGGGGTCGGCAGGGCCCTTCGAGGTCGTCGGTGCTAGCGCGAGCGCTTGGCGAGCCGTTCGACGTCCAGGAGGATCACCGCACGCGCCTCCAGCCGCAGCCAGCCGCGGCCGGCGAAGTCGGCCAGGGCCTTGTTGACCGTCTCGCGGGAGGCGCCGACCAGCTGGGCGAGCTCCTCCTGCGTGAGGTCGTGGACGACGTGGATGCCTTCCTCGGACTGCACGCCGAAACGGCGGGACAGGTCCAGCAGGGCGCGTGCGACCCGGCCGGGCACGTCGGAGAAGACCAGGTCGGACATGGCGTCGTTGGTCTTGCGCAGCCGACGGGCGACCGCGCGCAGCAGCGCGGAGGCCACCTCGGGGCGGGCGCTGAGCCAGGGCTGGAGGTCGCCGTGGCCGAGACCGAGCAGCTTGACCTCGGTCAGCGCGGTGGCGGTGGCGGTACGCGGGCCCGGGTCGAACAGGGAGAGCTCGCCGATCAGCTCACCGGGACCGAGAACCGCCAGCATGTTCTCGCGGCCGTCGGGGGAGGTGCGGTGCAGTTTCACCTTGCCCTCGGTGACCACGTAGAGCCGGTCTCCCGGGTCGCCCTCGTGAAAGAGGGAGTCCCCGCGGGCGAGGGTCACCTCACTCATGGAGGCGCGGAGTTCCGCGGCCTGCTCGTCATCGAGCGCCGCGAAGAGCGGGGCGCGCCGCAGAACGTCGTCCACGAGTTCTCTCCTTGTCGACCTGCTCAGGGGAGGTTGCTCCCCTTGGTATCAGGGGACCGTGTTCCCCATCTTGCCGGACGGTCCAAACAGTGTGATCTGTCACAAGGATGCCGCACAGGTGTCCCGGGGTAAGCGGCAGGGGTCCAATTGGGGGCTGATCTTCGGGGTCCGGGGCGGATGTCGGTGGTGGGCTCTAGGCTGGTCGGGTGTCCAAATCGCCGGTGAGAGCACAGGCCAAGGGGGCTGGGCGGGTGGCAGTACGTGGTGGTTCCGCTGTGGGCGAACAGGGCCCTGAAAGCGGCGGCAAGGCGGCGAAAGTGACGAAGCGGGCTGTTCCGGCAAAGGTGATGACTCCGGGCGAGAAGGCGGCAGCGGAAGTGGCATCGGAAGCGGAAGCAGAAGCGGTCGAAGAGGCGGCTCTCGCCGAAAAGGCGGCGCCGGCCAAGAAGTCCGCGGCCGCAACGAAGTCAGCCGCTTCGAAGAAGGCTGCCGTCGCCGCGAAGAAGACCGCCGCCGTAAAGAAGAAGGCCGTCCCGGAGAAGACCTTCCAGGAGACGGCCGCCGCTCCGGTGAAAGCCTCACCCAGGAGTGAGTCACCCACCGCCCTCGTCCGGCGCGCCCGGCGGATCAACCGGGAACTCGCCGAGGTCTTTCCATACGCCCACCCGGAGTTGGACTTCGAGAACCCCTTCCAGCTCGTGGTCGCCACGGTGCTGTCCGCGCAGACCACGGACCTCCGCGTCAACCAGACGACTCCGGCGCTCTTCGCGAAATACCCCACCCCGGAGGACCTGGCCGGCGCCAACCCCGAGGAGGTCGAGGAGATCCTCCGCCCGACCGGCTTCTTCCGGGCCAAGACCAGGTCGGTGATAGGGCTCTCCAAGGCCCTGGTGGAGGAGTTCGGCGGCGAGGTGCCCGGCCGGCTCGAAGACCTGGTGAAGCTGCCCGGAGTGGGCCGCAAGACCGCGTTCGTCGTCCTCGGGAACGCGTTCGGGCGCCCCGGCATCACCGTGGACACACACTTCCAGCGGCTCGTACGACGTTGGCGGTGGACCGACGAGACCGAGCCGGACAAGATCGAGGCGGCCGTCGGCGCGCTCTTCCCCAAGAGCGACTGGACCATGCTGTCGCACCACGTGATCTTCCACGGCCGCCGTATCTGCCATGCGCGCAAGCCCGCCTGCGGCGCCTGTCCGATCGCGCCGCTCTGCCCGGCGTACGGCGAGGGCGAGACCGACCCGGAGAAGGCGAAGAAGCTGCTCAAGTACGAGAAGGGCGGCTTCCCCGGCCAGCGGCTCAATCCGCCGCAGGCCTATCTGGACGCGGGCGGCCGGCCGGCGCCGCCGCTGGGCGCCGGATGACGGAACGAAGTGGAGGGCGTCGGGCGTTGATCAGTGCGGAACGGGGGCGGCGATGACACGAGCGAGCGACACCCAGGGTGTGGCCCTGGCCAAGGAGGGACTGCCGGAGTGGCTCGGCCCCGTGGTGCGGGCCGCGGAGACCGTCGAGCCGCTCCAGCTGAGCCGCTTCCTGCCGCCGGAGGACGGGGCCGGGCGCCAGTCCGCCGTGCTCATCCTGTTCGGCGAGGGCGAGCGCGGTCCGGAGCTGCTGCTCATGGAGCGGTCCAGCTCGCTCAGATCCCATGCCGGTCAGCCCTCCTTCCCCGGCGGCGCCCTCGACCCGGACGACGGTGACCCGGAGGGCGACGGTCCGCTGCGGGCCGCGCTGCGCGAGGCCGAGGAGGAGACCGGCCTCGACCCTGCGGGCGTACAGCTCTTCGGTGTGCTGCCCCGGCTGTACATTCCGGTGAGCGGCTTCGTCGTCACCCCGGTGCTGGGCTGGTGGCGCGAGCCGACCCCGGTCGGAGTCGTCGATCCGAACGAGACGGCCCGGGTCTTCACGGTCCCCGTGGCGGATCTCACGGACCCCGCCCACCGCGCCATGGCCACCCACCCCAGCGGCTTCCGAGGTCCGGCATTCTTGGTCGAATCGACCCTCGTCTGGGGCTTCACGGCCGGTGTGATCGACCGCCTGCTGCACTACGCGGGGTGGGAGCGCCCCTGGGACCACGAGAAGCTGGTCCCGCTCGACTGGCGGTCATGACAGGGTGTCCGTCGTGCTGTGTCTTCCCGGGGGCGCCGTATCCGACCGCCGCCGCGCGGGGGACCGGCCCCCCGGCGGACCTGGGTGACCGCGAAGTGATGAGGCGAGGCTCGAACCGGTGAACGTGCTGGACATCCTGTTGCTGGTCGCCGCCGTGTGGTTCGCGATCGTGGGCTATCGCCAGGGGTTCGTCGTCGGCATCCTGTCGGTGATCGGGTTTCTGGGCGGCGGTCTCGTCGCCGTCTACACGCTGCCCGTGCTGTGGGACGCGCTGACCGACAACTCCGAGGTGAGCACGACCGCCGCCGTCGTCGCCGTCATGGTCGTCATCGTGTGCGCCTCGGTGGGCCAGGCCCTGACCACCCACCTCGGCAACAAGCTGCGCCGGTACATCGTCTGGTCCCCCGCGCGAGCCCTGGACGCGACCGGCGGGGCGCTGGTCAACGTCGTCGCGATGCTTCTGGTCGCCTGGCTGATCGGTTCGGCGCTGGCCGTGACCACCCTGCCGACGCTTGGCAAGGAAGTCCGCAACTCCAAGGTCCTGCTGGGGGTTTCGCGGGCGCTGCCCGACCAGGCCGACACCTGGTTCGCGGACTTCTCCTCGGTCCTCGCGCAGAACGGCTTCCCGCAGGTCTTCAGCCCGTTCTCCAACGAGCCGATCAACGACGTCCAGCCGCCCGACCCGGCGCTCGCGAGCAGCTCGGTCGCCACCCGCGCCCAGGAGTCCATCGTCAAGATCACGGGCACCGCGCAGAGTTGCGGCAAGGTCCTGGAGGGCTCCGGGTTCGTCTTCGGTGACCGCCGGGTCATGACCAACGCCCATGTCGTCGGCGGCGTCAAGGAGCCCACCGTCCAGATAGGCGGTCAGGGCCGCAGATACGACGCGAAAGTCGTCCTCTACGACTGGCACCGCGACATCGCCGTGCTCGACGTCCCCCAACTGACCGCGCGCGCGCTGCGGTTCGCGACCCAGGACGCGGACCGCGACGACAGCGCGATCGTCGCCGGCTTCCCGGAGAACGGGTCCTACGACGTACGGGCCGCGCGGGTGCGCGGGCGCATCACGGCCAACGGCCCCGACATCTACCGCCGCGGCACCGTGCGCCGCGATGTCTACTCGCTCTACGCGACGGTCCGTCAGGGCAACTCGGGCGGCCCGCTCCTCACCCCCGACGGCAAGGTCTACGGCGTCGTCTTCGCCAAGTCGCTCGACGACCCCGAGACCGGTTACGCGCTCACCGCCGACGAGATCCAGGTGGACATCGCCAAGGGCCGTACCGCCAACCACCCAGTGGACAGCGACAGTTGCGCGCTCTGAGCCGGCCCCGAAGGGTGTGGTGCGGGAGAGGACGCGTCAGCCTCGGGGGTGACGCAGGCGTACCGAGACCCAGCGGGCCCGGCGGCGCAGAATGCGCGGGATCCCCACCCTGAATTCGGTGCCCGGCAGCCCCGGAGCGCCTCGCTGGTGGGAGCCCAGACCATGGCCCGAGCGGCGATTGCGTGCTACGTCACTGTAGTCGTGCGTCCAGCCCATACCCCGACGTCTGCCCTTGCCCCAAGGTCGATAACCGCCCCATCGGGCCCCAATTGGCCTATGCGCCAGGCAAATGGCCGTTCGTAGGACAGGTGTTCAGTTTCCGGATACCGGGTGCGGCGGCCGGTCACCGATCGGGTTCGGGGTCCTTCAGCCAGTTGATGAGTTCCGTGGAGAACGCACCCGGGTCCTCCTCGTGCGGGAAGTGCCCCAGTCCGTCGAACAGCCGCCAGCGGTACGGCGCTTCGACGTACTCCCCGGAGCCGGCCGCGGTGCGGGTACGGGTCACCGGGTCGAGCGAGCCGTGCAGATGCAGCGTCGGCACCCGCACCGGCCGCTTCATCCGCCGGTTGAACTGGATGCCGTCCGGACGTGCCATGGAGCGGACCATCCAGCGGTACGGCTCGATCGCGCAGTGGGCGGTCGACGGGACGCACATCGCGCGCTGGTACGCCTCGATCGTGTCGTCGTCCGGCAGGCGGGGGCCGGACCACTCGCGGATCAGCCGGCCCACCAGCGCGCCGTCGTCGGCGATCAGCCGGCGCTCGGGGAGCCACGGCCGCTGGAAGCCCCAGATGTACGAACTCGCCCTGGTCTGGCGGACGTCGGAGAGCATCGCGGCGCGCCAGTGCCGGGGGTGGGGCATCGAGACGACCGCGAGGCGGCGCACCAGCTTCGGGCGCATCGCGGCCGCCGTCCACGCCAGATAGCCGCCCAGGTCGTGGCCGACGAGCGCGGCGTCGGGCTCACCGAGGGAGCGGATCACGCCGGTGATGTCGAGGGCGAGGTTGGCGGGGTCGTAGCCGCGCGGGGTGCGGTCGCTGCCGCCGACGCCGCGCAGGTCCATCGCGACGGCCCGGAACCCGGCGTCGGCGAGGGCGGTCAGCTGGTGCCGCCAGGTCCACCAGAACTGCGGGAAGCCGTGCAGCAGCAGTACGAGTGGTCCGTCGCCCAGCTCGGCGATGTGGAAGCGCGCGCCGTTCGCGGCGACGTCCCGGTGGGTCACCTCGCGCCCACCGGGGATGTCGAGCCGTACGACCGAAGCGGGTTGCGCCGAAGGGGTGCTGGGGTCCGTCATGAGGACGAGCGTGCCACAGCCTCGATGGCTTCGGGGGCGTGCTCCTCCAACGCCGGGCGCGGATGGGGCTTCGCGTTCTGCAGAACGCCCGCCGTCTCCTTGACCGAGGCGGCGACCTTCTGCGGGCCCTTGCTCTTCGCGGCCTTCTTCGCGAAGAAGACACCGATCAGTGCGAGGACGATCGCGACGAGCACGTTCGCCGCGAAGGAGAGCAGAAAGCAGACAGCAAGATTCCAGTGGCTCCAGCTCCGAATGCCGTACGCCAGCGCGAAGTTCAGCATCGGCAGGGAGAACAGCAGGAGCACCGCGGCGGCCGAGAACGCGCCGCCGCTCGCCGCCCCGCGCTTGACGTCGTGCTTGAGCTGCGCCTTGGCCAGTGCGATCTCGTCATGCACGAGCGCGGACATCTCGGTCGTCGCCGAGGCGAACAGCTGGCCGATGCTGCGTTCGGCGCCGACCGGGCTGCCGTCGGGTGCGCTCATCACGTACTCCCTCTTCTGCAAGTGTTCCTACCGTCTGGTCAGATCATGCCGGACCGTCGTTCTCCTCGCCTGCCCCGCCCGTCACTTCGCCACCCGTGTGCCGGGCCGCGGCCGTCGTGCGGGCGAGCCTGCGGTGCTCGGCGGCCTTGCGATCGTGCATCTCGGCCATCCGCAGGTGGTACGCCGGATCGTCCTGCTCGTAGACGTCGGGGACGCCGTCGAGGTCCTCGTCCCGCCGTTCGTCCTCGTCCATCTTGCGGTACCGGGCGTTGCGCGCCTTGAGCAACACGGTCGCGCAGACCACCGCGACGAGGGAGCCCGTCAGAACGGCCGCCTTGACCTCGTCGGTGAGCACCGGGTCGCCGTCGAACGCGAGCTCCCCGATGAGCAGCGACACGGTGAAGCCGACGCCGGCCAGTGCGGCGACCGCGAACACGTCGGGCCAGGCGAGGTCGTCGCTGAGCGAGGCGCGGGTGAAGCGGGCCGTCAGCCAGGTCCCGCCGAAGACACCGACCGTCTTGCCGACGACGAGTCCGAGCACCACACCGAGGGTCTCCGGCTTGGTGAACACCTCGCCGAGCGCCTGGCCGGAGACGACGACACCCGCGCTGAACAGGGCGAACAGCGGCACCGCCAGACCCGCGGAGAGGGGCCGTAGGAGATGTTCGACGTGCTCGCCGGGGGAGCGGGTCTCGTCGTCGCGGGTGGTGCAGCGCAGCATCAGGCCCATGGCGACGCCGGCGACGGTCGCATGCACGCCGCTCTTGTACATCAGCGCCCAGATGACGAGCGCGAGCGGCACGTAGACGTACCAGCCGCGTACGCCCCGGCGCAGCAGCAGCCAGAAGACGGCGAGCCCTACGGCGGCCCCGCCGAGCGCGGCGAAGTCGATCCGGGCGGTGAAGAAGACCGCGATGATCAGGATCGCGAAGAGGTCGTCGACGACCGCGAGGGTGAGCAGGAAGGCGCGCAGGGCGCTCGGCAGGGAGGTGCCGATGACCGCGAGGACGGCGAGCGCGAAGGCGATGTCGGTGGCGGTCGGGACCGCCCAGCCGCTCAGCGCGCCGCCGCCGACGAGATTGGTGAGGGTGTAGACGAGCGCCGGTGCGGCCATCCCGCACAGCGCCGCCACGACGGGGAGCGCGGCGGCCCGGGGGTCGCGCAGATCGCCCGCGACCAGCTCGCGCTTGAGCTCGATGCCGGCGACGAAGAAGAAGACCGCGAGGAGTCCGTCGGCGGCCCAGTGCGCCACCGACAGGTCGAGGCCGAGGGCGGCGGGGCCGAGGCGGTGGTGGCTGACGCTCTGGTAACTGCCTTGCAGAGCAGGCACGTTGGCCCAGATCAGCGCGGCGACCGCGGCGCACAGCAGCAGCAGTCCGCCGACGGTCTCGGTGCGCAGCGCGTCCGCCACGTAATTGCGCTCGGGCAGGGAGAGCCCGCCGAAGGCCTTGCGAGGGGGGCGGGGCGCGGTCACGGGGCGACCTCCGGTCGGTGGGCAGCACAGAGCATTTGCCGACCAGACTTCCCGGCGCACCTTGACGATCTTGGCGTGTTTTCTACTTTTTCGTACTGTACCGAAAACGCGGCGGGACGCATCCGGCGATTCCCGCCGTACGTACGGAAGGGGCGCCCGGCCTGCCGCCCGCCGGGCGCCCCCCGTTCGTGTACGACTCGCTCAGTCCTCGCTCGCGGCGCCCGGGAGGTTGGTCTGGATGAGATCCATGACCGTGGAGTCGGTCAGCGTGGTGACGTCACCCAGTTGGCGGTTCTCGGCCACGTCGCGCAGCAGCCGGCGCATGATCTTGCCGGAGCGGGTCTTGGGCAGCTCGGCCACCGGGAGGATCCGCTTGGGCTTGGCGATGGGGCCGAGGGCGGTGCCGACGTGGTTGCGCAGGGCGGCGACCAGGCCTTCGTCCTCGGCGTTCGCGGTGCCGCGCAGGATGACGAACGCGACGATCGCCTGGCCGGTCGTCTCGTCGGCCGCGCCGACCACGGCCGCCTCGGCGACCGACGGGTGCGAGACGAGCGCGGACTCGACCTCGGTGGTGGAGATGTTGTGCCCGGACACGAGCATCACGTCGTCGACCCGGCCCAGCAGCCAGATGTCGCCGTCGTCGTCCTTCTTCGCACCGTCGCCCGCGAAGTACCGGCCCTCGAAGCGCGACCAGTACGTGTCGAGATAACGCTGGTCGTCGCCCCAGATGGTGCGCAGCATCGACGGCCACGGCTCGGTCAGCACCAGGTAGCCGCCCCCGCCGTCGGGGACCTCGTTCGCCTCGTCGTCCACGACGGTCGCGGAGATGCCGGGCAGCGGGGTCTGGGCGGAGCCCGGCTTGGTCGCCGTGACGCCCGGCAGCGGCGAGATCATCATCGCGCCGGTCTCGGTCTGCCACCAGGTGTCGACGATCGGGGTGCGGTCCGTCCCGATGTGCTTGCGGTACCAGATCCACGCCTCGGGGTTGATCGGCTCACCGACCGAGCCGAGGACCCGCAGGCTGCCGAGGTCGAACTTGGCGGGGATGTCGTCGCCCCACTTCATGAACGTACGGATCGCCGTGGGCGCCGTGTAGAGGATCGTCACCCCGTACTTCTGCACGATCTCCCAGAAGCGGCCCTGGTGCGGGGTGTCGGGCGTGCCCTCGTACATGACCTGGGTCGCGCCGTTGGCCAGCGGGCCGTAGACGATGTAGGAGTGGCCGGTGACCCAGCCGACGTCCGCCGTGCACCAGTACACGTCGGTCTCCGGCTTGAGGTCGAAGACCGCGTGGTGGGTGTAGGCGACCTGGGTGAGGTAGCCGCCGGAGGTGTGCAGGATGCCCTTCGGCTTACCCGTCGTGCCGGAGGTGTACAGGATGAAGAGCGGGTGCTCCGCGTCGAACGCCTCGGGCGTGTGCTCCGCCGACTGCCGGGCGACGATCTCGTCCC
The DNA here is from genome assembly GCF_040606415.1 of Streptomyces sp. NPDC005423. Lineage (NCBI taxonomy): Bacteria > Bacillati > Actinomycetota > Actinomycetes > Kitasatosporales > Streptomycetaceae > Streptomyces > Streptomyces sp. NPDC005423. The sequence goes on along the minus strand of NZ_JBEXET010000001.1, from coordinate 224,105 downwards.
ACCACACGTCCCGCCCGTCGTGCCAGGCGACCTCCTGGCCGGTACGGCGGACCACGAGCACGTGCTCGACGCTCTCCACCCGGTCGACCGCGTCGTCCACGGCCGGCTTGAGCGCGGCGGGCTTGCCGCGCCGCCAGCCGCCGTCGGAGGTGATGACCACTTTGGCGTCCGCGTCCTGGATGCGGGTCGCGAGCGCGTCGGCCGAGAAGCCGCCGAAGACCACCGAGTGGGCGGCGCCGATCCGGGCGCAGGCCAGCATCGCGACCGCCGTCTCCGGGATCATCGGCATGTAGACGGCGACCCGGTCGCCCTTGCGGACCCCCAGCTCCAGCAGGGCGTTCGCGGCGCGGGAGACCTCGTCCTTGAGCTCGGCGTAGGTGATCGCGCGGGTGTCGCCGGGCTCGCCCTCGAAGTGGATGGCGACGCGGTCGCCGTGACCTGCCTCGACGTGCCGGTCCACGCAGTTGTACGCCACATTGAGCTCGCCGTCCTTGAACCACTTGGCGAACGGCGGGTTCGACCAGTCCAGCGTCTCGGTCGGCTCCTTGGCCCAGCTCAGTCTGCGGGCCTGAGCGGCCCAGAAGCCGAGCCGGTCAGCCTTGGCCTGCTCATACGCCTCCGCCGTGACATTCGCGTGTGCGGCCAGCTCGGCGGGGGGTGCGAACCTGCGCTCTTCCTTGAGCAGGTTGGCCAGGCTCTCGTTGCTCACGGCATCTGCCTTTCCCAGGTTGTCCGTTGTGTCCCAGGCCACAGCTCATCAGACCCGGGGGTCCGATGACAAGGGTCGGCCGATAATTGGTTTAGACCTTTCGAGGTGTGCTGATGGCCTGGGACATCCGTACCCACGGACGCCGCCGGGACGAGGTTCGGACGGGTCGTGCCGCTGCCGGCCGCCGGACACACGGGGTCAGGCGGACAGCTCCGCAGCCCCCACGTGGTCGAAGACCTCGCCGTCACCCCCCTCCGTGAGCAGATACGCCTGGGCCTCGCCCACGTGGAAATACATCCCGTGCAGTTCCAGCGTGCCGTTCCGCAGCGCCCGGGCCACCGACTCGTGGGCCCGCAGCTGCGCCAACTGCTGCACCACGTTGGTCAGGCAGAGCTGCTCCACGGTGTCGGCGGGCGCCCGGCCGGCCAGCCGCGCCGGGCGACGGTCACCGTCGGCCATCCGCTCCAGGCTGGGCAGCCCGTGCCGCAGCCAGCGCTTGAGCGGGGTCCGCGTGCCCCCGGGCTCGGTGGCGAGCAGCGCCTGCATGGCCCCGCACCCGGAGTGCCCGCACACGGTGATGGACCCCACTCCGAGCACGTCCACCGCGTACTCGATCGCGGCGGCCACCGAGTCGTCCCCGCTCTCCTCGCCCGGCGGCGGTACGAGGTTGCCCACGTTGCGCACCACGAACAGGTCACCGGGACCGCTGGAGGTGATCATCGACGTGACCAGGCGGGAGTCGGCGCAGGTGAGGAAGAGCTGGGTCGGCCGCTGTCCCTCTCGCGCCAGCCGGGCCAGCTCGTCCCGCACCAGGGGTGCGGTGTCGCGCTGGAACGCGCCGATCCCCAGGGCGAGTTGATGCCCGGAACGGTTCGCCGCCCAGCCGGTACCTCCCTCACTTCCCGCCGGTGGCGCCGGTGTCGCGCTTCCGCACCGGTGGTTCCGCCATGGCGTCCAGGGACGGCACCGGCAGCCGGTCGCGGAGGCGGTCGCGGAGCAGAGGGCGGCGGCGTCGGCCGTACGGGTCGGGAGGCTCGCGCCAGGTGTGCGGGGGATGTCGGCCGGGCCCATGGCTCCGGTAGAGCCGGCTCCCGGCTCGGGGACGTTGACTCCGGTACGGCGGCCGGTCAGTTCGACGGAGCCGCCGCGCGCGGTGTGGGAGCTCCGCCAGTCCTGCAACGACTCGTATGCCGCGTGGTCCATGAACGAACCGTCCAACTCCACGACGACATGCGCGCGTTGGGGCACGAGGTGCAGGATGCGGCTCAGCCGTGGCACCGCGAGGAAGGTCAGCTGTCCTTGGACGTGTACGTGGTGGACTCCCTCCTTCTCGTCGTGCGTGACGCGGGTACGGGCGAGGCGGTTGAGGGCGACGCCGACGGCCACGGTGACCCCGAACGCCACGCCCTCCAGGACGCCGAGGAAGACCACGCCGAGGGTGGTGACGACGTAGACCAGCACTTCCCGGTGGCGGGTGACCGTGCGGATGTGGTGCAGGGACACCATCTGGATGCCGACGGCCATCACGAGTGCGGCGAGCGAGGCGAGGGGGATCAGCTCAAGCACCGGGACCATCAGCAGCGCGGCCACTACGGTGTAAACGCCTTGCAGCATCGTGGAGTTCCGGCTCACCGCACCGGCCCGTACGTTCGCCGAACTCCGCACCGCCACACCGGCGACGGGCAACCCACCGAGCGCGCCGGAGACGATGTTGGCGGCGCCCTGGCCCAGCAGTTCGCGGTCGAGGCCGGAGCGGCCCACGTGGGCGGAGGGCCCGGTCCGGCCGGCGACGAGCTTGTCCACGGCGACGGCGCCGAGCAGTGACTGCACACTGCACACCAGCGTGGTGGTGAGCACGGCCGCGGCGATGCCGAGCACCGGGCCCTCGGGCAGCCCGGCCAGGGCATGACTGCTCCAGGACGGCAGGTCGACCCTGGGCAGGGTCAGCCCGGCGAGCGAGGCGGTGGCGGTGGCCCCGGCGACCGCGACGAGCGCGGCCGGAACTCTGCGCAGCGCGCCGCCCGCCCGGCCGGGGAGGCGGGGCCACAGCAGCAGAAGGGCCAGCGTCAGCAGGCTCATCGACACGGCGGCCGGATGCACCCGCGTCAACTGCACCGGCAGGGCACGGAGGTTGGCGAGGACCGAGCTCTCCGGGGTGCCGCCCAGGACGATGTGCACCTGGGCGACGACGATGGTCACCCCGATGCCGGCGAGCATGCCGTGCACGATCGCGGGGCTGACGGCGAGCGCGGTGCGGGCCACGCGCACGCAGCCCAGGGCGAGTTGGACTGTTCCGGCGAGCACGGTGACGGCGCAGGTGGTCCGCCAGCCGTAGCGGTGGATCAGGTCGGCGGTGACGACGGTGAGACCGGCGGCGGGTCCGCTGACCTGGAGCGGGCAGCCGCCGAGCCGGCCCGCGACGAGACCGCCCACGGCCGCGGCGACGAGGCCGGCCTGGAGAGGCGCGCCGGTGGCGAGGGCGATGCCGAGGGAGAGGGGCAGGGCGATCAGGAAGACCGCGATGGAGGCGGACACGTCGGCGCCGACGACGCGGAAGCGCCGGTGCGGTGACGGTGGCGGTGGCGGGCTGTGGGGCTGGTGGTCGCGGCTGGTGTGGTTCGGGTCGGTGGCACGGTCGGGTACGCAGGCTGACATCGTTTCCCTCTCCTTCGGGCGGGGCGGGGCAGGGCAGGGCACGGCGCGGCGGTCGCGGAACTGGTGGTCCCCGTCGAGGGCGGGCCGGGTCGCGGCCGTGGATCACGGCGTGCAGCGCGCGGATTTTTCTTCAACGCTCGGTAAATAAACCGTAATGCAAAGTAAAGGCGTGGAATAGAGTTTCCCGGCAAATGGCCTAAGCATTCACTTCAACGGGTGAAGTGGTCTTTTCATCGGCTTGTCGTACTAATCCCACCTTCGGTCCCATGCGACTTTGACGGCGCTGTCGGCACGTCCCGGCACATCGCCGGCGAACGCCCCTGTCGGCGTCGGTCAGAGACACGTCAGAGACAAAGGAAGAAGGTGGGCGGAGATGGCCGCCACCCAGAGGATCACCGCGGGCGCCGTGATCGCCGCGGCCTGTGCCGCGTCACTCGCCGGTTGCGCGATCGGTGACGGCGGGTCCCAGTCCGGGGGACACCGTCCGCAGAAGGCGCCCGCCCCGGCGCCGAAGAGCGCGGTCCGGCTGATCGGCGACGGCTCCACCTCGTACACCGGGGCCCAGCCGCACCTGCCCAGACCCGAGCGCCTGAAGCCCGGCCAGAAGCCGCCGCAGTTCGTGGTGTTCTCCTGGGACGGCGCCGGCGAGGACAGCCAGAAGCTGTTCTCCCACTTCCGCAAGGTCGCCAAGGCCAACCACGCCAACATGACGTACTTCCTCAGCGGCGTGTACATGCTGCCGGAGGGCAAGCGTGACCTCTACCGCCCCCCGCAGCACGCGCAGGGCAGCTCCGACATCGGCTTCAACGACAAGCAGGGCATCTCCGACACCGTGCAGCAACTGCGCCTGGCGTGGCTGGAGGGCAACGAGGTCGGCACCCACTTCAACGGCCACTTCTGCGGCAAGGGCGGCGGCGTCGGCGAGTGGTCCGTCGCCGAGTGGAAGAGCGAGATCGCCCAGGCCAAGCAGTTCGTGAAGAGCTGGAAGACCAACACGGGCATGAAGAACGCGGCCCCGCTGCCCTTCGACTACGACAAGGAGCTGATCGGCGCCCGCACACCCTGCCTGGAAGGCCAGCAGAACTTCATGAAGGCGGCCCGTGAACTGGGCTTCCGCTACGACACCAGTGGGGTCAACGACCAGATCTGGCCCAAGAAGAAGGAAGGGCTGTGGGATCTGTCGATGCAGCTCGTGCCTTTCCCGGGCCACTCCTTCGAGCAGCTGACCATGGACTACAACTTCATGGTCAACCAGTCCGGCACCCGGACCCAGGGCGACCCCGACCAGTTCGAGCACTGGGGCGACGAGATGAGCGGCGGCCTGCTCAAGGGCTTCCAGCGCGCCTACGACGGCAACCGCGCACCCCTGATCATCGGCAACCACTTCGAGTCCTGGAACGGCGGCACCTATATGCGGGCCCTCGAAGACGTCGTCCAGACCGTGTGCAACAAGCCCGAAGTGCGGTGTGTCTCCTTCCGGCAACTGGCCGACTGGCTGGACGCCCAGGACCCGCGGACCGTGGCGAAAATGCGCACGCTGAACGTCGGAGAGGCCCCGAAGCAGGGCTGGGCGTCCTTCCTGTCGGCGAGCCCGGCCCCGGCACCCAAGGGCGTGCCCGGGGCGCCTGCGGGCAAGCGGTGACGGCCCTCACGCGGGGGCGGTGACGCCCTCGCCGAGCAGGAACCCGGGGTCGACCTGTGCCGCCAGGTCGGCCCCGGTTCTCTCGTTGCCCCAGCTCTGGGCGTTCTTCAGGTGGAAGTGGACCATCTGGCGGGTGTAGCGCTCCCAGTCACGCAGTTCGTACGTCGCGTCCGCGGCGGTCTCCAGGGTGCGCAGGGCACGGAGGTTGGCGTCCTCCAGGAGTTCGAACCGGGGCGGCCGGCCCTTCTCCATGGCACGGACCCAGTCCGAGTGCCCGACCGTCACGAGCAGGTCGTCCCCGACCTCGGAGCGGAGGAAGTCGACGTCGTCCCGGCCCTGCACCTTGTTGCCGACGACCTTGAGGGCGACTTCGAAGTCACGGGCGTACTCCTTGTACTGGCGATAGACGGAGACCCCCTTCCGGGTCGGCTCGGCGACGAGGAACGTCATGTCGAAGCGGGTGAACATGCCGGAGGCGAAGGAGTCGGAGCCCGCCGTCATGTCCACCACGACGAACTCGTCGCGCCCGTCCACCAGGTGGTTCAGGCACAGCTCCACCGCTCCCGTCTTGGAGTGGTAGCAGGAGACCCCCAGGTCGGCGTCGGTGAAGGGGCCCGTGACCATCAAACGGACGGCGCCGCCGTCGAGTTCCACCGGCCGCGCGCAGGCGTCGTACACCGGATTGGTCTCGCGTACCCGAAGCAGCCGGGAGCCCGCGCCGGGGGGAGTCGTCTTGATCATGGTGGCGACGGAGGCGATCCGGGGGTTGGAACCGCGCAGGTAGTCCTTGATCAGCGGCAGCCGCTCGCCCATCGCGGGCAGTCCGGCCGCTTCCGCCTCATCGAGGCCGAGCGCGGGCCCGAGATGCTGGTTGATGTCGGCGTCGACGGCGACGACCGGTGCGCCGGTCGACGCGAGGTGGCGGATGAAGAGGGACGACAGCGTGGTCTTGCCACTGCCGCCCTTCCCCACGAAAGCAATTTTCATGTTCACGAAGAGTAGTCGCGTGGTAGCTCCAGGTGGCAGGGAGGAGTGAAGAAGACCACTCCTTCGAGGGGCGTGTGCCCGCGCCCCGTAATCTCGTACTCATGAGTACGACAGGCGCGACCGCCGATCCGCTCGCGGCCCTGGGTGAGCTGCCCGGGGTGGCCGAGTCCGTGGAGTCCGTGCGCACATCCGTGGACCGGGTCTACGGACACCGGATCATGCGGCGCCGCAGCAACCAGATCACCGCCGAGGCCGCGCTCCGCGGCGCCCGGGGGTCGGCGGCGCTCTCCGGGGCCGACTGGGCGCTCGAAGAGGTGCGCCGGCGCACCGACTTCAGTGTCGACGGGGAGTCCCGGACGGTGGGCGCCGCCCTCCGCCTGACCGCCGAGGCGGGGCAACTGCTGTCCATCTGGCGGCAGTCGCCGCTACGGGTGCTCGCCCGGCTGCACCTGGTCGCCGCCGCGGGAAAGGAGGGCGAGGTGGGGCGCCCGAGGCTGCCCGGGGAGGCGGTCGACGAGCCGCTCGTCGAACTGCCACTGCCGGGCGCCGCCGAGGTCTCCGGGCGCCTGGAGGGCCTCTCGGAGCTGATCGTCGCCGGCGGCGCGGCGCCCGCCCTGGTCACGGCCGCGGTCGTGCACGGCGAACTGCTCGCGCTGCGCCCCTTCACCTCGCACAACGGCCTGGTGGCCCGCGCGGCCGAGCGCATCGTCCTGGTCGGCAGCGGACTCGATCCGAAGTCGGTCTGTCCCGCGGAGGTGGGCCACGGCGAACTCGGCCGGGCCGCCTATCTGGCGGCACTCGGCGGCTACGTCTCCGGCACCCCCGACGGCATGGCCGCCTGGATCGCCCACTGCGGCAAGGCGGTCGGACTCGGTGCCCGCGAGTCGACCGCGGTGTGCGAGGCGCTGCAACGCGGGGCGGCGTAGGGAGCGCTCGGAGCCCCCGAGTCCGTACAAGGGAGCGGCGGTACGAGAACTCGTACCGCCGCTGGCATGGTCCACCTGGTTACCAAGCGTCCTCGAAAAATTGCCCATCAGGTCGGGACTTTGCCCGTCACCTGGTGCGGCTGGCCCGTAATCGACGGGTCGACGTCGCGTGGGTGCCTGGTGTCCATGCGCGGTCCGTGGGGCCGAATGCGTGGTGAAGGTGATCCTCGCGGATGTCCTTGGTCTCGCGGGCCGTTGAGTCCTTTGTACTCCTGGCCCGATGCAAGCGGAACCCCTGACCGCACTTCTTTACTTTCTGGTTCAAATGCCGTCAAACGGCCTGAACGGCCGCCGTTCGGATCGTGCTCCGGCGCCGGCTCGCGTACCAGACGAGCCCCGCGGTGGCCGCCGCGGCACCTATCGCGGCCGCCGCCACGAGCGCCGGACGGGGCGGTACGGAGAGCGTGGGCAGCCGCTGCTTGAGCCGGACCGGACGGTTGAAGTCCAGGACCGGCCACCCGCGCGTGACGGCCTCCCGCCGCAGGGCGCGGTCGGGGTTCACGGCGTGCGGATGGCCCACCGACTCCAGCATCGGCAGGTCCGTCGCCGAGTCGCTGTAGGCGTAGCAGCGCGCCAGGTCGTAGCCCTCCGACTCGGCCAGCTCCCTGACCGCCTCCGCCTTCGTCGGACCGTACGCGTAGTACTCCACCTCGCCCGTGAAGCACCCGTCGTCGCCCACCACCATCCGGGTCGCCACCACCCGGTCCGCGCCCAGGAGTTCACCGATCGGCTCGACCACCTCGGCGCCCGATGTGGACACGATCACGACGTCGCGGCCGGCCGAGTGGTGCTCCTCGATGAGGGAGGCGGCCTCGTCGTAGATGATCGGGTCGATCAGGTCGTGCAGGGTTTCGGCGACGATCTCCTGGACCAGCCGGACGTTCCAGCCGCGGCAGAGCGCGGACAGGTAGGCGCGCATCCGTTCCATCTGGTCGTGGTCGGCGCCGCCCGCGAGGAAGACGAACTGCGCATAGGCGGTCCGCAGGACGGCCCTGCGGTTGATCAGTCCGCCTTGGTAGAACGACTTGCTGAAGGTGAGCGTGCTCGACTTCGCAATGACCGTCTTGTCCAGGTCAAAGAAGGCCGCTGTGCGGGGCAAGGAGTGGTTTTCCACGCCCCGAGCATAGGCGCAGCCCATTCGGCGTAAGGTGTGGCGCGTGGGTTTGCCTGAGAAGGCTCTCGGGTACACCATGGAAGTCACGGATCGTTCGCGACCGTGTCAACCCGGTCCGGCTCCTCCCCCCCCGAGCCGGCCGTGGAGACGACCCCCACTCTCCCCCCCGGTGGGGGTCGTCGCATGTCCGGACGCGTTTTCCCCTCCTGTATGTGGCTGTGAGGCCAGCAGAGGCGGCTGGTGCCGCCTCTTTTTTCATGCCCGGAGTCCATCACGGTGTGTAGTCGACGGACTCCGCTGTGGAACTCGAGCACAGGTCGGACGGAAGTAGCCGGTATGGGTGACGGCGATATTCACAGCCTCTGGGTTGTCCACACTTTTCGACCAAGATCCACACGATTTCCGAGATGGCCGCACCGTGATTCCAACGCGACGCCGCCCGTGGCGAGTTCATGGCCGGTTCCGTTTGTCGGACGCGTTTGGCCGGTTCCTATCGGCCGTGCATAAGGGACCGATTGCCGGTTCTTCACATGTCGGGGAATCGCGGTCCGCGGAGGCCGCGCGAGAGATGCATGAAGGGGGCCGGACACCGTGGCCGGAAGTCTTACTCACGAACCGCCGCCCGCAGCCGGAGGGCGGCAGGGCGGACCGTTGATCGTCACCGAGGACCCCGGGCTCCTCGACGACCTGCTGCGGCTGTGCGCCGCGGCGGGCGCGACACCCGAGGTTCACCCCGGGTTCCCGGAGCGCCCCGGCGGCTGGGAGGGGGCACCGCTCGTCCTGGTCGGCGACGACGCGGCCCGCCGGGTGCGCGGGGCCGCCCGCAGACGCGGGGTGGTGCTGGTCGGCCGCGACCAGGACGACTCCGGCGTCTGGCGGCGGGCCGTCGAGATCGGCGCCGACCACGTCCTGATGCTCCCCGATGGCGAGCAGTGGCTGGTCGACCGCATCGCCGACGTGGCCGAGGGCATCGGCCGACCCGCGCTCACCGTGGGCGTCATCGGCGGCCGGGGCGGAGCCGGAGCCTCCACACTGGCCTGCGCGCTCGCCGTCACCGCCGCGCGTGAAGGGCTGCGCACCCTGCTCGTGGACGCGGACCCCCTGGGCGGCGGACTCGACGTACTCCTCGGCGGCGAGACAACCGAAGGCCTGCGCTGGCCCGCCTTCGCCGCCTCGCGCGGCAGGGTCGGCGGCGGCGCCCTGGAGGAGTCCCTGCCCGAACTGCATTCGCTCCGGGTGCTCAGCTGGGACCGAGGCGACTGCGTCGCTGTCCCGCCCCAGGCGGTGCGGGCGGTACTCGCCGCGGCCCGCCGGCGCGGCGGCACGGTCGTCGTCGACCTGCCGCGCCGTATCGACGACGGAGCCGCCGAGACCCTCGCCCAGCTCGACCTGGGGCTCCTGGTGGTCCCCGCCGAACTGCGCGCGGTCGCGGCGGCCGGCCGGGTGGCCTCGGCCGTCGGCATGGTCCTGCGCGACCTGCGGGTGGCGGTACGGGGACCGTACGCGCCCGGCCTGGACGACCGCGAGGTGGCCCGGCTGCTCGGGCTGCCCCTGGCCGGCGAGGTGCCCGTCGACTCCGGGCTCCTACGGCCGCACGAGGGCAAGGCACCGCCGGGAGCGGCGGCGAGGGGACCACTGGCGCGGTTCTGCCGGGACTTCTGGGAGCGGGCGTTGACGGAGGTGGGTGGCGTATGAGCGGGCTGGTCGTCGTCACCGGGAATGTCAGGGCGGCTCCGCCGGTGGTGGTTGCGGGGCGCGGGGCTTCGGGGGCAAGTGCGCTGGCTGATACGGATGTTGGGGTCTCTTCGGTCGAGGGGGCCGACGGGTTCGGGCCGGTCGGTGATCCGCCGGTCGGCGCGGTCAGCGGGCCGCCGTGGACAAGTAGGCGCGCAGAGACGGGAACTGGGGCTATTGGGCCCCGGGGGATCGGTGGATCGCGGGCCGCTTCGGGGAACGGGGCGCGCGGGCGATGGCCGGCCGGCCGGGCGGGGGTTACCGCGGCGGCCGGGGTGCCGTCGGGTCTGCCGGTGGGGCTGCTCGATGGGGTGCGGCGGTGGCTGGCCGAGCGCGGTGGTGAACCGACGCCTGCCCGGGTGGCGCAGGCGCTGCGGGAACAGGGCCGCGTGCTGGGTGACGCCGAAGTCCTCGTAGCGGCTGAGCAGTTGCGGTCCGAGCTGGTCGGCAGCGGCCCGCTGGAACCGCTGCTCGCCGACCCGTCGGTGACCGACGTCCTGGTGTCGGCGCCGGACCGGGTCTGGGTCGACCGCGGCGGTGGTCTGGAACTGACCTCGGTCACCTTCCCGGACGCTGCGGCCGTACGACGCCTCGCGCAGCGCCTGGCCGCGGTGGCCGGACGCCGACTGGACGACGCGCGGCCCTGGGCCGACGCCCGGCTGCCCGACGGAACGCGGCTGCACGCCGTGCTCCCGCCGGTCGCCGTGGGCTGCACCTGCCTGTCGCTGCGCGTCGTACGACCACGGGCGTTCACGCTCGCCGAACTGGTCTCGGCGGGCACGGTGCCGCCGGGCGGCGACCGGGTGCTGCGGGCGCTGGTCGAGGCCCGGCTCTCCTTCCTGATCAGCGGCGGTACCGGCTGCGGCAAGACGACGCTGCTGAGCGCGCTGCTCGGCCTGGTCGGACCCACCGAACGGATCGTGCTCGCCGAGGACTCGGCGGAACTCGGCCCCCACCACCCGCACGTCGTACGGCTGGAGAGCAGACCCGCCAACCAGGAGGGCGCGGGACTCGTCACCCTCCAGGACCTGGTGCGCCAAGCCCTGCGGATGCGGCCGGACCGTCTGGTCGTCGGCGAGGTCCGAGGTCCTGAGGTCGTCTCCTTGCTGGCAGCTCTCAACACGGGTCACGGAGGCGGTTGCGGGACTCTGCACGCCAACGCGGCCGCCGATGTTCCGGCCCGTCTGGAGGCCTTGGGCACGGCGGCGGGCCTCGACCGGGCGGCCCTGCACAGCCAGTTGGCCGCCGCGCTCTCGGTGGTGCTCCATCTCGTACGGGACCGGACCGGGCGCCGCCGGATCGCCGAGGTGCATGTCCTGGAGCGCGATCCGACCGGGCTGGTGAGGACGGTGCCGGCGCTGCGGTGGGGAGCGGAGGCGTTCGCGTACGAGCGCGGATGGGAGCGGCTGCGGGAGTTGCTCCGGAGCGGGGGCGAGTGACGTGCGACAGGTCTGCGGGATGGCGGGGACCGGGACGGCGAAGGGGAGCGGTGGGTCGGATGGGTGAGATGCCGGTGGGGGTGGCCGCGGTGTGCGCGGGGGCCGTGGTCTGGCTGATGGACGGCGGGCAGTCCGGGGCGCGGCGGGCCCGGCTGCTGCTGGCCGGAAGCGGGGTGGTGCGGGCCCAACCGCCCCCGTGGGAGCGAATCCCCGGCGAACTCCGGCGGATCCGGGGACGGTTGAGAGCCGAGTGGTGGGCGCTGGCGGTGGGGGTGGCGCTGGCCGTGCTGGGCGCCTCGGTGATTCCGGCCGTCGCGGGGGCGGCCGGGGTCCCGTTGCTCCGGCGGGTGCGGCTGGCCGGGGAGGCGCGCAGGGCGCGGGAGCGGCGGGGTGACGCGGTGATCGCGCTGTGCTCGGCGCTCGCCGGGGAGGTGCGCGCGGGACGGCAACCGGGCGAGGCACTGCTGCGGGCCGCGCACGACTCCGGCGGCCTCGGTTCGGTGCAGGCGACGGTACTCGCGGCGGCGCGCTTCGGCGGGGACGTACCGGCCGCACTCGCGGGAGCGGCCCGGCAGCCGGGCGCCGACGGACTCCTGGGGCTCGCGGCGTGCTGGCGGGTGGCCGTGGACCAGGGTGCCGGCCTCGCGGCGGGACTCGACCGGCTGGAGGGCGCGCTGCGCGCCGACCGGGACCAACGTGCGGACCTTCGTGCCCAGTTGGCGGGCGCCCGGGCAACCGCCGTGATGCTCGCGGGGCTTCCGGTGCTGGGCCTGTTGCTCGGGGCGGCGATGGGCGCCGATCCGCTGCACGTGCTGCTGCACACAGGTGCGGGGTTGGGCTGCCTGCTGATCGGCGGGGTGCTGGAGGGCGTGGGGCTGTGGTGGGCGCTGCGGATCGTGCGAGGAGTGGAGACGGCGTGAACGACCGGAGAGAGGAGGCGCTGTGAGCGCGGAAGTTGTCCACAGGTTGTGGGTGGGGCTGGGGGTGGTGCTGGCCCTGGGCTGGTTCCTGCGGGGGTGGGAGGACGTGCGGCGCGAGCGGAGGGCACGGCGGCGGCTGACCTGGTTGCTGGTGCGTGAAGCGGCATCTGTCCGGGCCCACTTCGAGGTGCGGGGCATCGTGCGGCGCTGGATGCCCGTCGTGGGGGTGGTGAGTGCCGGATGGGCGCTCGTCGGCGGTGTCACCGGGGTGCTGGCGGGTGCGATCGGCGCCGTTGCGTGGTGGCGCTGGAACCGCGGGCGCACGACCACCGAGTCCGAGAGGGAGTACGACGCCTCCGTTGCCGCACAGCAACTCCCGCTCGCGGCAGATCTGTTGGCGGCCTGTATCGCCGCGGGAGCGAGTCCCGTGGTCGCGGCGCAGGCCGTCGGTGAGGCCATCGCGGGGCCGGTCGGGGAGCGGCTGGCGCGCGGAGCGGCGGAGATACGGCTCGGTGGCGAACCGGGCGACGCCTGGCGGTCGTTGGCGTCGGTGCCGGGCGCCGGCCCACTGGCCCGCCTGCTGGAGCGCGCCGACGAGTCCGGACTGCCCACGGCCGGCCCTGTCGCCCGGCTCGCCGCGGACACCCGCGCCGACTGGACACGCACCGCCACCGCGCGGGCCCGCCGGGCGGCCGTCCTGGTCACCGCACCGGTGGGGCTCTGCTTCCTGCCCGCCTTCATCGCGGTCGGAGTGCTGCCCGTGGTGATCGGACTCGCGGGCGGGGTGCGGGGAGCCGGCATCGGCTGAGGTGAGAGGAGGCGGTGACGGCCGTGACGAGCGGCGAACGACGAGCGGCCCAACACGAACGACAGCAGACGAACGACCGATTGACCAACTGACCAACTGACCAACTGACCAACTGAGTCAAAACCAACAGGACTGACGAGCGCGGGGGTTGCAATGAACAAGGTAGTAACGGCTGTACGGGCTGGGCTGGTCGCCGTGGGGCGGCGGGTGCGGTCGGCACGGAAGGACGCGGGGATGGCGACCGCCGAGTACGCGATGGGGCTGGTGGCGGCGGTGGCGTTCGCCGTGGTGCTCTACAAGGTGGTGACCAGCGGGACGGTCAGCGAGGAGCTTCAGAACATCGTGAAACGGGCTCTCGATGCGCAGGTGTGAACGGGCGTCGGACGCCGGGTTCGTGACGGCGGAGGCGGCCGTGGTGCTGCCCGTGCTGGTGCTGTTCGCCATGGCGCTGGTGTGGGGGCTGCTGGTCGTCGCCGCGCAGATCCGCTGTGTCGACGCGGCCCGCACGGGCGCCCGTGCGGCGGCTCGGCAGGATCCGGCCGACGCGGTCATCGGGGTCGCCCGGGAGACGGCCCCGCGCGGGGCGAAGGTCACGGTCGGCCGGGTGGGCGACCAGGTCCACGTGGTGGTCGTCGCGAAGCCTCCGATGCTGGGCGCCCTCCCCTTCGAGGTACGGGAGGAGGCCGTCGCGATGGCTGAGGAGACGGTGGGCGCGGGGAAGGAGGGACCGTGAGGGGCAGATGCTGGCAACTCCGTTGCGCAGCAGTCGCGTTCGTGACTCAGGGGCGTATGCGGGGTCGGTTCTCCGACCGGGGGTCCGCCACCGTGTGGAGCGTGGGGGCGATCGCCGTGCTGTGTGTGGTGTTCGGGGTCGTGCTCGCCCTGGGGCAGGCCGTCGTGGCCCGGCACCGGGCGGCCGGGGGCGCGGATCTCGCGGCGCTCGCGGCGGCGGACCACTGGACGGAGGGCGGCACGGCGGCCTGCGCTCGCGCGGAGCGGGTGGCGCGGGCCCAGGGCTCCCGCCTGGTGCGGTGCGTGATCGTGGGCGACACGTCGGACGTGACGGCGGCCTCGGGCCGGGAGCCGTTCACGGCGGAGGTCAGGGCGCGGGCGGGGCCCTCAGGCTCGGCGGGTCCCGTCGGTCCCGTCGGTCCCGTCGGTCCCGTGAGTTCAAGGAGTCCGGTGAGCCGGGCGAGAGCCGGGTGAGTCCCCCACACCGCCCTCAGTACCCGCCTGACCGCCTGCTAGCCCTCGTCCGGTATCTCCTCGGGTGCGCCCCGCAGCAGCTCGGTCAGCAGCCGTACAGCGCCGCGCTTGTGCAACGGGTCGTTGCCGTTGCCGCACTTGGGGGACTGGATGCAGGACGGGCAGCCGGCGTCGCACTCGCAGGAGGCGATGGCCTCACGGGTGGCGGTCAGCCACGCGCGGGCCGTGTGGAAGGCGCGCTCCGCGAAGCCCGCGCCGCCGGGATGGCCGTCGTAGACGAAGACCGTGGGGAGGAGGGTGTCCGGGTGGAGGGGGATCGAGACTCCGCCGATGTCCCAGCGGTCGCAGGTGGCGAAGAGGGGCAGCATGCCGATGGAGGCGTGTTCGGCGGCGTGCAGGGCGCCGCCGAGGATCTCCGGGTTGATGCGGGCCGCGTCGAGCTGGTCCTCGGTGACCGTCCACCAGACGGCACGGGTGCGCAGTGTTCGAGGAGGGAGGTCGAGTTTCGACTCGCCCAGGACTTCACCGGTGATGACCCGTCTGCGGAGGAAGGAGACGACCTGGTTGGTGACCTCGACCGAGCCGTAGCACAACCGGCCGTCGCCCCAAGGGAGTTCGACATCCGTCTCCAGGACGGAGATCGACGTGGTGTCGCGGGCGACCGTCGAATACGGCGGGTTGGCCTCCTCGACCAGGGCGACCGAGTCGTCGAGATCCAGCGACCGCACCAGGTACGTGCGGCCCTGGTGGAGATGGACCGCGCCCTCGTGGACCGTCGCGTGGGCGGCGCCCGCGTCGACCGTGCCGAGGAGGCGGCCGGTCCCGTGCTCGACGATCTGGACCGGAGTCCCGCCCCCGCCGCGGATGTCGGCCAGGTCGGCGGCCCGCTCGCGGCGGGTCCAGTGCCAGGCCTTCGCCCGCCGGCGCAGCAGCTTCGCGGCCTCCAGCTGCGGCAGCAGTTCCGCGCAGGCCGGGCCGAAGAGGGGCAGGTCGTCGTCGGTGAGCGGGAGTTCCGCCGCGGCCGCGCACAGGTGAGGGGCGAGGACGTACGGGTTGTCGGGGTCCAGGACGGTGGATTCCACCGGCTGGTCGAACAGGGCCTCCGGGTGGTGCACGAGGAACGTGTCCAGCGGGTCGTCGCGGGCGACCAGGACGGCGAGGGCGCCCTGTCCGGCCCGTCCGGCCCGTCCGGCCTGCTGCCACAGGGACGCGCGGGTGCCCGGGTAGCCGGCGATCAGTACGGCGTCGAGCCCGGAGATGTCGATACCGAGTTCGAGGGCGGTGGTGGCGGCGAGTCCGAGGAGTTCGCCGGAGTGCAGGGCGCGTTCGAGGGCGCGGCGCTCCTCGGGGAGGTAGCCGCCCCGGTAGGCGGCGACACGCCGGGCCAGCGGGCGGTCGATCTCGGCGAGGCGTTCCTGGGCGATCACCGCGACGAGCTCGGCGCCGCGCCGGGACCGTACGAAGGCCACCGAGCGCACCCCCTGGAGGGTGAGGTCGGTCAGCAGGTCGGCCGTCTCGGCGGTGGCCGTGCGGCGGACGGGCGCGCCCCTCTCGCCGTGCAGGTCGGTGAGCGGCGGCTCCCAGAGGGCGAAGACCAGTTCCCCGCGCGGTGAGGCGTCGTCCGCGACCGCCACCACCGGCAGGCCGGTGAGGCGGCCGGCGGCCACCGAGGGCTCGGCGGCGGTCGCGGAAGCCAGCAGGAACACGGGCGACGCGCCGTAGCGCGCGCAGAGGCGGCGCAGCCGGCGCAGCACCTGGGCGACGTGGGAGCCGAAGACGCCCCGGTAGGTGTGGCACTCGTCGACGACGACGTACTTGAGCGACTTCAGGAAGGAGGACCAGCGCTGGTGGGAGGGCAGGATGCCCCGGTGCAGCATGTCGGGGTTGGTGAGGACGTAGTTGGCGTACTGGCGTACCCATTCGCGTTCCTCGAACGGAGTGTCGCCGTCGTACACGGCTGGACGAACGGCGTGGCCCAGAGGCTGTGAGAGTTCCTTCACGGAACGGCGCTGGTCGGCGGCGAGGGCCTTCGTGGGGGCCAGGTAGAGGGCGGTGGCGCCGCGGCCGTTCGGGGCCTCCGAGCCGTCCAGGAGCGCGGAGAGGACCGGTACGAGATAAGCCAGCGACTTGCCCGACGCCGTCCCTGTGGCGACGATCACCGACTCGCCGTCCAGGGCGTGCTCGGCGGCCTGTGCCTGGTGGGCCCAGGGGTGTTCGATACCGGCGGCGCGCACGGCGGCGAGGACCTCCGTACGAATCCGGTCAGGCCAGACTGCATGGCGGCCCGCACGTGGGGGCAAGTGCTCCGTATGGGTGATGCGCGAAGCTCGGCTCGGCCCCGACGCGAGACGGTTCAGAACCGTGCTCGGAGAGGGGCTGGACACGGGGTCCGCCGAGGGTCGATCGGATCGGTGATTCTTGGCCATCGGCACCGAGTGTGTCACTGGCGTGACGGACAATGGAGCCAAGGCGTCGTGCACGCCTGCCGGTAAGTGATTGAATGCCATCGCGGCTGGCGAACCGTCCTGGGGGCTCTGCCGAGGTGTCCCATGGGATGACCGCTCGATAGCAAGGTGCTGGAGGATCCGTGGACCTGTCCCTGTCGACCCGTACCGTCGGCGATCGTACGGTCGTCGAGGTCGGTGGCGAAATCGACGTATATACCGCGCCCAAGTTGCGCGAACAGCTGGTTGAGCTGGTGAACGACGGGAGTTTTCATCTCGTCGTGGACATGGAGGGCGTCGACTTCCTCGACTCCACCGGGCTCGGCGTGCTGGTCGGCGGCCTGAAGCGGGTGCGTGCCCACGAGGGCTCGCTGCGCCTGGTCTGCAACCAGGAGCGCATTCTGAAGATCTTCCGTATCACCGGCCTCACCAAGGTGTTCCCGATTCACACCTCGGTCGAGGAAGCGGTGGCGGCCACCGACTGAAACGACCGTTCCGGGAGCGGCGAGTGACCGCTCCCGGGCGCCGGCAGGAAACGACCGGGGGTCCGGGTTTTCGGCTGCCCGGCCCCCTACAGCACGTTCGTAGTCCCGAGGGGGATGCATGGCCACCGTTGAACTCCGCTTCAGCGCGCTGCCCGAGCACGTCAGGACCGCCCGACTGGTGGCGGCAGCGGTGGCGCGCAGGGCCGGGGTGGACGAGGCCGTTCTCGACGAGGTGAGACTCGCCGTCGGCGAAGCCTGCACCCGCGCCGTCGGGCTCCACCAGAGCGGCGGTATCGACGCGCCGGTGAAGGTGCTGCTGATCGAGGAGGAGAAGCAGTTCTCCATCGAGGTAGGCGACGAGGCGCCGCACTCGGCTCCCGGTGACCGGGCGCCCGGTGCCGCGGCCGACGATCCGGACATGGAGACCGAGGAGGACGAGATGGGCCTCGCGGTCATCAGCGGGCTCGTCGACGACGTGGAGGTCACCGCCGGGGAGCACGGCGGACTGATCCGTATGACCTGGCCGACCACACCACTGGCCACCGTGCTCTCCTGAGAGCTCACCGGAACCCGTCCGGCCTTCGTCCGCGTCACCCTTCAGGGCCCTGCTGAGCAGGGCCCTTCTTTATTTCCCTGATCAGGCTCCGCTATTCGTGAACGAATTCACGATCAATCACCCGATAATTTGATCAAGCGTCAATGCCCTCGGGGCGTTACTGCTTTCGGGTGTCACGGCGTGTCGTCGATCATTTGCTGTTGAGTATGTGAAGGCTAATTCCGCTTACCGCACCCTGTTTTGATCAGGGTCGGGTACCTAGAATCCGTCCACATCTTGAGCTCAGCCCAAGCGTCAAGGAGGACGAATGGCGGGGCTTTCTACCCCTCATCGGTTTGACCACCCCACAACCTTCGCAGCCGCAGTACTCACGCACGACAACCGCATCCTCGTGACGGTCATCGGGGTCGTCGCCCTGGCCGCGCTCGTGGTCGCGGGCATCCTGGTGCGCCAGGTGCTCGCGGCGGGCGAGGGAACCGACAGCATGAAGAAGATCGCGGCAGCGGTCCAGGAAGGCGCCAACGCCTATCTCGGACGGCAGCTGCGCACGCTCGGCGTATTCGCCGTGGTCGTCTTCTTCCTGCTCCTGCTGCTGCCGGCGGACGACTGGAAACAGCGCGCCGGCCGATCGCTGTTCTTCTTGATCGGCGCCGTCTTCTCGGCGACCACCGGCTATATCGGCATGTGGCTCGCCGTGCGCAGTAATGTGCGCGTCGCCGCGGCGGCCCGGGAAGCGACCCCGGCAGAAGGCGAGCCGGAAAAAGATCTCACCACCGTCTCGCACCGAGCGATGAAGATCGCTTTCCGCACCGGGGGCGTCGTCGGCATGTTCACGGTGGGGCTCGGCCTGCTGGGCGCCTCCGTCGTGGTGCTGGTGTACGCGGCCGACGCGCCGAAGGTGCTGGAGGGTTTCGGCCTCGGTGCCGCCCTCATCGCCATGTTCATGAGGGTCGGCGGCGGCATCTTCACCAAGGCCGCCGACGTCGGCGCCGACCTGGTCGGCAAGGTCGAGAAGGGCATTCCCGAGGACGACCCGCGCAACGCCGCGACCATCGCCGACAACGTGGGCGACAACGTCGGCGACTGCGCGGGCATGGCGGCCGACCTCTTCGAGTCGTACGCCGTGACGCTGGTCGCCGCGCTGATCCTCGGCAAGGCGGCCTTCGGCGACTTCGGGCTGGCCTTCCCGCTGCTGGTACCGGCGATCGGCGTGGTCACCGCCATGATCGGCATCTTCGCCGTGGCGCCGCGCCGGACCGACCGCAGTGGCATGAGCGCGATCAACCGGGGGTTCTTCATCTCCGCGGTGATCTCGCTCGTACTGGTCGCGGCGGCCGTCTTCATCTATCTGCCGTCGTCGTACACCGGCCTCAAGGGCGTCACGGACGCGGCGATCAAGGCCAGGGACGGCGATCCGCGGATCCTCGCCCTCGTCGCCGTGGCGATCGGCATCGTGCTCGCCGCCCTCATCCAGCAGTTGACCGGCTACTTCACGGAGACCAACCGCCGGCCCGTGCGGGACATCGGCAAGACCTCGCTCACCGGCCCGGCCACCGTCATCCTCGCCGGTATCTCCCTCGGCCTCGAATCGGCCGTCTACACCGCCCTGTTGATCGGCCTCGCGGTCTACGGGGCGTTCCTGCTGGGCGGTACGTCGATCATGCTGGCGCTGTTCGCGGTGGCGCTGGCGGGCACCGGACTGCTCACCACGGTGGGTGTGATCGTCGCCATGGACACCTTCGGGCCGGTCTCCGACAACGCGCAGGGCATCGCCGAGATGTCCGGCGACGTCGAGGGCGCGGGCGCCCAGGTGCTCACCAACCTAGACGCGGTGGGCAACACCACCAAGGCCATCACGAAGGGCATCGCCATCGCCACCGCCGTGCTGGCGGCGTCGGCGCTCTTCGGGTCGTACCGGGACGCCATCGTCACCGCCGCGAACGACGTCGGCGAGAAGGTCTCCGGCGCGGGCGCGCCGCTGAACCTGATGATGGACATCTCACAGCCCAACAACCTGGTGGGCCTGATCGTGGGCGCCGCGGTCGTCTTCCTCTTCTCGGGGCTGGCGATCAACGCGGTCTCCCGGTCCGCCGGTTCCGTGGTCTACGAGGTGCGGCGGCAGTTCCGCGAGCACCCCGGGATCATGGACTACACCGAGACTCCGGAGTACGGGCGCGTCGTCGACATCTGCACCAGGGACGCGCTGCGCGAGCTGGCCACGCCCGGCCTGCTCGCCGTGCTCACCCCGATCGCGGTCGGGTTCACGCTGGGGGTGGGCGCGCTCGGCTCGTTCCTCGCGGGCGCGATCGGCACCGGCACGCTGATGGCGGTCTTCCTAGCCAACTCCGGGGGCGCCTGGGACAACGCGAAGAAGCTCGTCGAGGACGGCCACCACGGCGGCAAGGGCAGCGAGGCCCACGCCGCCACCGTGATCGGCGACACGGTCGGCGACCCCTTCAAGGACACCGCGGGTCCGGCGATCAACCCGCTGCTGAAGGTGATGAACCTGGTCGCGCTGCTCATCGCGCCCGCGGTCATCAGGTTCAGCTACGGCGACCACAAGAACCTCGCCGTACGGATTCTGATCGCGGGGCTGGCGTTCCTCGTGATCGTCGTCGCGGTGTACGTCTCCAAGCGGCGCGGCATCGCCGTGGGCGACGAGGGCGACGAGGGCGACGCGGAACGGTCCGCCAAGTCCGTTGACCCAGCGGTGGTTTCGTAGCGAGTCCTCGGAGGTTCGGTCCAAAAGGCGGGCGGACGGCGCGTGTTGGCGCGCCGGCCGCCCGTCTCGCGCGTTCACCGCCCCACCGTGAGCCTTCTCTCGCTTGGTGCAAAAGGTTGCAAAAGGCCGCTTAGTGGACGGTAGGCATGCGGTTGTCGCCCATCTGGCGTGTATGTTCCGGGGCCGAGAGCCAGGTGAAGGGACCAAACCGGTGAACAAGAAGCTCACGGCCGCACTGTCCGGCGGTGCGGTACTCGTAGCGGCACTGTCGGGATGCAGCAGTGGCAGCACCGACAACAGCAACACCAAGCTGGACGCCTGGGCCAAGAAGGTCTGCGTCGCGGTGCATCCGCAGGCGAAGAAGATCGAGGCCGCCAACACCGCCATCCAGAAGGAGACCTCGGACAACAGCACACCGGACGAGGTCCGGAAGACCGACTCCCAGGCCTTCCAGGACATGTCCGACGCCTACAAGGCGATCGGCGCGGCCGTCAACGGCGCGGGGGCGCCGAACGTCGACGGCGGCGCCACGAAGCAGCGGAACGCGGTCAAGGAGCTCGACGGCATCGCCGCCTCCTACGCCGCCCTGAAGAAGCAGGTCGACACGCTCGACACCAAGGACCAGGCGAAGTTCGCCGACGGCCTCAAGGGCATCGCGACCTCGCTGGAGAAGCTGAGCACGAGCGGGAACGACGCCCTGAAGACCCTCGAAGAGGGCGACGTCGGCAAGGCGATGACCAAGCAGGCGAGCTGCAAGTCGGCCTCCTCCTCGGCCACTTCGTCCTCGGCGGCGAGCTGACGGCGGCGCGGACCCGCGCACGGCCCGAGCGGCCGGGCCCATCGCAGGCCCCAGACCTGGCAGGCCCCAGACCTGGCAGGCCCCAGACTTGGCAGGCCCAGGACATCGCAGAGCCCCGCACGCGCGCGTGCCGGGGCTCTGCTCTCGTTCGCGCGCGGGTGACGGACTCTCCGTGCCGGTGCCGGAGGCTCCGTGGGCCCGGACGGGTGCACGCGCGCGTGGCGGGTGTTCGTGTGCGCGAACGCTCCACGCGCGCGTGCCGCGCTTTCCGGGTGCGCGGGCGCGTTGTCGGTCCGAGCGGACACAATGGGGTCGTGAGTGATGACACCCTGCCCTCCGCGGTTTACCCGACGTCTCCGGCGTCCCCGGTCCCCCTGGCCCCGTTGCCGGCGGGTGACCGCGCCGACGTCGCCGCCCGGCTGCGGGACGCCCTGCTCGCGGCCTCCTTCACCGCCGACGGCCTCCTCGAACTCCTCGACGCCCCCGCCTACGCGGCGCTGGCCCGCAGCGAGACCGTGCCGGCGCTCCGGGCGACCAGGGGAGACACCCCGCTGGAGACGCTCGTCCGGCTCTTCCTGCTCCAGCAGCCCGTACCGCACGCACGCGTGGAGGGCGTCCTGCCCCTCGCCGAGTGCCTGGAGAGCGGGTGGCTCGTGCCGGCCGGCGATGCGGGGACCGACGTCGCGGCGACCGTGGACGTACGGCCGTACGGCGGACCGGGCGGCGAGGACTGGTTCATCGTGTCGGACCTGGGGTGCGCGGTCGGCGGGGCCGGCGGCATCGGCGGCCGGGGTCTTCAGGCGGACACGGCCGTCGTCCTCGGGGTGGGCGGCGCGTCCACGACCCTCGCGGGCATCACCGTACGGACACCGGTGGCCGCCGCGCTCGACCTGGGCACCGGTTCCGGCATCCAGGCGCTGCACGCCGCCCGGCACGCCACGCGCGTGACGGCCACCGACCTCAATCCGCGCGCCCTGCACATCACCGCCCTCACCCTCGCCCTCTCCGGCGCCCCGGCCGCCGATCTGCGCGAGGGTTCGCTCTTCGAGCCGGTCCGGGACGACGAGACGTACGACCTGATCGTGTCGAACCCGCCCTTCGTGATCTCTCCCGGTGCCCGGCTCACCTACCGCGACGGCGGGATGGGCGGGGACGATCTGTGCCGCACGCTCGTTCAGCAGGCGGGGGAGCGGCTGCGTGAGGGCGGATTCGCGCAGTTCCTCGCCAACTGGCAGCACGTGGAGGGGGAGGACTGGCAGGACAGGCTGCGGTCGTGGGTGCCGCGCGACTGTGACGCGTGGATCGTGCAGCGCGAGACACAGGACGTCACGCAGTACGCCGAGCTGTGGCTCAGGGACGCCGGCGACCATCGGAGCGACCCGGCCGAGTACCGGGCGCTCTACGACGCCTGGCTGGACGAGTTCGAGGCGCGCAAGGTGAAGGCCGTGGGCTTCGGCTGGATCACCCTGCGCAGGACCGCCGCCGCCGTGCCCTCGATCACCGTGGAGGAGTGGCCGCATCCGGTCGAGCAGCCGCTCGGCGACACGGTGCGGGCCCACTTCGAGCGCCTCGACTACCTGCGCGCCAACGACGACGCGGCGCTGCTCGCGGGCCGTTTCGAGCTGGCGGCCGAGATCGTCCAGGAGCAGGTCGGGCTGCCCGGCGCCGAGGACCCCGAGCACGTCGTACTGCGTCAGCACCGGGGCATGCGCCGGGCGACGAAGGTGGACACGGTCGGCGCGGGCTTCGCCGGCGTCTGCGACGGCACGCTCACCGCGGGCCGCATCCTCGACGCCATCGCCCAACTGGTCGGCGAGGACCCGGTGTTGCTGCGCGACCGCACCCCCGCGCAGATCCGGCTGCTGGTGGAGCAGGGCTTCCTGGAACCGGCCGGGTGACCCTTCGTACGTTCGCCACGGTTCGCGCACGGTTCGCGCACGGCTCGCCCATGGGTCGCGCATGGCTCGCGTGGGACGGCGGAGCCGGCGGTGATCCACCGCGAGCCGCCCCGGCGCGCCCCGGCGTACGCGCCCCGGCGGCGTCGTCCTCCGGAGGTACCGAACGGCGACCCCGGGGGCGACCCCGACCGTCGGTGTGGTGTGACCCGCCTTGTGCGGCAACGAGTTCGAGTCGACTTGGGCACCCGGCGCCGAACCCGCCGTAGCGGCCCGTCCGTCCGGCGAACCGGACCGGAAGGCCGGATTCGGGACGGCCGCGTGCACGGCGGGTCAGGTGGGTCACTCGGCGCCGACCCGGGCGGAGGCGTCATTCGGCACCACCCCCTGAGCGTCGACTCCCGCGGGTGCACCGGGGGTCGGGCCGCCGGCCGCCCCTGGGGGCCGGCCCTTCCGGACCGGGGCATCGCGGTGGGGGAGAGGCGCACGGAACGCGTACCCGTGGTCTTCGCGGGCACGGTGTCCGCCCTGTTCGGGGGCGTGCCGCTGCCGTGGACCTCGGTCCGGGCGCGGGACCGCGGACCGGGGGACCGAGGTGTGAGTCCGGTCGCATCGGCGGCCCTCGCGAGCCTCGCCGCCGTCGGCGCCCCGGCCCTCGGAACCGCGTGCCACACGCCCGCCCGAGAAGCCCCGGGAGAGCGCGCCGGGGGCGAGGGGCGGGTCACCCTCCGGACAGGTCCGAAAAGGCCGGGGGTACTCCGGGCGGCAGGAATGGCGGGAGTCGGGTTACCGTTCGAGTGGCCGTTGCGGGCTTTTCCCGTTTGACACGGGGGCGGGATGTACCGTCACACTCCGCAGCGTCACCATGACCCGACCCCGGGACGAAGGCCCCAGGGGAGGCCCAGCGTCAACCGGAGAAGAGAGCGAAGTTGTCCCCGACCAGCGAGACCGCACACGGCGGCCGCCGACTCGTCATCGTCGAGTCGCCCGCCAAGGCGAAGACGATCAAGGGCTACCTCGGCCCCGGATATATCGTCGAGGCGAGCGTCGGGCACATCCGCGACCTTCCCAACGGCGCCGCGGAGGTGCCCGAGAAGTACACCGGTGAGGTCCGCCGCCTCGGAGTGGACGTCGAGCACGACTTCGCGCCGATCTACGTGGTCAACGCCGACAAGCGGGCCCAGGTCAAGAAGCTCAAGGACCTGCTCAAGGACTCCGACGAACTCTTCCTCGCCACCGATGAGGACCGCGAGGGCGAGGCCATCGCGTGGCACCTCCTCGAAGTCCTGAAGCCCAAGGTCCCGGTCAAGCGCATGGTGTTCCACGAGATCACCAAGGACGCGATCCGCGCCGCCGTCGCCAACCCGCGCGACCTCAACCAGCTGATGGTCGACGCCCAGGAGACCCGTCGTATCCTCGACCGCCTCTACGGCTACGAGGTCTCGCCGGTCCTGTGGAAGAAGGTCATGCCGCGCCTGTCGGCCGGCCGTGTCCAGTCCGTCGCCACCCGGCTCGTGGTCGAGCGGGAACGCGAGCGCATCGCGTTCCGGTCCGCCGAATACTGGGACCTGACGGGAACCTTCTCGACCGGCCGCGCGGGAGACTCCTCGGACCCGTCGTCGCTCGTCGCCCGCCTCCAGGCCGTCGACGGCAAGCGGGTCGCCCAGGGCCGTGACTTCGACTCCCTGGGTCAGATCAAGAGCCCGAACACCCTCCACCTCGACGAGGCCAACGCCCGCGCCCTCGCCGCCGCCCTGGAGAACACGGACTTCAAGGTCCGCTCCGTCGAGTCGAAGCCGTACCGACGCTCGCCGTACGCCCCGTTCCGTACGACGACGCTCCAGCAGGAGGCCAGCCGCAAGCTCGGCTTCGGCGCCAAGGCCACCATGCAGGTCGCGCAGAAGCTGTACGAGAACGGCTACATCACCTACATGCGTACGGACTCCACGACCCTGAGCGAGACGGCGGTCACCGCCGCCCGCGCCCAGGTGACGCAGTTGTACGGCGCCGACTACCTGCCGGCCCAGCCGCGCGTGTACGCCGCGAAGGTCAAGAACGCCCAGGAGGCGCACGAGGCGATCCGCCCCTCGGGCGACCGTTTCCGCACCCCGGCCGAAACCGGCCTGACCGGCGACCAGTTCAGGCTCTACGAGCTCATCTGGAAGCGGACCGTCGCCTCCCAGATGAAGGACGCGGTGGGCAACTCCGTCACCGTGAAGATCGCGGGCACGTCGTCCGACGGCCGGGACGTCGAGTTCAGCGCCTCCGGCAAGACGATCACCTTCCACGGCTTCCTGAAGGCCTACGTGGAGGGCGCCGACGACCCGAACGCCGAGCTGGACGACCGCGAGCGCCGGCTTCCCCAGGTCACCGAGGGCGACCCGCTCTCCGCCGAGGAGGTCACGGTCGACGGGCACGCCACCAAGCCCCCGGCCCGCTACACCGAGGCCAGCCTCGTCAAGGAGCTCGAAGAGCGCGAGATCGGCCGCCCGTCGACGTACGCGTCGATCATCGGCACCATCCTCGACCGCGGCTACGTCTTCAAGAAGGGCACGGCCCTGGTGCCGTCCTTCCTCTCCTTCGCCGTGGTCAACCTCCTGGAGAAGCACTTCGGCCGGCTCGTCGACTACGACTTCACCGCCAAGATGGAGGACGACCTCGACCGCATCGCCAGCGGCGAGGCGCAGGCCGTGCCGTGGCTGCGGCGCTTCTACTTCGGCGAGGGCGAGGCGACCGGCGCCGCCGAGGCGGGCAACGGCGACGGCGACCACCTCGGCGGCCTCAAGGAACTCGTCACCGACCTGGGCGCGATCGACGCCCGCGAGGTGTCGTCCTTCCCGATCGGCAACGACATCATGCTCCGCGTCGGCCGCTACGGCCCCTACGTCGAGCGCGGCGAGAAGGACTCCGAGAACCACCAGCGCGCCGACGTCCCCGAGGACTTGGCGCCTGACGAGCTGAGCGTCGAGCACGCGGAAGAACTGCTCGCCAAGCCGAGCGGCGACTTCGAGCTGGGCGCCGACCCCGAGTCGGGCCACCAGATCATCGCCCGGGACGGCCGTTACGGCCCGTACGTCACCGAAGTGCTCCCCGAGGGCACCCCGAAGACGGGCAAGAACGCCGTCAAGCCGCGCACGGCCTCGCTGTTCAAGTCGATGTCCCTCGACACGGTCACCCTGGCCGACGCGCTCAAGCTGATGTCGCTGCCGCGCGTCGTCGGCAAGGACGCCGAGGGCGTGGAGATCACCGCGCAGAACGGGCGGTACGGGCCCTACCTGAAGAAGGGCACGGACTCCCGCTCCCTTCAGACCGAGGACCAGCTCTTCACGATCACCCTCGAAGAGGCGCTGGAGATCTACTCCCAGCCCAAGCAGCGCGGCCGGGCCGCCGCCAAGCCGCCGCTGAAGGAGCTGGGCGAGGACCCGGTCAGCGGACAGCCCGTCGTCGTCAAGGACGGCCGCTTCGGGCCGTACGTCACCGACGGCGAGACCAACGCGACCCTGCGCTCCGGCGACAGCGTCGAGGAGATCAGCCCGGAGCGCGGCTTCGAACTGCTCGCCGAGAAGCGGGCCAAGGCGCCCGCCAAGAAGACGGCGAAGAAGGCGCCCGCCAAGAAGGCGACCGCCGCGAAGAAGGCTCCGGCCAAGAAGGCGACGACCGCCAAGAAGACGGCGGCGAAGACGACGACGGCCGCGAAGAAGTCCACCGCGAAGAAGACGGCCGCCTCGAAGGCCACTTCCGAGGACTGATCGACCGGTTCGGACCGGATGGTTCTCGGTTTCGGCTTCGCGAAACGAACGCCTCGGCATCACTTTGGTGTCGGGGCGTTCGGACGTCAGGGCGGGCGCGGCCGGTTGTCGGTGGCTGCCGATAGGCTGAAAGCATGACGCCAGCCCAGCAGCCAACGGCCCACCAGCCGGCCCCCGACGACGCCCTTGTCGCGGACTCCCGCGAGCGTGCCGTCCGCGCCCTGCTGCGCCAACCGCAGCTCAAGCGGCTGTGGAGCGCACAGCTCGTGACAGGTGTCGGCGACATCCTCGCCCTCCTGGTGCTGGTCGTGCTCGCCCTCCAAGCGGCGATCGGCCAGGGCTCGTTCGGAGGCGGCTACCGGGGCGCGGCGTTCGCGGTGGCGACCGTCTTCGGGGCGCGCGTCCTGGCGACGCTGCTCTTCGGGGCAGTCCTGCTCGGCCCGTTGACCTCGCTCACCTCGCACGACGGCCCGCTCGACCGGCGCTGGACCATGGTCGGCGCCGACGGTCTGCGGGCCGCACTGCTGATCGTCGCCCCGCTCTGGATCGACTGGACTCCCGCCAACGCGCTGGCCGTTCTCCTGGTCACCGCCTTCGTGACCGGAGTCGCCGAGCGCTTCTGGACGGTGTGCCGCGAGAGCGCCGCACCCGCCCTGCTGCCGGGACCGCCTCCCGAGGGAGCGACGGTCCGGCCGCTGCCCGACCACATGGACGCGCTGCGGAGGCTGTCGCTGCGGACGAGTTTCGTCACGATCCCCGTCGCCGCCGCGGCCCTCGTCGTCGCCGCCCTGCTCAACAACCTGCTCGGCACCGGCATCACCTGGTTCGCGCAGCACCAGGTCGCCCTCGGTTCCTACGTCGCCGCCGGGCTGTTCGCCGGATCCCTCTCCGTCCTGACCTACCTGGAACTGCCCGGCATCCGCACCCCGCGCGCGCGGTCGCCGCTGGAGGGACTGCGCCGCCCCCGTACCGGCACGGGCATCGACAAGGGCCGTACGGGCGCCATCCCGCTGCTGGTGCTCGCCTGCGCCGCCGTGGCCGGGGCGGTCGCGGCCGTCGTCGGCGTGGCGGTGCTGCACGCCAAGGACCTGGGCGGCGGCCCGGTGACCTTCGGGCTGCTGGTGCTGGTGCTCACCGGCGGTGTCGTCGTCGGCATCCGTACGGCCCCCGCCGTGCTGGTGTCCCTGTCGCGGCGCCGGCTGCTGGCGCTGGCGATCGCCTTCACCGGCGTCGCCCTGCTCGCCGCCGGACTCGTCCCGGACGTCACCACCGTGCTGCTGATCGTCGCCCTGGCCGGCATCGGCGCGGGCGTCGCCGCCAACACCGGGCACACGCTGCTCGACCAGGAGGCCGAGGACTACCGGCGGGGCCGCACCACCGAGCACCTGCACGCGGTCGTCCGGATCTCCGTCGCGCTCGGCGCGCTGATCGCCCCCCTGGTCGCGGCCCTGATCGGCCCGCACCGGCTGGAGAACGGCAAGTTCGTGTTCGCGCACGGCGGCGCGGCGTTCACCCTGATGCTGGTCGGCGCGCTGCTGCTGCCGGTGGCCGCGCTGGTACTGGCCAAGGTCGACGACCGTTCCGGGGTGCCGCTGCGGCACGATCTGCGGGACGCGCTGCTCGGCGGCGACGACCCGGTCACGGTGCCCGCCACGAGCGGCTTCTTCATCGCCCTGGAGGGCGGCGACGGCGCCGGCAAGTCCACCCAGGCCGAGGCGCTCGCCGAGTGGATACGGAGCAAGGGGCACGAGGTCGTGCTGACCCGCGAGCCCGGCGCCACCCCGGTGGGCAAGCGGCTGCGGTCGATCCTGCTCGACGTGTCGTCGGCGGGACTGTCCCACCGCGCGGAGGCGCTGCTGTACGCGGCCGACCGCGCGGAGCACGTCGACACCGTCGTACGACCGGCTCTTGAGCGCGGCGCGGTCGTCGTCTCGGACCGTTACATCGACTCCTCCGTGGCCTACCAGGGCGCGGGCCGCGACCTGTCCCCGACCGAGATCGCCCGGATCAACCGGTGGGCGACCGACGGACTCGTCCCGCACATGACCGTCCTCCTGGACGTCGCCCCGGAGACCGCCCGCGAGCGGTTCACGGAGGCGCCGGACCGGCTGGAGTCGGAGCCCGCCGAGTTCCACGCGCGCGTGCGGTCCGGTTTCCTGGCCCTGGCCGCCGCCGATCCCGGGCGTTACCTGGTGGTCGACGCGGGCCAGGAGCCCGAGGCCGTCACCACCGTGATCCGGCACCGGCTCGACACCGTCCTGCCGCTCTCCGAGGCCGAGATCAGGGCCCAGGAAGAAGCCCGCCGGGCCGCCGAGGAGGAGGCCCGCCGCAAGGCCGAGGAAGAGGCCGCCCGCAAGGCCGAGGAGGAGCGCCTGGAGCGTGAGCGCCAGGAGCAGCTCGCCAAACTGCGCGCCGAGGAGGAGGAGCGCAAGCGGCGCGAGCTGGAGGAGGCGCAGCGCCGCGAGGCAGAACGCCAGGCGGAGGAGGCCCGGCAGCGCGCCGAGGACGCGCGCCGGCGTGCCGAGGAGGAGAAGGCCCGCCTGCTCGCCGAGGAGGAGGCCCGCGCCGCCGAGGAAACCCGGCGCAGGGCCGAGGCGGACCGGCTGCGCAGGCAGGCCGAGGAGGAGGCCCGGCTGCGTGCCGAGGCCGAGGAGCGCCGCCGGGAGAAGCAGCGCAAGGCGGAGGCGGCCCTGCTCGCCGCCGAAGAGGCCCGGCGGCTCGCGGCGGAGGCCGCCGCCGCTGCCGAGGTGGCCGCTCGCCGGCCGTCCGACCCCGCCGGGACGCCGTCGGAGGCGTCGACCGTGCAGACGCCGATGGTCAGGCCGCCGAGTGCGGGCAGCCGGGCCGGGGCAGGCCGACCGGGAACCGGACGGTCTGCTGACGGTCAGTCAGAAGCGCAACGTGGCAAGGGAGTTCGTTCAGCCGAGGAGACGGCGGTGCTGCGGCCGGTGTCCGGTGCCGGGCGGTCGGGTGAGCGGTCCGCGGCCGTCTCCGAGTCCGAGGTGACGGCTCAGTTGCCGCAGCCCCCGGTGCCCAAGGGCGCGGCGGACGAGACGGCCGTACTGCCTCCCGTTCCCTCCAGGGCGGCGGACGAGACGGCGGTGCTGCCTCCGGTGCGCGGGCAGGGTCCCTCGAACCGGGTGCCCTCGGGCTTCTTCCGGGACGAGCGGCCGGGTGGCCGCCCGGAGGGGAAGCCTGCGGACGCGGCTTCCGGCGCGGGTCAGGACCGTACGCGGGAGCTGCCGCAGGTCGACGAGGAGGGGGCGCCCCGGCGCCGGCCGCGGCCCGACTGGGCCGAGGAGACTCCGCTGGACGACCTGCCGACGCTGGCGGACGAGCTGCTCGGCCCGCGCGACGATGACGACGAGCACGGCGATGGCCCCGGCCCGAGCGGCAGGGGCCGCGGCAGGGGACGCCGAGGCTGAGGGCGTCAGGGGCGTCGAGGCCACTGTGGGCGCCGGTGCGAGGGTCCGTGCCGGCGCCTCGGACCGCGTTGTCAGTGGCGCCCCGCACAATGGATCGCGTAACCCCGAGTGCGCGGCGTGACGAAAGGGCCGGTGACCCATGAGCGTGTGGGACGACCTGGTGGGCCAGGAGAAGGTGAGCGACCAGCTCGCCGCCTCAGCCCGTGACGCCGACGCCCTGGTCACCGCCGTCGCGACCGGCACGGCGCCGCCCGAGGCGTCGAAGATGACGCACGCCTGGCTGTTCACGGGACCTCCCGGCGCCGGCCGCACCCAGGCCGCGCGGGCCTTCGCCGCCGCCCTCCAGTGCGTCAGCCCCGACCGGGCGCTCGGCGGAATCCCCGGCTGCGGCTTCTGCGACGGCTGCCATACGGCGCTCATCGGCACCCATGCCGACGTCAGCACGGTCGCCGCGGTGGGCTCGCAGATCCTCGCCGACGACATGCGGGACACGGTCCGCAAGTCGTTCACCTCGCCGGCGAACGGCCGTTGGCAGGTCATCCTCGTGGAGGACGCCGAGCGGCTGAACGAGAAGTCGGCCAACGCCGTCCTCAAGGCGGTGGAGGAGCCCGCCCCCCGCACCGTGTGGCTGCTCTGCGCCCCCTCGATCGAGGACGTCCTGCCCACCATCCGCTCCCGCTGTCGCCACCTGAACCTGAGCACGCCGTCGGTCGACGCCGTGGCCGACATGCTCGTACGGCGGGAGGGCATCGAGCCGGTCGTGGCCGCGGCCGCCGCCCGAGCGACGCAGGGGCACGTCGACCGGGCGCGCCGGCTGGCCACCGACCCGGCCGCCCGGGAGCGCCGGGCGGCGGTGCTGAAGCTGCCGTTGCGCGTCGACGACGTGGGGAGTTGCCTCAAGGCGGCCCAGGAACTGGTCGACGCGGCCTCGGAGGACGCCAGGCAGCTCGCCGAGGAGCGGGACGGCAAGGAGACCGATGAGATGAAGACCGCCATGGGCGCGAGCCAGAGCGGCCGGATGCCGCGCGGCACGGCGGGCGTGATGAAGGACCTGGAGGACAAGCAGAAGCGCCGCAGGACGCGTACGCAGCGCGACAGCCTGGACCTCGCGCTGACCGACCTGACCGCGTTCTACCGCGATGTCCTGGCCCTTCAGTTCGGTTCCCGGGTGGCTATCGCCAACGCCGACGCGGAGGAGGCCCTGGAGCGTCTCGCCCGCGGCGGCTCCCCGGAGTCGACGCTCCGCCGCATCGAGGCCATCGCCGCGTGCCGGGAGGCGCTCGACCGCAATGTGGCACCCCTGCTGGCGGTGGAGGCGATGACCATGGCGCTGAGAGCGGGCTGAGAGCCGGGCGGGGGGCCCCGGGGGAGCCGAGGCGGTGCGCGGTGCCGCGCGTTGACGGCGTCACTCGTAAGAGGCACATCCCTCACGTGGGGCGTCCGACCGATCGCTCAGAGTTACGCTCGCATGATGCACTTGCACAGCAGGCGTCCTCCCCTCCCTCCTGCCCGCACGAGCCGGCGCGACCGGACGGCCCCCACCACCTCCCCGGCCCGCACGGCCCGTATCGCCGGAGCGCTCCTGGCCGCCACCTCGCTGCTCGTGTCGGCCTGCTCCGCGTCCACGGGGAGTGCGACGACCACCACCAAGGCGGCGGAGGCGGTGCTGGCCGCGCTGCCACGTTCCACGCCGGGCACGCTGTCCCCGTACTACGGGCAGAAGCTCAGCTGGCGCACCTGCGGAGTGCCCGGATTCGAGTGCGCCACGATGAAGGCCCCCCTGGACTACGACCGGCCCGCCGGCGGTGACATCAGGCTCGCGGTCGCCCGCAAGAAGGCCACCGGCAAGGGCAAGCCCCTCGGTTCGCTGATGGTGAACCCGGGCGGACCCGGCGGTTCGGCGGTCGGCTACCTCCAGCAGTACGCCGGCGTCGGCTACCCGGCCGAGGTGCGCGCCCGCTACGACATGGTCGCGATGGACCCCCGGGGCGTCGCCCGCAGCGAACCCGTCGCCTGCCTCGACGGGCGCGACATGGACACGTACACGCAGACGGACACCACCCCCGACAACCGCAAGGAGATCACCGGACTCGTCGCCGAGGACAAGAAGTTCGCGGCGAGCTGCGGTGCGCACTCGGCGAAGCTGCTCCGCCATGTCTCCACGGTCGAGGCGGCGCGGGACATGGACATCCTGCGGGCGGTCCTGGGGGACCGGAGGCTGGCCTACGTGGGGGCGTCGTACGGGACGTTCCTCGGGGCGACGTACGCGGGCCTCTTCCCGGACCGGGTCGGCCGCGTCGTCCTGGACGGCGCGATGGACCCCTCCCTCCCCGCGCGGCGGATGAACCTCGACCAGACGGCGGGCTTCGAGACGGCGTTCCAGTCCTTCGCGAGGGACTGCGTACGGCAGACGGACTGTCCGCTCGGCGGCAGAGGCACCACACCCGGCCGGGTCGGGACGAACCTGAAGGCCTTCTTCCGCGAACTCGACGCCCACCCGATCGCCACCGGCGACGCGGACGGCCGCAGACTCGGCGAGGCCCTCGCCACCACCGGCGTCATCGCCGCGATGTACGACCAGTCGACCTGGCCGCGACTGCGCGAGGCGCTCACCTCCGCGATGCGGGAGAAGGACGGCGCGGGGCTCCTCGTCCTCTCCGACAGCTACTACGAGCGGAACGCGGACGGCCGCTACTCGAACCTCATGTCCGCCAACGCCGCCGTGAACTGTCTCGACCTCCCGCCCGCCTTCACCTCCACCGACCAGGTCGAGAAGTCGCTGCCCGCCTTCGAGAAGGCGTCCCCCGTCTTCGGTGAGGGCCTCGCCTGGGCCTCCCTGGGCTGCGCGTACTGGCCGGTCAGGGCCACGGGTGAACCGCACCGCATCGAGGCGAAGGGCGCCGCCCCGATCATGGTCGTCGGCACGACCCGCGACCCGGCGACCCCCTACCGCTGGGCCCAGTCCCTCGCCCGCCAGCTCACCTCGGCCCGCCTCCTCACCTACGCGGGGGACGGCCACACCGCCTACGGCCGCGGCAGCAGATGCATCGACTCCGCGATCGACACCTACCTGCTCCGAGGCACCCCTCCACCCCAGGGCAAACGCTGCTCATGACCCCCTCACGCCCGACGCGGTACCCCCGGGGGAGGCGTCCGGGGGGTGTGCGGAGCACCTTCGGAAACTGTGTAGACTTGCCGACGTTGCTGACCCACCATGGTGTGCGGCCAGCGCGCCGCCTTAGCTCAGATGGCCAGAGCAACGCACTCGTAATGCGTAGGTCTCGGGTTCGAATCCCGAAGGCGGCTCTGTGAAAGCCTCAGGACTCACTCGCCGTGACCTGGGGCTTTTGCTTTCTCCCTGTGCATCGCGGTTCCGCTGGTTCGGCTGGGGGCCCCCGCAGATGGCCAGGGGAGCGCGAGGGGAGCGCGTCGGGACAGGCGGAGCACAACGGGCCGTTTCTGGGGAGCGCGCGGTGCGCGCCGCAGGGGCTCACTGGGGGCGCTGTTCGTGTGGTGGTCCAGCGATGCCAGCAGGCGCTCGCGACTGTCCGGCGGGCAGAGCCAGGTACCCGACGGCGGACGCGTGGAGCGGTGCGCTGCCCTTACTGAGTTGTCGCATCCCGACAAGAAGCAGCCCGTAGGCTGAAGGGGTGCCGGACATTCAGGAAAACGTGGGCTTCAAGGCGATCGTCGCCCAGACGGGCGCTGTGCTGCTGACGCGCGGAGTCGAGGTCGAACCGGTGGCCGTACGCGACGTGGTAACGCTGATGGTCCGTTCCGTGGCCGAGCGGATCGGCATGGACGAGGAGGAGGCGCTCCACCTGGTCCAGCCGGAGGCGGTGGCCGAGGCCATCACCGCTGCCGCGGATCCGGGCCGTCAGGGCGCTGAGAACGTGCACGCCGTGCGGCCGGTACGGGTCGACGCCCGCACCGTCGCGGTCCCCGTACAGGTTGCCGGCCGCCTGGTGATGGCTGCCGGCCAGGCTGGCAAGTACGCGGCGCTGAACGGTGACGGCCGCACCGCCTCCCATGCGCTGGACTTGGCCACCGAGATCGGAGCGGCCCTGGCCTTCGCAGGCGTCGGCGATAAGGCCGATACCCCGGTCGGTGTCCTGACCGAACTCGCCGACATCGGCGAGACGGTAGCCCTACGGGTCGAACGTGACGGCTGGAGTATCTGCCCCTGCGGCGATGAGCACGACCAGAACGAAGTGGATGCGGGCATGTCGGCGACCCTGCGCGCCGACGCTGCGCTCGCCCATCGCTTGAGCCAGCAGTAATCGCCATGTGATGGAGCCAGCCCGGTAATGGCGGGTCTCATCGTGCGGCGTCAATTGCTCGAACAGGTTGTTTCGACGCTCGGCGATGCCAACACGCACCGAACACTCGATAAGGCGTGCACAGACCAGCCGATGCAACCCAGCCGAGGACAGGCGACCTCGAGTGTTCGCGGCGACGGTTCGACGGACTTCGTACATGCAATGGGCCTCGTGCTGCCGCAGCCGGCGTAGGCTGCACCATCCATCTGGCACGAAGGCCGCGTCGGCCGGCTAACGCAGTTTGCACTCGCGCGCTGCCGGCACGGCGTCGCTCGCTGCGCCCTCGCCGCCCACCACCGAGTCTTCCTCGACCGCAGGGAGATGATCTGCGAGTCGCCCACCACCCATTGCTGGAGGGTGTCGACCGAGGAATCCGGTGAGGGTGGTGAGGTACCAGTTGCCGCCGAGCTGAGGTTGACGACCGCCCCGGTACCGGGCTCGCGCTCGGTGAGCGGCCGTTGGCCGATGTCCGCGGTATGCGCCGACTGGGTGGTGACCGAGGCACCAGGCGGGCTCGGGGACGGTGACGCCGTCGTGGTCGGACGTGGCGATGGTGTGCCCGGCTATCGCTGGCCTACACACAGGATGTGGTCGGTGGCCGGACGGTCGGGGCGTTGGGCCCCGGCCGTCGGCTGCTGCTCGGTCACGCCGTCGCCTCGGCGTTCGCGGCCCAGTCTGCGCGGGCGTCGGCGAGCTGCCGCGCGACCTGGTTGAGGCGGTCGGCCTGCGCGCACAGCTTGGCCGCGACGGCTGTGACGTCCTGTGGGTCCAAGTCCTCCATGACGCAGTCCTCGACGACCGTGATGGTCGCGGTCGGGACACGGTGGGCGGGGATGGGGGAATGCGGGGAGCACGTGATCGTTGCGCAGAACACGTTCTCTTCGTAGATTTCGCGGCCCCCATCGATGCCGAACGGAGTGTTGATCACCATCGGCTGGCCGGGGAGGGCCTGGTAGTGCGTCACGTCGGAGAGGTGGAGTTGGAGCTTGTCGTCGGGCAGATCGGTCCTGCTCGGGTCGCCCTCGGTCCATGCCGGGAGGTGGCCGCTCACGGTCGCCCCGCTTTCGGTGGTGATGGACCAGGTGCGTGCCTCTGGTGCGGCCTGCTCCTGGGCGGTGAATACGCCGCGCAGGTATTCCAGCGTTTCGGCCGGGGCCGCTCCGACCGGCGTCACCAGAAAGCGGCGGCCGTCGCGCTCGCGGAAGTAGAGCGGCCCGGTCAGCGCGTCACCGTTCGGGCCGTTGGCCGGAATCTGGGTGATGTTGTGCTCGGTGAGGAACTCGGTGAGGCGTTGGCGGGCTGTGACGGACTTGCTGGCCCGGTGGTGGGCGATGGCGAAGGCGATGTCCTCCACCGTCGCGGCAGGGTCGTCGGACTCGGCGACCTGTTCCTTGACGTAGTCGACGAAGGCGGTGACCTTCGGGTCGCCGTCGGTGGTGAGGAACCGGTCGAGGCTGTCGAGAACCTGGGCAACCGACAGCTTTGTCGGGGTGCCGTCGACGATGTCCGCCAGCGCCTCCAGGCGGGGCAGGGCAGCGCGGATGTTGGCGACCTCGGCGCGCAGCCCATCGGGGGTGAGGTCGGTCTCGCAGTAGTCGATGAACGGGGCGAGGCCGGGGCCGCCGTCGCGGCCGTCCTCGGCCATGACGCGGGCGTCCAGGACGGTCCCGCCGCCGGACTGCTCGATGGTGACGTCGTGGGAGGTGTGCATCTCGTGGTCGCCCGTGACGGTGCACCACGACCAGACGATGCAGGCTGGCGCGGACGGGACGAGGGTGAGGTTGGCGCGGTCCTGGATGGTGGGCTCGGTGGTGCGGGCGTCGGCGTCGAATAGCGGCGGGATGGTCAGGGCGGCAGCGGACTGTGTGGTGTGGTTCACGATCACTCCTGGTGGGTTCAGGTTCTGGTCAAGGCCTTGGACTCGGTCCCGTGAACACCGGGTCCGAGGCCGCTTGCCTCTTGTCTTAGTGGCCTTGGCGGATCGGACGGGGGTGCCCCTTCTCCGTTTGGTGGGCGTCGCCCTAAGGTCGGTTACCATCCAGTAAGTCGCGCGTAAAATGCGCGCTTTCGAAGAGCTTGAGCGAAGTCGCGGGCGGTAGCTCCCCCAAGGGCGCTGCGCTGACCACGCCGCCGTGACGGTGCGGGCGAGGCAGGCGGTCGCGGCCTTGCAGCCGGCCTTGCGCGGCTTGTACGCGCGGCGATCTGGGCGACCTGCGAGCGGGCGCAGTGGTGCACGCGAAGGGTGGCGGTGGCTCGGCCGCCGCGTACGGTGCGGCGGGTTCGGGCGACGGTGGCGCGCTCGACGCCGAGGCGCTTCGCCCCGGTCCGTAGTGCGGTCGCGACACCCGAGGCGGTGGTCGCCCCCCGGCCTTGCCGCGGGGGAAGCATGGCGGGGAGACTGGTGGCGCAGTATCGACTCTGACGCAGGATCTCCGCAGAGCAGGGTGGTGGCTGCAATGTGCCTGCGGCAGGGCCGCTATTGCCTGCTCGCTTCCATGACTGGCGGACGGTTCGCCCTGCTGAGATGGCAACGAGAGAGCCCCGGTCAGCGAGATGCTGACCGGGGCCTGATGTTTGGCTGGAGCGCTTACGCGCTCTGGCCGTCGGCCGTATCCGCGTGGCCATGGGGGCGCTTCGGTGGGGCCATGCCCGGCATCGGCCGGGGCGGCTCCGCCGCACGGGGTTTGCTGCCCCGGGTGCGGGCTCGGGGGACGAGCTTGATGACGGCTTCGGCTGCGGCGCGGGCGAGGTCGTCGAGAACGGCCTGGTAGATGTCCCGGGTGATGCGGGTGTCGGAGTGGCCAAGGGTGTCGGAGACGACCTTGATGTCGATTCCGGCGGCGAGCATGAGGGTGGCGGCGCCGTGGCGCAGGTCGTGGAGGCGGACCGGGGGCAGTCCGGCGGTGGCCACCAGGCGCTCGAACAGGTCGGAAACCTTGCCGGGGTGGAGCCAGGAGCCGTCCTCCTGGGTGAAGATGCGCCCGGTCAGCTTCCAGGCGGAACCCCACTGAGCGCGCTCGCCGGCCTGCCGCTTCTTGTGCTCGCGAAGGTAGGCGATGGACTCCTCGTCCAATGCGATGGTGCGTATGCCTGAGTTCGTCTTGGGGGCGCCTTCGGTGATTTCCCAGCCGTCCTGGACGAGCTGGGTTGCCACGGCGAGCGAGGAGTCCGCCCAGTTGAGGTCCATCCACCGCAGCCCGCAGGCTTCACCGCGCCGAAGTCCCCGGAACGCGATGAGGTGCCACAGGCCGTAGAGGCGGTCATCGGCGATGAAGTCGAGGAAACGGCCGGTCTGTTCCGGGGTCCAGACCATGACCGGGGAGGGCTTGGTGCCGGTGGCCTGCCAGTGGGCGAGGCGCTCGTCGGTCCACACCAGCGCCTTGGGCTTGGCGCCGGGCTCGACTTCGACGTGCTCGGCCGGGTTGAAGTTCGGCATCGCCTGCTGGGCGATGGCAACGTTCAGCGCGGCGCGCAGGGTGGCCTTGATGTGCTGCTGGGTGCTGGCCCCGGTGACCCGGCGGAAGGGCGGCATGGCCTGGATCGACTCCTGGAGCGCGGCGCGCTGGGCCCGGCCGTCCGCGCCCTTGCGCGAGGTTGCCCTGAGCTGCGTGATGGCGGCCCGCCGCTGTGCGTTCTGCTCGCTGATCTCGATGTTGGCCTCGTTGACGGCGTCGAACATCTTGTCCAGGTGGTGCACCCGGAGCTTGTCCAGACGCAGCTCGCCCAGGTGCGGCTTGAGGTGTACGCGCACGTCCAGCTCGTAGCGCTTGAGTCCGGTCGGCCGCAGCCGCTTGCGGCCCGCGAGCCACAGGTCGAGCCACTCGGCGACGGTGGTCTTCGCGTTGAGGGTCTGCCCGGTGGTGAACCGGCGCCGGGTCTCGTCGTAGTCGGGTAGCGGCTCCTTGCTCCGGGCGCAGGATTCCAGCAGATCGCTGATGAGCATCAGTCCGGCGGGGTCGTCCTCGTCGGGTATGGCCAGCAGTGCCCGGATCTTGTCCAGTTCCTCGGATGCCTTCGTGGCGCTGGGAAAGCCCGAGCGGCGGTACTCGCGCCGGGTACCGTCCTGGCGGGCGGGCAACTCGTGGCGTACGGCATAGGTGCCGTGACGCTTGCTGGCGAACTTCGGGCACGCCTTGCCGTAGTTCTTCCCGGTCTTCGGGTCGCGGCAGGAACACCGCCGGGTGGTCGTGCCACTCATTGAAGGCCGTCCTCCGGCTGGGTCTGTGTTTCGGGCTGGTCGACGAAGGTGATCTCGTCGGGAAGGGCCGGGGGTACGAGGGAGCGTTCACGCATCCGGGCGCGGAAGGCGCGCAGTTCCTGGCAGTCCTCGAAGGCGTGCTCTTCGTAGCCTTCGGCGCGCTGCAGGAGGGTGGCTCGGCGGGTCCGGTCCAAGGTGGTGCTCGCCGCTCGCCGCCGTTCCTTAGCCAGGGCGGTGGAGGCCGTGGCTGCGGCCACCAGGTCGCCGTGGTTGCGGAAGACGTCGAGGACTTCGCGGGCGGTGCCCTCGGGGTTGGGGTGAGTCGAGGGGGTCTCGCCGGTGAACCAAGCGAGCGCGTCCCAGGTTGATACCTCGCGCCCAGGCAGGACCTCCACGGTGGCGGAGGTGCCGAGCGGAAAGAGGAGGGTCACAGGCGGGACGCCGAGGACGTCGGCCAGGACGACGAAGTCGGCGATCGTCATGCTCGCCTTACGGCCGGACTCCAGGTTCTTCACGGACTGCTCGGTGATCTCCGTCAAAC
Source organism: Streptomyces sp. NPDC005423 (assembly GCF_040606415.1). Taxonomy (NCBI): domain Bacteria; kingdom Bacillati; phylum Actinomycetota; class Actinomycetes; order Kitasatosporales; family Streptomycetaceae; genus Streptomyces; species Streptomyces sp. NPDC005423. The sequence continues at coordinate 184,772 of NZ_JBEXET010000001.1, read as the reverse complement.
CGCGGTCGGCGCAGCCATGAGCGACATCGCCCATGGTGAGGCCGGCGGCCCTACGCGCCTCTCGCATCCCCTGGACGACGCGAGCGGTGAACGCCGTCGGCCATTGATCAGGTTTCATGGATGCACTTTAGATCGGTAAAAGGTGCTGCCGCAACTCCGTGATACATCTATGACACCACTGCGGCACTAATAGGCCCCGGGAGGGCATCATGAAGGCACCTGACGCTTCCCGTGAGACGCGAGCGCTCACGAGCGACGAACTGCTTGCTCTCCCGGCGGTCATCGACCTCGACACCGCGAACCGAGCGCTGATGATCGGCCGCTCCACCGGATACGGGCTCGCCAAGCAGGGGGAGTATCCGGTCAAGGTGTTGCGGCTTGGGAACGCCTATCGGGTGGTGACGGCCGATCTGCTGAAGTTGCTCGGGCTGGAGCGCCAACACTCAGAGGGCGGCCATCCTGGGCACGCGGTCGGCGAGCCTCACTGCCTGTGCGCTTAACCGTTGATGTAGCAACGGACCGAGGCTGAGCGCTCTCGCCGCGGTGAACCAGACGATCAACGAGCAGTCGTTACTCGGAGAGATCGTTTTCTCCCGCCCGAAGTCACCTCGTCGGTCACACTGGTGCGCTTCAGCCTCTGGAGCGGTGCGAGATTCACATCGGCCGCCGGGCGTATGGGGTCGAAGGCCATCTCCAGGAGTGCCGCGCCGACGAACGGCTGCAGCCTGCCGACGTTACCCATCGCCGCTGCGGCCATCTGAACGGCACACCTTCACACCCCTGGGCGCCTCTGGAACCACTGGTCGCCGACGACCATGTCGTGGATGCCTCGTGCTTCGCAGTAGCGCACGAGGTCCGACATCCGGTTGATGAATCCGTGGCCGTTGAAGTTGAGGGAGGTGTTGCACAGGACACCGACGCCGTGTTCGGCTGCGAAGGCGGAGAGCAGGGTGTGAAGTTCCCGATTGCTGTTTCGGCTGACGGTTTGGACCCTGGCGGATCCATCCACGTGCGTGACGGCCTGGACGGTCGAGGAACGCCTGACCTTGCGGAAGTACAGCATGTAGGGATCTTCGAAGGCTCCGTCGAAGACCGTGTCGACGTCCTCGATTCGGCAGCACGGTGCGATGGGGCGGTAGGTCTCGCGCTGCTTGATGGTGTTGAGGAGGTCTTTGGTGTCCTGCCGAAACGGCTCGGCCAGCAGCGAGCGGTTGCCCAGTGCACGGGGCCCGATCTCCCAGCGGCCCTGGACCCAGGCCACCACGCGTCCTTGGCCGAGGGCTTGTGCCAGTGCTCGATGATCGAGTGAGGTGCGCTGCCACAGGGCCGGGTCTGGCCGTGTGTCGTGGACGAAGTCCAGTCCGCTGTACACGTTCCAGTCGATGTAGGGGTCGCCGGTCATGGTGGTGAGCGCATCGATCGCGGTGCCGATGGCTGAACCGGAGTCGTTGGTGCAGGGAGGGACGAACACCGAGGAGAAGTGGCCGAGGTTGGCCCACTCGGCGTTCCAGTCGCAGTTGAGCCCGCAGCCGCCCGAGATGCGCAGGGGAGTGCCAGCCGGTAGGTGTTCGCGGGCCGCGTCTGCGAACAAGGCGAAGATCCGCTGGGTGAGAAGGGCGGCGGCCGTTTTGGTCACTTGGGACTCAACGCCGGCGTTGTACAGCGCGCAGTCGCGGAAGTCCTTCTTGGGGGCCGGGTACACACTGTCGGTCTTCAGCAGCCGGTCCACGGTGGCGCTGATGTCCGCGTCGGCGTCCTCGGGATTGGCGTAGGCCGCCAGGGCCATGAGTTTTCCGGCGTCGTTCAGCCGGGGCAGCGCACCCTCGTCGGGGAAGCTCGGGTCGGCGAGGGCGAACAGGAAGGAGAAGCGGCCTCCGGGCTCGGTGAGCACGGGTATGTGCTTGACGACCTTGAAATGCTGGTCGACGAGGTAGAAGGCACCGGTGTCTCCTTCCCATACGAGGACGGTCTGCAGTGGGTGTTCGCCCCGCGGTGCCATACCGAGGGCCATCATGAGGTGGGAGCGCTCGTGTGAGGAGCTGAAGAGGCGCACCTCCTTGCCGAAGAACCGCATCGGGCGCTGGGTGAGGGCGTCGAGCCCGTCGTAGCCGGCGCCGATCGAGCGATGCCGCATGGCCCCCTGCTCACGCCATCCTCCGAGGGCCACGACGTCGGGCAGCTGGTCGACGTGTTCGGCGATGTCCAGGATGGTGTTGACGTTCACGGCTGCGTAGCGTCCGAAGGAGTCCTTCTCGGACTCCAGGGAGTACAGCAGCTGCCGGTCGCGGATCACCGCGACGGTCCCGTCGTGGCCTGGCTTGAGCGCGAATACCAACACTTCGGACTTCCCCTCCAGAATGCGACTGGGACGGGGCGTGTTTGTGCATCGTTGGATGCATAAACACGCCCCACTGGTGCCTGATGCGTGGAGCTGGTTTCGGCGCGGCTGCTCTGCGCTACACGCCTTCGATCTTGGCCACCTTGCGGCCGACCTTGAGGTAGACGGTGTCAGAGACTCCTACCAGGTCAGCGGCGGAGAGGGCGGCGGTCACGGTCTCGTGCAGAGGACGGACGATGTCGTCTTCCGACAGGTTCACCGTCCGTTGGCCCTCCTCGGTCTCCACTACGACGCGCAGACCGTTCTGCTTGGCAAGGCGGCGGCCCGCGGACATGCTGGGCGTGAACTCCAGGACCTGGGTCAGTACGGCGCCCACCGACTCGCCGCCGTGCGAAGCATCCACCACGGGCAGCGACTCGACGTCGCTGAAGCTGCGCTTGGAGAACTGGGAGGTGAAGTGCCGACGGGCGGCAGCCGCTGCCTCGCGGCCGTGCACAGCTGCGACGGCTTCGCCGGCGAGAACCTTCTTCAGGTCCATCGGATGCAGGGTCTTGTTCTCGATCCGGGCGACAGCGGCGTCCACCTCGGCGTCGGTCCACTCAGTCCATGCCTTGAGGTACGGCACAGTCAGCCGGTCCGGAATCGACATGATCTTGCCGAAGATGTCGTCTGAGGCGGCAGTCAAAGGGATGTAGTTTCCCTTGCTCTTGCTCATCTTGGCACCGGTGCCATCGGTGCCTTCGATCAGCGGCATGCTGATGACCAGCTGCGGCTTCTGGCCGGCGATCTCCATGACCTTGCGCCCCATCTGCATGTTGAGCAGCTGGTCGACGCCGCCAAGCTCGATGTCCGCGTGGATCTTCTCGGAGTCGATCGCCATGACTACGGCGTAGATGAACTCCGACATCGCCAGACCCTGGCCCTCGGCGAGGCGGGTTCGGAAGTCCTCTCGCTGCAACGACATCGATACGGGGATCTGAGACAGCACCCCGATCAGCTCAGGCAGTCGGATCTCGGCAAGCCACTCGCTGTTGTGGCGGAAGTCCGCTCGCTGGAAGTCGAAGAACGGTGCCACCTGGTTCCGGTAGGTGGCCAGGTTCTTGGCGATGTCCTCGTCTGTCAGCGGAGGCCGCTCGTCGGACCGGCCGGAGGGGTCGCCGATCTTCGCGGTGATGTCACCGATGATGAGCACAACGTGGTGTCCCATCCTCTGGAACCGGCTGAGGATGATCATCGGGACGGTGTGGCCGAGGTGGACATCGGCGGAGGTGGGATCGATGCCGAGCTTGACCCGCAGCGGCCTCCCCTCGCTCCTGGCCACGTCAATGGCCGAAGTCAGAGAGTCCAGCGAGGGCAGAATGCCGACGGTTCGGCCGGCGATCAGCTCAGCCTGCTCCTTGGGACTGAGGTCGGACAGGTCAAGCTGACGCCTGGCGCTGGTCTCGGCCAGAAGGTCCTCGACGGTCTTGTCAGAGGAGAGGTCCTGCGCGAGTAGCTCAAGGGCTCGCGCTTCGGATTCGCCAAGGCGTGTCATGGGGTTCCTGTATGGATCGAAGGCTCGCTCATAGGACGGGCGGAGTATACCTGAGGGAACGTGTCCGATGCTGGCGTTTTTCATGGCCACAGCTCTTTAACGTGCACCAGAAAATCCGCGAATTTTCTCTTCTCCGAATTCCATCGGTGATTGTTCTCGGCGCAGTCTTGATGGATGCGCATGAGATCCTCGTGGGGGCAGTAGGTCATCTGATGCATCAGTTGGAAAACGGGCGACGACGCAGGGTCTTGACAATTATCGTCCTGGACGAGCCGGAGGATTTCGTCGTTCGGCGTTTCGACGCTGATCCCTGACCCCGGGATGCTCTTCGAGAACTTCGGGTGGCCGTTGAACCCCGAGTTAAGTCGAGCGTACAGGGCGGCCAAAGTGAAGCCGCCACTCAAGGGTGCGTCGTCATCGAATCGGCGGGCCACCTCCTGCGCGAATCGTACGTATTTGTGCTCGTCGACACCCAGGAGCACCAGGACGGCTTCGTGGGTCTGGCCCAAGGTGACGAAGTCGGAGGCCATCAGGGCAAGCGAGAGGCGGCGGCGAAAGGTCATGGTCGCGTCCACGATGCCGCGTGCGACGTAGTAAGCGTGGTTGTCCTCCTCTGCGGTCAGGAAGTCGTTCTCCTGGGTGTATCGCCCGAGCAGGTACATGTTGGTCAGGGCTTCACTATGGTCTCGCTGGTTGCGGAGGATTCCGTTCGAATCGTCGAATCCCAGACGTTGCGCGAAGAGACGGAAGCGTTCGGACAGCTCACTGGTGAACTCGTAGGACCGTCCGCGACCGTTGTAGGCGTCGAGATCTCCCAAAACGATCTGGCACTTCTCTCCGCCGTTTTGCAGGCGCACCATCTTCATGATGTGAGAGGCGGTTGCCATGTGGGGTGGTCCGGACATTCCGAATCCCGTCGTAACGATTCGGCTACTCGTGGATGCGGCTGTATAGAGGTCGGCCGCATGATGGCACAGATAGCGGAGGTTCAATTCATTCTGGCTCAACCCGGCCAGGTCGAAGTCGAACCTCTGGAGATCGAAGGGACTGTATCCGTATTCCTTGACGATGCTCCGGTAGTAGTCCTCGGAGAACAGTACGGGTTTGGCGGTCATGGTCTCTCCTCGGCGAGGTCATGCGGGCGAAGTCGCTTCGGCAACGAGTACGGCTTTGATCGGTCGAATGCTCGTACCGGTGGTGACGGCCGCGACAGCCGAAGGCAGGGAGCGGAGCGGGAATCGGCACCGGACCAGCGGGTCAGCCCACGCCGGGCGCTGGGCAAGCACCTGCAGGGCCTCCGGGAGGTCGCCGGTGCCGTGTTGGCGGCAGTAGCTGAACGATCCGGTGATGGTGATCGACCGGCGGAAGACGTTCCGCAGGTCGTGGTGCAGGCGCACGCCCGGATCGTAGGCGTTCTGTACGAGGACAGTGCCGCCGTCGCGGACAAGGGACAAGGCGGCGTCGAGAGGGCGGTCGTCCCGGCCACTCGCGGCGTCCACCACGGCCTCGAATCCGTTCCTTGGGGCCTCGTGGAGGGACGTGAAGGTGGCGTCTATGTGATCGGCCACGGCGGTCAGCTTGCCGGCGTTGCGGACGAGTACGGTGACTGACCAGCCCTGGGAGGCGGCGTAAGCCGCGCTGCAGAGAGCGAGCGGGCCGGAGCCGACGACGGCAAGGTTTCCAGGGTGATGGTGCGACAAGCCGCAGCGGACGCCATGGATAGCGACCGCGAGGGCGTCTGCGAGGACGGCCTGCGCGGGGTCGGCCCCCTCGGGCAGAGGCAGTACGTTGCGGCGGGGTGCAACGACGAACTCTGCGAATCCTCCGGGCAGGTCCCAGCCCAGCCGAAGAATGGCCGGGCAGAGATGGATCGCTCCCGTCGCGCAGCTCGCGCAACTGTCGCAGGGGACAAGGGGATCGATCACCACAAGAGGGCCGGAGGGGGCATTGAGGTCCCAGCCGACGACTTCATGGCCTGGGCGCCAGGCGTGACCAGGCGTGGGAATAGGCGACTTGGTGATCTTGGCCAGGTCGCTTCCACACACACCTGAGAACGCCACTTTGACCAGCGTCTGGTCCGGCTGCGGTTCCGGGCGTGCCAGGCGTGACCACGACAGGGCGCCCTCGCGCACTTCCCATGCCTTCATACATCCCCTTCCTTCGGTCGTTGTGGTGCTCGCGAGACCGGCATGAAGGCAAGTAGTTGTTCGACGCCGCTGATGGAAGGGCCGTGCCAGGGCTTGTCGCCGAAGGCAATGGTTGAGGGGCCGCCTCTGCGTTCGACGCGAACCGGGGTCAGGCCGGCGGCGGTCGCTCCGCGCAGTTCGTCGCCCCCGCCGTCTCCGCAGTACATCGTGTCCTGTGGCGCGACGCCGAGTTGTCCCGTCACCGCGCGGTAGAGGCTGATGCTCGGTTTGACGGCTCCCGCGCGGCAACTGAAGACCGCGACATCAACGGATTCGCTTAGCGTTGAGTCCTGCCATGCCTCGGCGATGTCGGCGGACGCGTCGCTGAGCACCGCGATCCGGAGACCGCGCCCGCGTAACGTCCGCAGGACGGCAACTACGTCGGGGGACGCAGAGAGCCGGGCGGTGGCCAGCCGCAGGAGGATGGTGCACAGGTCCTGCGGAGTTGGCGTGCTTTCGCCGCAGCGCTGCCAGAGATGGTCGCTGAGCGAGTCGAGCGTCGGCAACCGTCCATCATGGCGTTCGGCCCAACTGTCGATGTACGCCTGCTCAATGACGGCGGCGGGTACCGCGGTGGCCGCAGCTATCGTCTCGGCCGCCTGGAGTCGTTGCGCTCGTGTCGGCGCGTCGACCAGTGTCCCGAACAGGTCGAGCACCAGAGCCTGTGGATACGCGAGGGGGCCGGGCGAAGGGATGGTCACGGCTCCTCCTGCGGTGACGGGGCCATGCGGACGCAGGGGCGGCCGGTCAGCACGCTGTGAATGCTGGGGCCCCGGTCGCGGTAGTTTCGACCTGCCAGCACGGTCGACGCCAGTTCGCGCAGCAGCGGCCCCCAGGCCGCTCGCCGACGGCCTCGTTGCAGGGCTGCTTCTACCTCGTGGGCTCGGGCCTCGGCCCGGTAGTGCCATGTCAGCCGACGTAGCGCACTCCGACTGGCCCACGGGGGAGGGGTGACCCGAAGGCCGGCGAGGCGGACTGCGATTTCGCCGCAGACATCCGCCATGTATTCCTGGTGGACACCAGGGGTGGCTCGATCGGTCATGTTGTCGCCGTGTACCCGGTAGAACGTCAGAGGGTGCGTCATCCGGGCACCGAGACCGAGGTCGTCGAGTACGTGGAAGAACTTCTCGTTCGTCACCGGCAGCAGTTTCAGGGCAGCAGCACGGTCGACGATGATGGTGCTCGTGTTGCCACCCGGGTGGGGATCGGGCACCAGAGGGCTGCCGTCACCATCGACAACGTGCTCCCAGTGCTGCACGAGCATGGCGCCGGTGCGGAGATAGCCGGACGCGGTACGGAGCTTGGCCGGCGCGAACCAGTCATCGGCGTCCAGGAAAGCCACCCAGTCGCCACGGCAGTGCCGGACGCTCTCCGTCAGTGTCGCCGCAAACCCACGGTGCGGCTGAGTGATCACCCGGATTCGAGAGCCGAATTCGGCACACACCTCCAACGTCCGGTCGGTCGATCCGTCGTCCAGGACGACGATCTCTTCCAGACGGTAGTCGCCGGGCTCCTGCGCCAGGCAGCTCTCTACGGCCTGGCCCAGGAAGTGGGCGTAGTTGTGGCTGAGGACGCACACCGAAATATTGGGGAGCGTGTTGCCGACGGCCTTGGCGTTCACTGCGAGATCTACGTCCATGGGCGTGTGTAGACCTCCAGATAGGTGGCCATGATCGCCGCATGCTCCTCGATCCGGTGCTCGCTGAACTCCTTTGACGGAGCGAGACGATGCCCCTTGCGGAGGCGCTCGGCCGCCTCGTCCAGCGAGGTGAGGAATCGGGCTCCGTAGGCGTACTCCGCCCCGTCGGACCAGTCGAACCACACAGGCTCGTCGATTACTCCCGTATGACAGCGGTACTGATCGCGGAGGTAGCCCACAGCGGAGGCCACCGGCACCAGTCCGAGGTCGAAGGCGAGTTCCAACTGTCCCGAGTGCGATCCCCATCGATACGGCAGGATCAGGGCGTCGCATCCCGACGCCGTCTCCGCCACCTCCTCATCAGTGGGGAAGGGCAGGACATCTACCTGGAGTCGAGGCTCAGCTACGGCCGTAGCGAGCAGCACGGCCCAATGGTCGTGTTCCTGCTGCAAGTTGATGTAGCCCCGCGCCCTGAGCAGCATCGAAAGGGAGGTGTCGTGCTGATGGCGGCCGAAGCGCCAGTTGTACAGCACCGTAGTGATGTCGCGGTTGTCCCGCAGGGAGCCGAACAGAAAGTACCGCGCATGCCCACTGCCCGGAGGCCGGTGACGGGGAACGGCATTGGGCGGGACGACGTACCCGTGCGGGATCGTGACGGTTTCCACCTGGTTGCCGAACCGTCTGCGTATCTCGGCCCCTGACGCCTCGGTCAGGCAGACGAAGGGGACGCGTGCGTTCACCAGGGCGCGCAGTTTGCGGTGGTAGTCGATTCTGCCGCTGAAGACGGGGCTGATGTCATGGGCAGTGAAGATCACGCGTCGGCGGAATCGGGCGCATTCTGACAGGACGGACTTAAGAGTCGGCAGGTCGTCGAACTCGACGTGGTGCAGATGCAGAACGTCGAACCAGTTGAAGGGTCTGTGTTCGAGCAGCCATCGCAGTGACATGTCCCGAGGCACTGCTTCAGTGCCGTGCGGTGCAGTGCCGTTGACGATTTCGACATGCTCGCTCGTGAGTTTGCGGGCATACGGAGTGCGGGCGGGCGCATGCACCACTTTCGTCCGGCTACCCATCACGTCCTCCGGGCGAGGGAAAGGACCCCGGCAGCGACATCGCTCGCCGACGGGAAACCGGGCATCGGGCCGGACAAGCGGCGGGCGTGCTCCTGGTGGGCAGGGGAAGACAGCACGGTGTCGACGGCCGTAGCGACAGCGTCCGGTTTGGGCGGCCATGCGACGGTGAGTCCACACCCGGCCTCTTGTGCGGCTGCCGCCACATAGTGCTGGTCGCGGGCACGAGGCACGGTGACGAGCGGCTTGCCGAACCACAACGCCTTGCTGGTGATCCCATACCCAGAGGTCGTGACCACCGCGTCCACCGACGGCAGCACGTCGGCGTGCGGGTAATAGCCCAGCACCGTGGCGTTGCGTGGAATCCCGACGCCGAGAGGGTGGTCCGCCGAGACGGTCACCAAGATTTCCATGTCCGTGTCCGCGAGCCCTTCCAGGGACGCGCGTACGAGGTCGACATCGTCCTGCCAGGCGCTGCTGTTGGCCACCAGGACACGGGAACGCCCTCCGAAAGCCGTACTCGCGCTGGCGGCTGCAGAAGCCAGCCCGGGCTCGTCCCACGGGGGCAGCGAGGTCCGGGTGACGAAGTGCGGTAGTGGGCGAGTGCCCCGGCGAAGGTGCGGATGGCCGAGGAGGAAGGTGCGTTGCGGAGACATCCGGAACCACGGTGCCTCTTGCCGCTCCCTCGGTTCAGGGCCGAGACCGACCGCCGCCCGGACTCCGTTCCACCAAGCGGAGTACGCCTCGATCTCTGGGACGCTGGTCTTCTCCCACCAGATGCGGTGCATCGCATCGGTCTCGGCACCTTCGTCGAACAGGTAGTGCACGTAGGAGGCCCAGGGGACGCCTAGATGTTCAGCGGCAAGGCCGGCACCGATGACGAAGGAGTCAACCAGCAGGACGTCAGGGCGGAACAGCCGTGTGGCTCGTTCGATCTCGGCGTACTCGGAGGCCACCCGGTGATGGAACCAACTGGTGCCGCCGGCAGGGCCCAGACCGTGCTGGTCGCGTCCCTCGGCGCGGGACCAGTCATAGGTGATGCTGGACTCATAGGCCATGAAGCGCGTGCCAAGCGTGTCAGCGAGAGGTTTCAAGCTCGGCAGGCCCAGAAGCATTGTGTCCGTACTCAGGCCTCCCAGCGCCTGCACTGCCGGAACGATCGGATAGAGGCTGCCTCGCTGCGCGTACGGAATCCACAACACGCGAGGACGATGCGGCAGCCTCATCGTGCAGCGCCTTTCTCCGGCTCCACCCTGCTCTGGATGAGTGCCAACTGGGTGGTCCTGCCTCCCCCGGCGTCATCGCTACGGGTGAGCGAGAAGTCGGCGATCTCCAACCCTCGTGCCCGAACAAACGCACAGAACTCCCGGCTGGCCCACTCTCGGACATGGGAGGTATTGCGGGGAGGGCCCGGGTCCGCGGGGCCGGCCCGCAGCTCGCGTGCCGGAGTCGACAGCACCGCCGCTCGCGCACCACCGTGGAGGAGCGATCCGATGAGGTCCATCGCAACCTCGGGATGGACAAGATGCTCAAGCACGTCCGAACAGACCAGGACAGTCCGACGAAGCACTTCGACAGGTAGCGAAAGTGTGCGGCACGTCTCCAAGTCCGCTTCGACCCACTGCCCGAACGGCAGGTTCTGCTGACACCAGGCGATGTTGGGGCCGATGTCGACGCCGATGTACTCCCAACCGGGCTGTGCGGCTTGCAGAGTGACGAGCTTGCCACCACGTCCGCAGCCAAGGTCGATGACCACGTCGCAATCGTTGGCCAGTGCCACCTGGGCGGCGAAGGGGTAGACGTCCGGTTGCCAGACGACACCGTCCTGTTCGTCATCGACGAAGTACTCCGGCGTACCCCGCTGTTCATAGCCGAACGGAAGGAAGTAGAGGTCGGGATCGAGCCCTGGCTCGACCACGTAGCCAGCGGCTATATCGTTTGTTGGCACAGCGCTTCCTCCCTGAGTGCTTCGACTTTCGCCCACGCTCGCCCGCTGTTGATCGCCGCTTCCGCCTGGCCGTAGCCATCCGTCAAGTCCCGGGCGAGCCCGGCTGCCATCAGCATCACGGCGCTGTTCAAGGCGATCAGATGTACATGCGCTGGGTTTCCTTCTCCGGCGAGGGCGTCCAGCACCCACTGCACCGCCTCCGTCGCTGATCTCGGTGGGTGGACGGAGTTCGGCGAGCTCAACCCCAGGTCTTTCAGGTCATCTGCCTCGAACGTGTGGACGGCGCCGACGGTGCCGCCTGTCAGGCGGCAGGTGAGGGAACGATCCCCCAGCCCGAACTCGTCAGCGAAGTAGCCGGCGGTGTTGCCCGAAGCCACGACGAGTGCTTCCGAGACCCCGAGATGGCCGAGCACGCGGGCTGCCAGATCGACCTTCGGGTGCGCGAGGCCGAAGACCAGGACCCCACCGCGAAGTCGCGCCGCAAGGGCAGCCAGGCCGAAGCTGAGTGGGTTGAGGACGTGGAATCGGCCCCCGTACACCTGGTCCAGGACGGGAATCATGTCCTCGATCGGGACGAACGCCAAGCGTGAGCGCTCGACCGCCGTAATGATGCTTGAGCGGGTACGGCTGTGCGGTAGGCCGAGGCTTTCCGCGAGGTCCCGTGAACCCATGACGGAGGATGTGGCCCGTGAACCCATCTTGACCACGGAGGCGCCGGCTGCGGCGGCCACGATCGCGCTCGATGTCGAGACGTTGAAGGACTTGATCCCCTTCTTACCGCTTCCCGCGAGAAGCAACAGGCGTGATCCCGAAGGGGAGGGGAGATCGAAAGTCTCCACCTCGTCGAGTGAGAGGGCCGCACGCAGAACCTCGACGACATCACTTTCAGCTGGACCGCGAGCCATGAGACCTGTCAGCACGGCGGTCAACAGGTTGTCCCGGGCCGCGTGGTCGGGCAGAGCCGCGAGGTCGAGCATCGCGCGTCCAACCGTCCCCGAAGCGATGGGAAGCCCGAGACTGACGCGATACAGCACGTCTCGGACGGATGGTGGCGGTGATTGGCAGTCGGACCCGTTGGCTGGGCGCCTGCGCGGCAGCCGTATATCGCCGTTAACCCCCACCAAGCAACACCTTCCTGATGCGATAACAGCCCAATGACCCTCCCGAGTAGTGCGATGCCGCGTTACCGACGCGGCATTCGTCTCGACAGGTGCGGCCTCCTGCGCCGGGCAGTCCTCGGTGGAACGAGGCACGTGTGCCGGCTTCCCGCCAACGAGGTTGGAGGCGCGGCTGCCCACCCATGCCTTCCTGCCCGCGTCGACCAGGTGAACGTGATCTACGTCATGCTCCAATGGTGTACGGCATGGCCTCTTCGGGAGGGACCGCAGAAGCCTTCGACGTCCTGAGGGCGGGTAGGCGGGCAGGTCTCGCAAGTGGGCGCCGCGACGGTGGAATTTAGTACCAATCACTTGCTTGTGAAGGAAATCGCCAAAATCAAGCGCGGTGGTCACGATCGTCGGCTGGAATGCTGCGGAACGTCTGCGGGTGGTGGCCGGAAAGCCCCTCATCGACTGGTGCGGCCACGCTTGGACGGGTAACCGCGCGCCGGACTCCATAGGAACGCCCCCTTGCGACTGGGTGTGCAGAGACCATTCCACTCTGCTATCGCCGTGAGCGGACAAGCTGTCCGTAGGAATCTTCTGCCGAAGCCCTTGACGAACAGGATCTGTGTGCTAAGTCCCGCATTCCACCGTCCGAAGCAGGCGCGCGAGATGATCCGTGATCGCCTGCACACGCAGTCGCTGTTCGATGACGCCGTCGTGGCCGACGTGTGCGAGGCCCTGCACGTCGCGCCCGCCGACTTCCCCCGGGACCTGCCGTCGGCCCCCTCATGTCCTTCCCCGGAACCGTGCAGGCGCTGCACGTGCTGAGCGAGGTGGCGACCGTCGGGACGTTGTCCAGCGTGACCGGTACGGATGCGTACACCGAAGGGCTTCGGCGCCGCACCGCGCCATGGGTGAGCGACTTCTTCCCGTCATGCCGCATCGGCTTTGGCAAGCCGGACCAGCGGGCGTTCCTCGCTGTTGCCGCGCAATGTGGCGTGGCCCCGGTGCACATCCTCCATCCATATCGGGGATGTCCTTCCAGGCGGGGAAATACGCGGGTTCGGCCGCGGGACCTCCGGATACGGTCGGAGCATGACCACAACCGGCAAGATCGTCATTGTTGGCGGAGGTGTCACGGGTCTGACCGCGGGAGTGGCACTCCTCGAAGCAGGCTTGCCCGTACACCTGGTGTCAGGACAGATCCCTGGCCCTACGTCGGTCGCCGCGGGCGCGATGTGGGGCCCTTGTCTGGTTGAACCGTGGCCGAAGGCACGGCGGTGGAGCCTTGTACTACAGCCGCAGACCTTGAACCGGCGGTCAGAACCGGTCAGCCTCGATCGTCGAGATGCTGGCTGCTTCGTCTGGCAGGCGGCACGGTCGAGGGTGGTCACTCCGCAGGTGTCGAACCGATCAGCTTCGATCAGGGCAACGAAGATCTGCGGCTGTAGTACTCATCAACGACGACATAGCCGCTGTCCTCGTAGGCTTCTCCCGCCGCGAGTTTCTCCTCCGCCTGCCGAGCACGCAGGGACACAAGCGCTGCTTGCAAGAGCTTGGGCAGCGGGGGACACGCTTACCGTTTTGGATCTTGGGGTCTTCTCCACGACCCTGTTCCGCTGCCCCTTCGGCAGGCTCCGGTCATACACGATGGTGCGCGCATTCCCGACGGCGATAGCGCCATCTTCGCGGCGGAGGTCAATGTCCTGCCAGCGCGTACCACACACCTCGGCGGGGCGCTCGGCGATAAGTCAGAAGCATCACGCCAAACAGGCGGTCACCCTTGGGCGCCTCGATAAAGGCCTTGACCTCCGATGCGTCCCAGGGTCGGCGTTTCGCGAGAATTAGTCTATACCCCTCCATTCGTAATGTGCCAATAGCCCAATTATCTATAGGGCGAAGGAGTCTGATGTCTGATGCATCACCCCATTAGGCGCCTCCAAGATGCAGTTGAAATCACATCATGCAAGAGTGTGCCCTACTTGGTGTGAGTAATACCTGCGAAGGAGGCGGTGAGCATGGTTACGAATCAAAAACTACAAGAAATTTCTATGGGGCTTATTGATATTCAAGCCGAATGGCGACTTCGGGCCATTGAGCGTATCGACCTCTCGAGCGAGCTATGGGGAGAGCACGTGCGAGAGATTCATGTGCTGCCACTAAAGGATTCAGTAGCGTCGTTGTATTTCAAAAAAAGACACTCAACAGCGCACTTCGATGTCGGCGCGAATCTAACATTTGCACTTTCAGAGACTCAGAAGGACAAGAAAATCGAACTAGTCCTGCCCATTGCGTATCTTCCGAGAGTTCCAATCTTGGACCTTCACATCGAGGTGGCAGGAAAACATGTTTACAGGATTCCCTTGGATGAAGGTGCGTGGATCCATGCAGGATATGTAGCGCGTCTGGCAGATATCGCCGGGCTAGGTGTAAGTCTTGAACTAAGGATCCTCCTGAGCGCACTCTTGTATTTCCCTTCGCAAGAGTATGAAAAACTCTGGAGCAAGTACAATCAACTAAAAATCCGGAGTCCCAAGAGCTGGTACTACTGGACAAAGGGGAGGGTGGTCAGATTCGACCCAGGGCGAGAGTATCTTCAACACTGTGAATCAATCTTGAAGTTCAAGATCCGCAGGCTAACTTACCAGAAATGGAAAAGATACTGCTCAGAGATTGGAGAAATCGTTCAAAGGTATGAGTCAACCGATTACAAGAGCTCTTGTGAAAATCCAATCATGGCCCTTCCGCAGTTCGCTCGCGAAATGCTACGCATTCGGGATAGAGAGCTAACCGAAGGAGTTGTTACTAACACACTTGAAGAGCTGCTGGATCTCCTGAAAAAGGCTGTCGAGGAAAAGGATAAAAGCGATGATGAGGAAAAGGAGGCCGCTAAGCGCCGCCTCCTCAGGACTTACGCCATCAGCGGGCTACGCTGGATGGTGTTCGCGAAATGTTCCGTGCCTAAAAACAAGTCTTTCATTATCACGGTGGAAGAAAAGAGGCCGATCCACTTCACGGCGAAATGGCACACTAAACCAAACCGTGGAACGGTTCTTCCTATTACTGGGCATTATGGGAAAACGGCCTGGAAAATTATTTCGTTCAACGATGCTGCAACCAACCATCTAAGTATCCGTGTATCGGATACTGCCGTAAAGCTTCACCACTGGCCCGATGATCACCAAATCCTTGGTGACAAATGCGAGCCGATCCTTGACCTGCCTGATGAGGAAGAGAAAACTTCCGAGCTGTATATCCGGCAGGACTCGACACCAAATCGGAATGGACGGATCTGGGTACGATGCCATCTTAGGCTCAATAGACTTATGTCGTGGATGCTCTCGCTGACAATTGCCATCACCATCGCTGGCATCGGACTTTTGTGGTGGAGAGGGATCGCCGAGTATCACCACCCCGGATCGCAAACAACGACAGTCTCGACAAATCAAAAGATTCCGCTAGTTATTACCCAAAACACTTCAGCGGACCACGGCCTGAGTGCCAAGGATGCTGCGGTGATTCTCATTCCCGTGGCATTTTCGGCTGCTTTCCTGCTTTCTAGGGATACGTCTACCATGAGTGCCAGTCTGAGAAGGCTGCGGCAGTCTATTCTCCTCGCTTCACTCTTCTTACTCCTAGGCTCTGCCTTCATCCTTTACTTCCTCCATCACGTCATCGATTGACGAGCTAGCTAGACGATGGTTGCAGCGAGTAGGGCTGTTGTTGCGCCAATAGCAAGAAACATCCCGGAGGCGATGTAACATCGCATGGCAGGGTCATTCTCCTTGAATGACTTTGAGAGATCAACAAGGTGTGTTCCGGAACCCCGAATCAATTCCAGCTTCTCCCGCTTCCTCTGCAAATCTTGGGCGTCATCTGGAAGCTCCGTAACGTGCCTCTTAGTGGCTCTGGCCGTGGCTTTGAGAACCTTTTTCGCGTAATTATCTATGGGGCGATGAAAGCGAAGTTGAATGAAAGCCCCCACTATGAGCATCGTAATCATGCTCACCAGTGAAGCGAAGATCGTGACGTAAACAAGTTCCTTCGCCATAAATGCCACCCAGTCTCTATCCAAACGGTAGGATCAACGACGCTTAGAGTCAACTCGGCCACTCATCGAGCGCGGCAATGTACCGGAAGACCTTTCTTCGAGTCGACGCCTGCAACGTGGCGGTGTCAAATCGTAACTAAGAGTGAATGAGAGCGTGGGGCAAATAGCCCTCTCGGATACACGCTGTAATTACGCGCATCTTTGAAGATCGAACGGCCTGAAGGGGAGAGGCGACCATTGACGCCAGCCTCTCAGCCGGATGATTCTGAGAGTGCACCACTGGGAGGCCCATGATGGCCGGTGACTCGTACTACAGCCGCAGATCTCCGTTGCCCTGACACCTGCGGGGTGACCACCCTCGACCGTGCCGCCTGCCAGACGAAGCAGCCAGCATCTCGACGATCGAGGCTGACCGGCTCTGACCGCCGGTTCAAGATCTGCGGCTGTAGTACCTGTCTCTCTCGACGTCTTTCGAGGATTGTCAGGCGACCCTGCTACTGGCGTTCGGATGGTCAGCGGCGTCGAAGCTGCCCGGAAGGCGATGTCCGCCCCGGAGTGGAGCACCTTGCTGCTCGTGGTTCCAGGGCGGCTATCGCTTCACGGTTCCTCTCATCGACATGCCCCTCTACCTCCAGTACCTTCTGCGGCGGTTCCGGGAGGCCGGAGGCACGGTGCAGCGGCAGTTCGCTCGACGAGATCGACGACGGATCTGTGATCGTCAACTGCGCCAGGCTGGGCGCCGGCGAGCTCGCTGCGGATGACAGCGTGCGACCGATCCGCGGCCAGCATGTGGTCGTGAAGAACCCGGGCATCACGGAGTTCTTCTCCGAGGACACGGGCCTGTCGCCCGACCTCGTCTGCATTTACCCGCACGGTGAGACCGTGGTTCTCGGCGGCACGGCGATCGACGGCGAGGCGGGCCTCCAGGAGGATCCCGCCACGGCAAGGCGATCGTCGAGCGCTGCGCGGCAGTCGAACCTCGGCTGGCGAAGACTCCCGTCATCGCGTCCCGAGTCGGAGCACGGCCAACACGCTCCGAGGCGCGTGTCGCGGTAGACAGCCGCAGTGATTGAGTCCCGGTGCTCCACAACTGCGGCCATGGCGGTTCCGGCGTCACGTTGTCGTGGGGCTCGTTCAGGAGATCGTCCAGCTGGTGACTGCCACCGGTTAGGAGAGGAGCTCCGCGATCGCCGTCTCTACCCCCTCAACGTCTTCCAGAGTCCGAAGAACGACGTCCGCGCCGGCTCGTTCGAGTTCCGCTGCTGACGTTGTACCGGATGCGATACCGATGACGGGGACGCCGCCTCTGTCCCTGCCGGTACGTACGTCTTCCAACGAGTCCCCGATGATCACTGAGTTGGAATGGCCGAAGAAGACGCCGTACTTGGCCTGCGCTCGCTTCTGCGCGATGCCGACGAGAGCAGGGCGATGGTGGTCATCGGACGCGTACCCGCCGATCTCGGTGTTCACGAACGACTTGAGGTCGAAGGCTCCGAGCTTCAACATGGCGTTTGTCTTGAGGTTTCCGGTGACCACGGTCGCTACGAGATCCGACCGGTCCCGTACTGCCCTCAGAGCAACGACAACTCGTGACATGAGCTTTCCCTGTTGCCGAAGGTCAGCCGTGTGCGCAGCAAGTCGCTTCGGCAGAAGCTCGATAATGAGTGGCAGCAGCTCCCGCGCCCGGCCATCAGGAACGCCGTTGTCCAGGAGCATCGCGCGGATCGCCAGGGGCATCGTAACGCCCGTGCCGCGTGCCGGCAGATGCTCGACCGGGTACCCGACGATCTCCGCAAAGGTCTCCCGGTAGACCTGCCGATCGATCTCGCCGACGTACAGCAACGTGCGGTCGATGTCCCACAACACGAGGGACCGTTCGGCTCCAGCCACTCCCGACTCCTTGCCTTCGGCCAGGACGGCACCGCCCGAGTGCCGCAGGCGCTCTGGATGACTGGCTACGGTCTGCGACCGGCGGCGAACGGGGGTTTCCGGCACGTGCAGGAATCGCGCGGACAATCTGTCCGTAGGCAGTTCGCTGTCCACCTCTTGACTGGAGAGCGACAGTCCTACTCACCCTCTGCCCGCATCGTCCCGACATGCCTCACTTCGACCACACGGTCGGAGGTCCGGTAGGGAGCTGCAAGCTACCTCTGGTCGGTTCTGCAGTTCCACGTCGGGGGCGCGATGTCATCGGCTCTGTTAACAGTTGGCGACCACGGGCGCAGGCTTGGACATTATCCGTACTCTGATCGAAGTGCTTCATCGCGAAGGGACACGTCCACCGATGACTGAAAACCTGACGCTGGGAGACCGTCTCCGTATCGCTCGCAGGACACGGAAGCTGTCTGCCGCTCAACTGGCACAGAAGGTCGCCGTCTCCCCGAGCTACGTGCAGAAGCTGGAGTCGGGCGCGCGGAAGGCTTCACCCTCACTGGTGCTGGCGCTCGCCAAGGCGCTGCGCTTCGGCCCTGAGGTTCTGACCGGCCAGCCGTACTACGGTGAGCCGGAGGCCGAGGACGGCGTCCACGCCGTCATCCCTGAGCTCCGCCGCCTCCTGCTCTGCTACGACAGCCCCGACGACCTGGAGATCGCTCCCAGGGCGCTTCCCGTGCTCGCCTCGGAAGTCGACCAGGTGGCGGCCCTGCGCCGCGACGCCCGGTACGCCCCGATGGGCCCCCTGCTGCCGCCGATCATCACTGAGTTGACGCACGTGGCCCTCGGTGGTGGCAACGGCGATGAGGGCAAGGCGTTCTGGCACCTGGCGCGCGCCTACCGCGCCGTGAACTCGCTGGCCCACAAGATGGGCCACCACGATCTGTCGAATACGGCGCTGGAGCGGGTCCGGTGGGCGGCAGACCACTCCGGCGACCCGCTGATGCAGTTCACGGCCGGCTACCTGGTCGCAGGGGCGATGCTCCGCCAGGGCGCCTACTCGCCTGCTCGCCGCAAGCTCCTCGCGCTGCGGACCGAGTTGGAGAGGTTCCAGCCGGAGCGATCCTTCACGGATGACGCGCTCGCTGTCGACGGTGCGCTGCTGTTGAAGCTGGCCGTGCTGGAAGCCCGCGAGAACAACTCGGACCGTGCGGATGCGTACCTGCGCGAAGCCGAGCAGGTGGCAGGTATGGCGGGCAACCGTGATTCCCTGGCGTACGAGATGTCGTTCGGTCCGACGAACATCCGCATCCACGAGGTGCACGCGATGATCGACATGGGCGACACCGAGCAGGCTCTCGCCCGCCTCACCGAGTGGTCTCCGGTTTCTGGCGGCGAGTGGACGCCGCCGGCCACGACCGTCGGGGAGCGGTCGAGTCACCACTTTATCGACGTGGCTTCCGCGAAGCTCGCCGTGGGCGACCGGGCTGGTGCCTTCAGCGATCTCAAGCGTGCTCGGAAGGTTGCTCCGAACCACACGCGTTTCCATCCGTCCGTGCGTGAGACCACTGCGGCACTGCTCAGGGTGGATGCCCACCCATCTAACGAGCTTTCAGCATTCGGTAGTTGGGCAGGTATGAGCACAACTTGAGCCCCTGTCAAGGGGCTTGGCGAGTGAAACCCACGGACAAGCTGTCCGCGCACAGAACTTGCTGAGTGGAATGGTCTCCTTACACATAGTGGTGAGGAGACCGTTTCCATGTCTGACGCCAATCCAGCAGCTCGTGCGCTACCGCCGCGCTGGATGCCCATCGGTGAAGAGCCCGAGCTGTGCTCCGCGGGCGAATGGTGGGATGCCGTACGCGCTGTGGAGGCCCTGGGCCGGCGCGCGATCGAGATCCTCAACGAGGGCGACGAGCCGGTCGGCCCGGTGATCCTGGACGCCGGTGGGCCGGAGCCTCGGCTGTACTTCCTGGTTCCCGTGGGCACCGCGGCCCGCTGGGATGAGCCGGGGACTGTCGCGCTGGGCCAGAAATGCCACGTCGTCGTGCCGTCCGCCGAGAGCACGACACCTCCGGGGATGCACTGGCATGTCCTCCCGAGCGGCCCGCGATCGCTGACCCGGCCTGATGCGCTCCGCCGTGCGCTGAGCCAGGCACGCAGGGAGCGGCGAGGGTCTGCGGAGGAAGCGGCCTCCTGATGGCCCTGAGCATCTCTTTAGTCCTGGTGCTCGGCATCCTCGTGGTCGTTCTGATCCGTGCGAAATCCGTTAAGCCCGGACCAGCGATCGTCTGCGTGCTCTTCGGGTTCTTCCTGGCGAGTACGTCCATGGCCCCGAACATCAACCGCTTCGTTACCAGCATCGCGGACATGATCGGCCAGATCCGCTTCTAGGACGACCGACTCGGTACCCAGCCACCCGCCGCTCGGACAGCGGTTCACCCTTGCCCTTCGCGGCCCCATCCCCTCACTTGCCTAAGGCCCCCGATGACATTCACATCCGTCCAGGAGAGCACGGCACCTCGTATGGTCCGCACGCATCGGAGGAACGGCTCCGATCCCGCTCGCAGGCGTCGCGTCGTCTGTGGAGAGGGACTCTGATGGGTCTCGTGTATCACCCGGCCGGCCACGACGACGACCTGCGCGTCGCCCTAGTCGAGTTAGAGGCTGGGCGTTGGAGAACGGCACGGGAGCTGCTGCTGGATACGGGCACCCATTGGGGGCTGCGAACGTCACGTACCCAACTGCTGGCGGTGGCAGCGGCCCGCTCGGACGTGGTCGGCGTGTGGCTCGCCGAAGAG
The DNA here is from genome assembly GCF_040606415.1 of Streptomyces sp. NPDC005423. NCBI lineage: Bacteria > Bacillati > Actinomycetota > Actinomycetes > Kitasatosporales > Streptomycetaceae > Streptomyces > Streptomyces sp. NPDC005423. The sequence goes on along the minus strand of NZ_JBEXET010000001.1, from coordinate 164,230 downwards.
CCCGGCAGTTACGACGCGCAACTGATGAACGTGCGCGTGGCCGTCGAGCGGGCATTGCGTGCACACCGTCAACAGCATCCACAGACTTCGGAGTTCGAGATCAAGGCGCGGCGTGAGGCCTTGCTGACAGCTCGTCGTGCGCAGCACGATCCTGTGCCGTGGGTGTGCCTGGTGGCGTTGGCTCAGATCGACACACGGCAACTGCGGCGTGAACACCGCCTGATATCCGCCGAACCGATGCTGCCCAGTGGTCCGTGGGGACTGCTCTACGAAGTCAACCAGCGGGATCCGTACAACCGCGAGGCCTACCACCGCGTTCTGCAGTTCCTGCTCGCCCTTGAGGGGCCGCGCGCGGCTTCCTTGGCCGCGATCTTTGACTTCGGACGGTGGATCGCGTCGCAGCGGCCTGTCGGATCGCCACTGTTACTTTTGCCCGCGTACGCGCAGATCGAGCAGCGTCGGCGATCGCGCGCCGATCCGCTGTGGCGGCGCCAGTGGGCGCAGGAGACGACGCTCGACTGCACGCTGAACGCCTTCCACGACTGGTTCCACAAGACGAACGCCGAGCAGCGTTCGGTGGCTGATCTGAACCTTCTTGCCTATGCGTTGTGGGCGGGCCACCAATACCTGGAAGCAGCCGAGGTGTTCGAGGCGATGGGCTCGTACGCGGCCCATGAGCCGTGGACTTCGGCCCATGACGGAGCCGCAGGACCAGACCCCGGCGGGACGCTGCTTCTTCGAGCGCGAGCCGAGTCCCTTTCCTACGCCCGCACCCACAAGCCGCGCGCCGGACCGCACCCGTGATCAACATCGGCTGCCCATCCCGTCCCGGATTGGCATGAACCCGCCCAGTCTCATTTCCCCTGAACCTTGGAGGTCGTCCATGTCCCGTTTGAATTCCACCCACCGTGCCACGCCCCGAAAGCCGGACGATACGTATCTGCGGGAGCTCGGATACGAGCCCGTACTGACCCGGCGCATGGGGCCGTTCGGGAACTTCGCGATTTCCTTCTCCGTCATCAGCGTCTTGTCCGGCTGCATGACGTTGTACGGATTCGGCCTGAACACCGGCGGTCCCTCCGTGATGCTGTGGGGCTGGGTGCTCGTCGGTGCCATGGTGATGTTCATCGGCGCCGCGCTGGCCGAGGTGACCTCCGCTTACCCGACGTCTGGAGCCCTGTACTACCAGGCGGAGCAGCTCGGCGGCCGCAAGTGGGGCTGGTACACGGGCTGGCTGAATTTGCTCGGGTTGCTCGGCGCGATTGCCGGAATCGACTACGGTGCCGCCTTGTTCACCGGCGCGTTCCTGAACCTGCAGTGGGGCTTCGAGCCGACGCCGGGCAAGATCATGATGATCTACGTGTGCATCCTGGTCCTGCACGCCACCTTGAACCTGTTCGGGGTACGGCTGGTCAGCGTCCTCAATAGCATCAGCGTGGTGTGGCACCTGGTCGGCGTCATAGTGATCGTCGGTGCACTCGTGATCGTGCCCTCCCACCACCAGTCCCCCGACTTCATGTTCGGCGAGTTCGTCAACAACACCGGCTGGTCCAGCCCCCTGTACGTGGCGGTGCTCGGGCTGCTGCTGGCGCAGTACACGTTCTGTGGCTACGACGCGTCTGCGCACTTGAGCGAGGAGACGACTGACGCTCAGGTGTCCGCACCGCGCGGGATCATCCATTCGATCGGCTGGTCATGGCTGGCCGGTTTCGTTCTGTTGGCCGGGCTCACGTTCGCTATCCAGGACTACGCGGGCACCGTGGGTACGGCGACGGGGGTTCCGCCGGCGCAGATCTTCCTCGACGCGCTGGGCATGGCGGGGGCGAAGGCGCTGCTCCTGGTCGTGATCGCTGCGCAGTTGTTCTGCGGCAACGCCGAGACGGCCGCCGCGAGCAGGATGGTGTTCGCGTTCTCCCGTGATGGGGCACTCCCGGGCTCGCACTTGTGGCGGCAGGTGGACCGGCGCACCGGGACCCCGCGCAAGGCCGTGCTCCTGGCCGTCGTGTGCGCCGCGATACTCGCTCTGCCGAGCATGTACAGCCCGGTCGCGTACGCGGCGATCACCAGCATCAACGTGGTCGGCATCACGCCGGCCTACGCAATCCCGATCTACCTGCGCATCAAGAACCGGGACCGATTCCGACCCGGTCCGTGGAACCTCGGCCGCTGGGGCGTGGCGGTCGGCACGATCGCGGTCATCTGGGTCGTGTTCGTGACGGCGCTGTTCTGCCTGCCGCAGGTCCGCCCCGACGGCGGCGGTCTGGTGTCCGTCGAGACCTTCAACTACGCGCCGGTCGCCTTGCTCGTCGTCCTTGCGATGGCCTGGGGATGGTGGCACAAGCAGGGCAGCTCATACGAAGTCCCGGCGCAGAACTTCGACCGCTCCGCGAGCACGTATGAAGACGAGGTCGTGTGATGACGGGGGCCGCGACGAGCAATGGCGCTCTGGCACACCTCAGCACGGCAGCCGCTCCTGCTTCGGCTGGACGCTCGGAGAAGGCCTTCTCTCTGACTGACCTGCGCAACCTCGTCAAGGCCGGCGCGATCGACACCGTGCTGCTGGCCGTCCCCGATCTGCAGGGCCGGCTGAAGGGGAAGCGGTACGACGCGAACCACTTCCTCAAGCGCGTCGCGCATCATGGCGCCGAGGTGTGCGCCTACGTCCTGGCCACTGACGTCGACATGAGCCCGGCGGACGGCTTCGCACTGACCTCGTGGGAGACCGGCTACCAGGATCTGTCCGTGCAACCGGCTCTGCCGACCCTGCGCGTGGTGCCGTGGCTGCCGCGCACCGCCATCGTGCTCGGCGACGCCGTGCTTCACGACGGAACACCCATCGAGATCGCGCCTCGCCAGATCCTCCACCAGCAGTTGACCCGGTTGTCCCGGCACGGCCTGCACCCCAAGGCAGGGATCGAGACCGAGTTTGTCCTCTACAGGGGCACGTACGCGGACGCGGAACAGGCCGGCTATCGGGGCCTGCGGCCGTTGACGACGGAGAACCTGGACTACTCCCTCGATCACGATCCGATCTCAGACCGGTTCTGCCGCCGTCTTCAGCGGGCGCTGGCCGGCGCCGGGATGCCCGTGGAAGCGATCAAGACCGAGGCTGGCCTTGGCCAGGTCGAGGTGACCTTTCCGTACGGTGGCGCGCTCACCGCCTGCGACCGGCACCTGCTCTTCAAGCACGCGGTGCGCACCCTGGGCTCGCGCGCGGGTCTGGCGCCCACGTTCATGGCGGCCCCGGAAACCGGTCGGGCCAATGGCCTGCACCTGCATGTGTCGCTGTGGTCGAAGGCCATCAGCCAACTCAACGAGCCCGGCAGCGGCTACGAGCTGTCCCGGATCGGGCAGCATGCCATCGCGGGTCTGCTCGCCGGCTTGCCCGAGTTGGCCCTTTTCTACGCGCCCAACGTCAACTCCTACAAGCGGTTCACGCCCGGCTCGTTCGCACCAACCACGTTCACGTGGGGCTACGACAACCGCACCTGCGCGGTCCGGGTCGTCGGCCGGGGCGAAGGTCTGCACTTGGAGATCCGTGTGCCGGGTGCGGACGTCAACCCTTACCACGCCCTGTCCGCGGTCCTGGCGGCGATCGACCACGGTCTTCAGCGGAAGCTCGCCCTTGGTCCCGAAGAGACCGGCAACGCCTACCGCTCGGGTGGGATCCCCGTGCCACCCACCCTCAGCCACGCTCTGACCGCCTTCCAGAACAGCGCCTTCGCGGAGGAAGCCTTCGGCGCCGAGGTGGTCGAGCACTACGCCCGGCTCGCCCAACTGGAACTCGACCACGACCAGCGCATAGTCACCGATGCCGAGCGGCAGCGGTGGCTGGCCCGCGCCTGACACCCCCCTCCTCTCAGAGAGGATCTACACCCGTGAGTGCCCGACCGGCGCGTCCGTCCCCTCCGCTGCTTGATCTCACACCGGCACAGGTTCGGATCGCCAACAAGATCGCGCAGGGCCAGAGCACCGAAACGATCGCCTCCGACCTCACGATCACCGCCGGAACCATCAACGTGCAGATGAAGCACTGCGGTCAGAAGCTCGGCGTGCGCGGTCGCGCGGCCGTCGTCCACGCCTGCTTCGTCACCGAGCAGCTCCAGCGCCCCGAGAAGGCCGCCTTCCCGGCCGCCTTCTCGGAGGCGGAGATCGAGACGTGGCGCATGGTCGCCACCGGTGCGACGTCGAAGGACTACGCGCAGAAAGCCGGCATCAGCCGCGACGAAGCTCTGCGGCGGGTCAGGGCGATGCGAGAGCGCGTCAAGGCGGACAACGACCCGCACTTTGTGACGCTCGGCTGGAGATACGAGGTGCTCGACGAGTCTCTCGTCGAGATGGTCTCAGGCACCGTCCTTCCCGTCCTGGCGCGCAGATGACCAGGTCAGACCGCATTGTCAGAGACTCTTGCCAAGCTGCCCACCCACACGCGAACACCGAATGCATCCAACCGGTCACACCTTGTGGTGCGGCGGGATGGCTCGGCGAACAGAAGGGCGTACCAACGTGACCGACATGCCCGGCGCACTCCACCAGCTGGTGGACTCGGTGACCAACGCGTACACGTTGGTTGCCGAACGCCCTCGGCCCGGAGACAGCCGGCCGTCCGTCTGGGAGGTCAACGGCCCCGGTGGCGAGCGGTGGTTCGCCAAGCAGCACGCCGGCCCCAAGCTGCACCGGCGGGAGGTGTTCGCCTACAGGAACTGGACGGTCGCCCTCGGCGCGGACCGCGCCCCCGAACTGGTCACGGCGGACGAGGAGACGCGCACCATCCTGGTCACCGCCGTGCCCGGGTGCAGCCTCGACAAGCTCCATCTGCCGGCCGAGCAGGAACGCAAGGCGTACGAACAGGCCGGTGAACTGCTCGCCCGGCATCACGCTGCGGTCGCAGACGGGCCGACATCTGAAACCAACGAGGAGGAGTGGGAGCAAGCGGCCAATGATCTTCTGGACCGCACCGGCATGTACGTGCTGGAACACGACGTCGCGCTGGTGCGCGAGCTCACCAAACAAGCCCCGCCGCGCCTGCCGCTGGTGGCCGGGCACGGCGACTACATGCCCAAGAACTGGATGTGGGAGGAGACCGAGCAGCTGCTGCGGGTCATCGACTTCGAACGTGTCGAACTCCGCCCCGCCGCCTACCGGGACATGAGCCGCTTGCGCTACCGGATCTTGCACCATCACCGCCCCCTCGACGGCGCTTTCCACCACGGATACGGCCGTCGCCTGACCGAGGAGGAACAGGTCGCGTGCCGGGCGTACGCGGCACTGGATGCCCTGGACTCGCTGTCCTGGGGAATCCAGCACCGTGACATCGGACTGGTCGACGAGGCCCACACCATGCTGGAGAACCTGCGCCTGGAGCACGGCAGGCGCGTGTGGGGCGGGTGGAGCGCGTGTTACTCGTCAAGCCGGAAGGCGGGGAAGAGTGGTGGCTACGGTCAGGACGGGAAGTGAAGCCAGTCCGCGCACAAGGCGGGTGCGCCGCCAGTCCAGTTGATCAGGCGATACGGCAAGCCGAATCCCTGGGAAGCGGGACAGGATCGTGCGCAGGGCGATGTCGGCTTCGGCCTTGGCCAGCGGAGCACCGACACAGCGGTGGATGCCGTGGCCGAAGCCGAGATGGCCGACGGCATCCCGATCCAGTTTGAGCTGGTCCGGCGACGAGAACCGCTCCGGATCCCGGTTGGCTGCTCCAAGGGCGACCAGCACCGGGACACCGGCCGGGATCTCGGTGCCGCCAAGCGTGACGGCCTCCGTGGTGTACCGAAAGGTGGCCGTGCTGACGGGCGAGTCGAAGCGAAGTAGCTCGTCCAGCGAGGTTGGGACGTCCTCGGGGTTGCTGCGCAGGCGTTCCAGCTCAGCTGGGTGCTGGAGCAGGGCCAGGGCGGCGTTGCCGAGGAGGTTGGTGGTGGTCTCGTGTCCGGCGACGAGCAGCAGCACGGCCAGGGAGACCAGTTCCTCCTCGCTGAGTTGGTCGGTTCCGTCGCGGACCGCGATGAGGCGGTCGAGCAGCGCATCACCTGGCCGCAGGCGCTTGGCGGCGATGAGGCCGGTCATGTAGTCGGCCACGGAGTGGGAGGCCGCGTCGATGCGGTCGGGCTTCCCCGCGGCGAACAGCTCGGCGGACCAGCGCTGGACCTCGGGCCGGTCGGCCTCCGGCACCCCCAGCAGCTCGCAGATCACGATGACAGGCAGAGGTACCGCCAGGCTGGCGATGAAGTCGACCTGTCCGCCCACCGGCCACCGGTCGAGCAGCGTGTTGGTCACCCCGGCGATGAACGGGCGCAATTCGGCGACTGCGCCCGTCGTGAACGCCTTGGTCACCAGCTTGCGCAGGCGGGTGTGTTGTGGCGGGTCGCTGGCCAGCATGTTGTGCGCAACCGCTGGGTGCAGGCGGCGTCGCGACCTCTTGTCGGCGAAGAAGGCGGCCGTGTTCTTGGAGAGCCGTGGGTCGCCGAGTGCCTGCCGGGCCTCCGCGTACCCGGTGACCAGGTAGCTGCTGTGTCCACTTGAACCGGTGGGAACGGCTTGCACCGGGCACGCGGACCGCATGGCCGCGTAGGTGGGGTAGGGGTCGTGCAGGAATCGAGGGTCCTTGGTCGGGTCGTTCATGCTGTCAGGCTCCAGCCGGTTCCGGTTGGCCGCCGTCGGCGACACGCAGAGTCCCGCCGTGCGCATGCGCGTACGCTTCGGCGATCCGGAGAAGCCACTGCGTCTCCGCACGGAGGTCTCCGGCACGGGAAGCGGTGTCCGTAGCCGACGGTACGGCGACCTCGTCGGCGGGATGGCCGCTCTGCAAAGCGGCCAGTGCTGCCTTGACGACCATAGCTTCGACGATCGCGGAGCCCTGCTCTGTCCCGGCGTCGACGGTCCGCTGGGCGGCTTCGTACACGCTCCGGGAGCAGTACGGGCGCACGGCGAGAATGCCGTCGCTGATCTCGATGACACGCCGCTGGAGGAGGAAGTCGGAGTCGTTCGCGCCGTCCTCGTCGATGTCTGCGGCCGACAGGACGATCTCCGGCATTGCGGCCGACAGGTCCTGCCAGAGGGGGCCGAGTGCGTCGAAGGACCGCACCTCCCAGCGGTGGCGGCGGGCCTGACTGATCGGATAGACCACAGCGGGCAGGGTGAGGCCGAGGCAGATCAGCAGAACCGCGAGGGCTGGGGAGGTCACGCTGAAGACGCATGGCACGGCGACCAGCGAGGAGCACCGTGCGTGGTCGGGGACGAGGTGAAGGTCCAGGCCCAGGGAGAAGAGGACCGTGACCTTGTACGCGGCGTAGACCAGGGCGAACACGCAGCCTGCCGCTGCCATCCGGAGGCCGATCCGAACGCTGCTTCTGCGGGTCGACTTCGACTGCCGCAAGGTCTGCTGCAGGAAGTCGACGATGGCGAAGCCCAGGTACGAGATGAAAAGGAGCAGGTAGAGCGCGTACACCTGCGGCGAGCGGTGCGTCATCTGCTCGACAGTGAGCAGCACCGCCATGCCGGACACAGAGGCGCCGAGAAGGAAGAGCCGCAGACGGATGCGGCGCCGCGCTTCCGCAGGTTGCAGGTTGACTTGGAAAGAGACGGCCAGCACAGAGGTGGCAGCGGCCAGAGACGCGGAGTTACTCAGCAGCCGGGCCACGTGCGGCACGATCGCTTCGACCGCGTTCTCGAACAGCGGCGCGTAGGTAGCGAAGGCCAGAGCGAACGAAGCGAGGAGGGCGCCCATGGCCCAGGTGCCGGCCGGACGGGGCTTACCCCGACCAAGGATCCAGTAGCTGGCAGCCGCTGCGAGCAGGCAGGCCATGCCAAGGAAAACGGCATTCATCGTGCGCGGAACCGCCCTTTCTTAATGGGCTGGGCGAAGAGTGCTTCCCAGCTGTCCGATCCCTTTTCAGGCCGACGAGGAGGGGATTCACGTTCGCGATAGATGCGCTGGCGAATGATGGTCGCCATCATCTCTGCTTCGCGTTCGTCGGCCGTCGAGTAGCTTGTGCGTCCCGACATGCGCATCACCAGCGTGGGATTGACCCCGAGTATGTGCGCTGTGTCGGCGTCGACCTCCAGACTCCCCGGATGGTCGCAGTACACGTGGCACAGTTCATGCGTCAATATGTGTCGCTGGTGATGCACAGAGGTGCCCTCCTCGTAGTAGAGGAGATCGGCATCTGGCGTCTCCAGGCGTAGACCACACGGCGCATCGATCGCACCGAGTGTGTTCAGAGGTCTCAGAATGATGGGCTTACCACGAAGGGCGGTTATCGCCTCGCGCAATTCGCGCGTACTGAAGCGATATGGCAGTCGCAAGCGATCGACCTGCTCCTCGCACGATTTACGCAGCCGACTCTTGTCGACTTCCGGCAAGGGCATCGCAATCCTCCCTCGGCCTGACTGTGCGCCAAATTGCTACGTGAGCGATGGCAAGAGGATGGCAAGAAGAAGGCGGAACTCGCAGTTCCTGGAACTGGCAGTTCCGGTTACGGATGGTGATCGTTCTGGGGGGTGTGCCGCAAGGGGCGGCCCGGCTCGTCAGATTTCCCGATCTTGATCCACGTCGGGTGATCTGCGACGGCCTCAAGAAGTTGGGTTAAGTGATGCGGTTGGTTCAACAGTCGACTATCCGTTATGTCTGACTACTCTGAATGACTGCTTCATGATCGTTTGATGGGTCATCGGGGCATGTTGTGATATATGGCACGTGATCATCTGGTCTAGCCTCACGGCATGGACTCTCGGGGCGAGCAGGGCGACGGCGGTGAGCTCGACGGCGAGTCCCTGTCTGAGCTGCTGCGTTCCTGGCGGAGACGGGTGGATCCCCGCGCATTCCCGGGTCTTGCATCGCAGGGCCGGCGGAGCATGGGGCTCTCGCAACGTGATGTGGCCCGACTGACCGGCGTGAGCGAGCGTTGGTACAGCTCGCTGGAGCGAGGCAAGGAAGCCGGCTACTCGGCAGACTTTCTCGACCGTCTGTCGTCCGCTCTGCAACTGAGCCGCGCTGAACGCCACGCGCTGTACTTGAGGGCTATCGGACGTCCGCCGGCCCTCGCCGTCGTGCCGGAAGCGGACGCCGCAGCAGAAATGGACGAGGCGCTCCAGAGATTCCTCGACAATCAGGCGCCCGACCCCGCCTTCGTGACGGACCTGGTGTGGAACGTGATCGGCTACAACGAGCCGCTGCGTGACTGGTTCCCGTGGGCCGTCCACCAGGCCAACCAAATGCGGTGGGCCTTTCTCGATCCGGGGGCTCGCGAGCAGCTCGTGAACTGGGAGCAGGACTGGGCACGGCCCTACCTGGGGCAGATTCGCTATGCGCGGGCCCATTATCCCGAGAACGAAGCCCTGCGGATCCTTGAGCGCGACATTCTCGCGGGGTCTCCGGACGCACGGAAGATCTGGGACCGCCGTGAGGTGTACGAGCATGCCGACGGTGAACTGCGCAGGCTCAAGGTGCCGCACCATCGGGGCCGGGAAGTCCCTGTTCGCATCGTCGCTTTGCGACCCATGCGTAGCGACCGGCTCCGTGTGATTGTGCTGATGGAGGAACGCCGAGGAGCCGCCAGTGCCTGATCGGCCTGGGGGCAGACCCGTCCGCGCTGCGGTTCATGTCTGGGTGAGGGTCATTCGTCGTCGAGCAGTCCGGAGTCGTCCGAGTCATCCGGCATACCTTCGAGCCGCCGGGCTTGGTCGATCACCGCGTTCAGCATCTGCAGGCTCGCCGTGCTGAGCCCGTTGGCGCGCAGGGCGACCCTGCGCACTTCCCGGTCGCGCATCGCCGCGACCACCTGAATCTCGGCACGCGTCCGCTCGGCCACCTCCTCGTCGAAGAAGTAGCCGGGAGGCACGCCGAAGAAGCCGGCCAGCGCCCGGATGGTCTGCATCTTCGGGTTCGTGTTGGTCCCGGTGCGGAGCTGTTGGATGGCGCTTGCCGAGATGGCCACACCGGAGGAGTCGCGGATGCCCTGCGACACCTCCGCGTACGTGTAGGAGCCGCGCTCCTTCGGGTGTACCTCCCGGAACAGGTAGTCGAGCAGCTCCGCGAAGGCGCGCTCGTGCTTCTCGGTCATCTCCAACCCTTCCTCATGTCCGCAACCCTATCCACTCCAGTGGCGATCACGCGTCCGCACGCCTCAAATGACGACATCGCAGTTGACGGATTGGCGCAATTGCGGTGTACGTTTGTCACGTACCTTGTCCAGTGCAGTGTTCCGTGCCTGGTGGGAGCAGGTGCGAAGAAGGTGGACTTGTGTCAGGGGTCGCCATATGGTTCTGGTCCCGCACAAGCGGATCATCGGCCGCCAGGCGGTCAGGAAGGGAGGGGCGATGCACGCACGAGGGCCATAGCGCCCATCGGGGCGAAGGAGACCGGCGCCCGGGAGCTACCAACTCCCAAGCGCCGGGCCGGCACCCCGAAGGGCACCGATTCACATCTCGCGGGCGGCGGGGCTTTTGCACGAGAACCGCCGCACCGCACTCCTACGAACAACGGAGTATCGCATGCTCGCCACACCGAGCGGAACGTCGGCATGCCCGGACGCGGCCCGCCAGCGCCGCCTCGCGGCCCAGCTCGCCGACATGATCCCCGGGGCTACCACCATCCGCGTCAGCCTCACCGACCCGAACCAGGCGTGGCCCCACCCCCACGCCATCGTCAAGGACGCGGCCGGGGAGCCGATCGAGCTGAGCCGGACGACCGCCAGGGTCGCAGCCCGGTGGGTCCTGCGGGTCTGGCCGGACGCGGACTGGACCCGGCCCCACACGTTCGACCTCGCCGCCGCGAGCCTCACCCGCAGCGACCTCGCCGCTGCCAGTCGGCGCCGCTGACATGGCGCGGATCCGAACCGTCAAGCCGGAGGCGTTTTTCTCCGAGTCGCTCGCCGAGGTGAGCGTCGAGGCCGAGCGGACCTTCTTCGGCCTCCTCACTCAGGCCGACGACCACGGCCGCCACCGCGACAACGCCGCGATCATCGCGGGGCTGCTCTGGCCCCTGCGGGCCGAGCACACCTCGGTCCACGTCGAGGACGACCTCCAGCAGCTCGCCGACGCGGGCCTGATCTGCCGGTACACCGGCTGTGACGGCCGCCGCTACCTCCACATCGTGACCTGGTCCGAGCACCAGAAGATCGACAAGCCGAGCCAGTCTCGACTGCCCTCGTGCCCGCAGCACCACCCGGCGGACCGGTGCGGCACCTGCAAGGGGACCTGCGCCAAGCGCACTGAGGCGTCGCCCACCCCTGCCCGAGGGCTCGACGAGACTTCGCCGAACACTCCCCAAGCCCTCGATCTGCCCGCGCAGCCCGCTCCGGGGCCTCCCGTCCCCCGACGCCAGGCCTCGACCGCGGAACAGGACGCCCTCGTCGGCCCCGTCCGCCCCCTTGACCCCACCCGTAAGAAACCCGCAGGTCAGGGGGTATTCCCCGAGGACTCCCCGAAGCCTCCCCGAAACCTCGGAGAGGGCTCGACGCCTGGATCTAGGATCCTGGATCCTGGATCTTCATTCCCTACGGGGCGCACAGCGCCCGCCGCCACCGTCTCGGCCAACGACCTGATCGGCGAGTACGTCGCCGCCTGCGACGAGCGACCGCCCAGCGACGTGATCGGACACCTCGGCCGCATCGCCAAGAAACTCCTCGGCGAAGGCATCGCCCCGGAGCACGTCCGCGCCGGGCTGAAGCGCTTCGCAGAGATCCAGGGTCACCCCAGCCGCCTGCCGAGCCTGGTCAACGACGCCATGAACGCACGATCGGCCGGTTTGGCGCGGCCGGGAATCCGGCCTACCGTGCCCGCTCACCAGGGGTGGACCAACCCACTCGACGCTGCCGCCGCCTACGCCGAGGAGCTGTGATGCGCACCCACACCCGCGACCCGCAGACCCTCGGCGGCGCGGGCACCCTGGACCGGATGGCCCGGATCCTGGCCGCCCGCAACATCGACCCGGCAGCCGTCGCCGCCCTGTCCGACGAGCCCGAGCGCTTCTCCCCGCTGGACGCCCTGTTGGCCGCGATGCCCCCGCGCTACCAGGGCGCGGTCGCCGACCACCCGCAAGTCCTGGACTGGGCCCGGGATGTCGCCCAGCAGGCCGTCGCCCCGAGTATCGGAGCCAGGCGTCAGGTCACCACCGGCCCGAGCCTGCTGATGGCCGGGGTGGTCGGCGCGGGCAAGACCCACCAGGCGTACGGCGCGGTCCGACAGCTGGTGCAGACCGGCGTCGGCGTGCGCTGGCGCGCGACCACAGCCGCCGACCTGTACGCGGACCTCCGCCCCCGGCAGGGAGTCGACAGCGAGCGGGAGCTGGCGGCCGTCAGCCGGTGCCCGCTGCTGATCATCGACGACCTCGGCGCGGCCAAGGCGTCCGAGTGGGTCGAGGAAGTGACGTACCGGCTGATCAACCGCCGGTACAACCACATGCTCCCGACGCTGATCACCACCAACCTGGCGATCAAGGACCTCCGGGCTTACCTCGGCGACCGCGTCACGTCCCGGCTCGCGCAGATGACCACCCGGGTCGAGTTCGAGCCGGTCGACCGCAGACGCCACCGCCCCGCAGCCTGACCCACCGCAGACCGCCACGCCGGGCCGCGCACCCAGCGCACCGCCCCATGCACCTCCCGACCCAGTGCACCCCTCCGCCGACGCCCCTGCGCGCGGAGAGCGATCGGAGCAACCCGCATGACCACCACGACGATCAGCCCTGCCCACCACCGGTCGCTCGGCGACCACACCTGGCAGGACCAGGCCGTCTGCCAGAGCACCGAGTACAACCCGGTGGACCCCGAAATCTTCTTCCCCGAGCCAGACGAGACCACCAAGATCACAGCCGCCAAGTCGCTGTGCGGCCAGTGCCCGGTCCGCCACACCTGCCTGGACGCCGCCCTGGAAGGCGGCGACACCCACGGAATCCGGGGCGGGATGACCGAGGAGGAGCGCGAGCCCCTGCACGAGAACCTCGCCAACCGTCTCGACTACAGCCGGGTCAACGCCACCGTCGCCGGGCGCGACGTCCACCTCACCAAGGCCGAACGTCGTGCGGTCGTCCGCGCCGCCTACCGCCACGGCCTCACCGAACAGCGCCTGGCCTGGCTCCTGAAGATCACCGAGGAGCACGCCCAGAAGCTGTACCGCGAAACCCGCCGAGCCTTGCGCAACCGAGACCTGGAACAGACCACGAAGACCGCCCCGCCCTCCGAGACCGACGGCGAGCGCCTGGGCCGTGACGACTTCGGGACGGCGGCGTGAGCCTCGCGAGCGCGCCGAACACGGCGCATGTCACGGGGTGGGACCGCGCAGTCGTCATCGCCCTCGGCGGTGCGGGATGCGCCCTGTCGTACGACGCCCTGCAGCAGATGGCCGTCGCCATCCACGTCCGGGGCCTGCTGACCTACCTCTTCCCCTTGGTGATCGACGGGTTCATCGCCTACGGCATCCGCGCCCTGCTGGTCCTGCGCGACGCACCGCTGCGCGCCCGGTTCTACGTCTGGACACTCTTCGGCACGGCCACCGCCGCCAGCATCTGGGCCAACGCGCTACACGCGGTCAGGCTCAACCAGGAGACCGCCTCGGACACCGGGCTGCGGCTCGGAGACACGGTGGTCGCCGTGCTGTCCACCATCGCGCCGCTCGCCCTGGCCGGAGCGGTCCACCTGTACATCCTCATTGCTCGGGGGCCGGTCAAGGACAGTGACCGAAGTGACCGCGACGACCTCGTTGAGGCCGGTCACCCCGGTCAGCCCGAGGGCATCGCGGTCACTCGGACTGACCGGGGTGGTCAGCAGCAGCCGCAGCCCGGTCAGGTCAGCGCCGGACAGCCGGTCGCCGCCCTGACCGACCGGCCCCGCCCGTCCTTGGACAAGCAGACCCCGGACGCCCGGACACTGACCGGTGACGGCGCCCCGGCGGACAGCAGCGGCCCGGACACCGGTCACCATGACCGGGGGCTCAACGCCGCTGGCCTGGGCGGACAGTCGGACATCGCCCCCGCGGTCAGTGACCGACCGGCCGGCACCGAGCAGGTCACCGATCCTCCGGCCAACCTCCCGCTGGTCCCTGGCCAGCCGGTCGCTCCGCCACCGGTCACTGACCGGGACACCCGGACACCCGGTGACCGGCGACCTGACCCGGACACCGAGGAGCTGCTGGAGATCGCCCGGTCAGCGGTCAGGGCCGAGGACAAACTGACCCGCAAGGTGGTCGCCCAGGCGATCCGCGGTCAGCAGATCCCGCTGTCCAGCGACACGCTGACCGCCCTGATGGTCCAGCTCCGCCAGCAGCACGGACAGTCGGTCACCACCTCCCGGAACTGACCGCACACCACATGGGGCGGGTGACCGAGGCGGACACCTCGGCCGGTCACCCGCCCCTGGACACGCGCCCCACGACCTCCTGAAGCGAACTGGAGAGCACCGCCATGCGTACGACCCCCGCCACGCCGGCCGAGGTGGACTCCTGGCTGACTGTCCTGCACCAGCGCAGCCACCTCCACCGTGCCGAATCCGGCCCCGACAGCACCTGGACCGTGCAACGACGGCGAAACAGCCGCCCCTGGACCCTGCATCACCCGGTCCTGGCCATGGACTGGATCGAGGAAGTCGTCCGCGACATCCACCAGCAGGACGCGGAGACGGGCCGGTGACCGCCAACGACCCGGCGGCCACCACGTCCGGACCGCAGCGTGACCCCAACACGGCTCCTGGCGGAGCAAGTTGTCGCATACGACGGTCCTACGGCCCGTCGTATGCACTTGCCCCCGCCGAGGGGGGCGGGGGAAGTCCGGCTGGTCCCCGAGCGAGGGCGCACGGGGACCAGCCGGACTCCCGGCACCATGGGGCGCCGGTCGTGGGAGGAGAAGCAGACGACCGCGCCCCGCGCGAGCAGCAGAGCCCGAGTCAACCTGCGTTCCCCGACCGCAAGCCGCGCCGACGCACCCGCAACCCGAGCCAGCGCACCCACAAGACGACCACCCGCCTGTCCGACACCGAGAAGACCGAGATCACCGCAGCCGCCCAGCAGCGCGCCGTCACCGTTGCCCGTTTCCTCGCTGTTGCCGGCCTCGCCGTCGCCCGCGGTTCGACCACCGCGCACACCAACGAACAGCTCGACGCCGCCATCGACGAGCTGGCCGCCCTGCGCACCGCCATCTCCCGCATCGGCAACAACATCAACCAGATCGCCTTCGTCTTCAACGCCGGAGGGCAACCCCGCCCCGGCAAACTCGACTACGCCCTCACGACCTTGACCCGCCTCCTGGCCCGTATCGACGACACGGCCGACACCCTGGCGAAGAAGCGACTCTGATGGTCCCCAAGATCCGACGCGGCTCACGCACCCACGGCCTGCTGGTCTACCTGTACGGCCCCGGCAAGCGCGACGAGCACACCGACCCCCACCTCGTCGGCAGTTGGGACGGCTTCGCCCCCGACCCCGGCCGCGATACCAGCCCCGATCCCGACCCCAAGGTCACGCTGGCCCGGCTCGCCGCAGCCTTGGACCTGCGGGTCAAGCAGGCCGGCACCAAGGCCGAGCATGTCTGGCACTGCTCGGTGCGTACCGACCCCGGCGACCGCATCCTGACCGACGAGGAGTGGAACACCGTGGCCCGTCGCCTGGTCCACGCCGTCAACCTCGCCCCCGAGGGCGATCCGGACGGCTGCCGCTGGGTCGCGGTGCGCCACGCAGACGACCACATCCACATCCTGGCCACCATGGTCCGAGGCGACCTGCGCCGCCCGAGGATGAACTACGACTTCAAGAAGGCCCAGGCCGAATGCCGCCGCATCGAACACGAGATGGGCCTGCGCAAGCTCAAGCCCGGCGACGGTACCGGAGCCAAGAAGCCCACCAGCGCCGAGCGCTTCAAAGCCGAGCGCACCGGCCGACCCGAGACACCGCGCGAGACACTGCGCGAAGCCGTCCGCCAGGCGGTCGCCGGAGCGGCGAGCGAAGCCGAGTTCTTCGCCCGCCTTCGCGAGGCGGGCCTGCGCGTCAAGCTGCGGCACGCCCCCTCCGGTGACGTCCTCGGCTACACCGTCGCACTGCCTGGCGACCGCAACCGCGACCGCGAACCCGTCTGGTTCGCCGGCTCGACCCTTGCCCCCGACCTTTCCTATCCGCAGATCCAGCGCCGCCTTGCCGAAGGAACCGCCGACGCGGTCACGATGCCGGAAGCCGACACCGGCCGGTCGGACTGGTCGTCGCCCGCACGGGGGCGACGCACAGCGGCCGGGATCGCCGAACGCGCCGCGACTCTCCTGGACAACAACGACGACGATGCCGCAGCCCAACTCGTCGGAGTCGGCGAACTCCTGGACGCGGTTGCCCAGACCTCCCCGGCCGTCACCCGCTCCGAGCTGGCCTCCGCCGCTCGCTCCTTCGAACGCGCCACCCGCAGCCACGTCCGCGCCGAGCGCGCTGATACCCGGGCGATCCGCTCGGCGGCCCGGGGCATCATCCAGGCCGGCGGCGCGCTCGGCCGAGGCGAGGACGGCGGCACCACCGCCATGCTCGTCTCCACCCTGGTCCTGGTCGCCCTGGCCGCAGCACGCTGGCACTCCGCACGCGGTCACGCCCAGCAGGCCGAAGCCTCCCGACGGACCGCCGAGCACCTTCGCGCCGCCTACCGCCAGGCCGCTGCCGCACCCATGCAGGTCCTGCGCGACCAGGGCCGAGCCTTGCCCGAAGCCCAGCGCCGCGCCTACGAGACCACCATCCGCGCCGCCCTGCCCGAGAACCGCACCCGACCTGGCACGAGCACGAAGAACGACGCCTTGGCCGCCACCCTGGCTCAGGCCGAGCAGGCAGGCCACGACCCGAAGGCCCTCCTGCAGGAGGCCATTGAGATGCGCGAACTCGACACCGCCGAGGACGTGAACGACGTCCTGGTCTGGCGACTGCGCCGGCTCGCCCAGCTCCCCGCCCACCCGGGCGAGGCCCCCCGCCTCCCGCAGGCCGGTACCGGCCGAACCAAGCCTGCGTCCAACCGAATCGGCACCCGGACCGCACCGCGGACAGCGACACGTCCCACCGCACCGGAGCCGCGCAACGGCCCGCCGCGCCGCTGACCAGCAGTCCGGCAGGCCCACCACCGGCCTGCCGGACTGCGCGAAACCCATGGACAACCGGCTCCGCCGGCTGTTACGGATGAACAGAGAAGGCCCTCGACCGGGAGATGACGCTCGTGCTCAGAACGACCGACCACCACGTAGAGCCGACCCCCGTCCTACCCGCCGTCCCCGCCGGAAGCGACCCCCTGCTGCAGCTCCAGTTCGAGACGCAGCCTCCCAGTGGACCCGGCGCGACGCGCTGTCTCAGCCACCCCCCGCAGCTGTCCCTGCGCGGGATCCCCGTGATGTGCTCGGCCTGCCGCGCCCGGCGCGACTGGCTGCTCATCAACCATGGCCGCAACGTCTGGGTCCGCTGCCGCTGCAGCAACCAGTGGCTCGAGCCCGAGATCAGCCGCGCCGACTTCGACGCCATGATCGCCATCCCTGACGGGACGACCTACGCCAGCGTCGAGCAGGGCTTGGCCGCACTCGGCTTCGACGGCGCCTTCGCCGGCACCTACTTGGAGTAGGGCAGCGCAGCGCCGATCCCCTCACGAGCGGCGCGCTGTTTGCGTAGCATGCTGTCGGCCCCCGGAAGTATCCGATGAGGCCGACAAGGACGGTGAAAGGGCAGCAGTGCAGCGGATCGGCCTCTACTACCCGTACGTTCACTTCCGCAATGAGCAGTGGATCAAGGCTGCCGCCCTCTACTGGCGGGGCCTTGCCCGAGTAGTCCCGCCCGGGTTCCCCGTCGCCGATCCGGACATGGTCAAGGCT
The DNA here is from genome assembly GCF_040606415.1 of Streptomyces sp. NPDC005423. Lineage (NCBI taxonomy): Bacteria > Bacillati > Actinomycetota > Actinomycetes > Kitasatosporales > Streptomycetaceae > Streptomyces > Streptomyces sp. NPDC005423. The sequence goes on along the minus strand of NZ_JBEXET010000001.1, from coordinate 146,429 downwards.
CTGCGAGATGGGCTGGACTTCGTCACCGACGTGGATCCTGCGGAGGCCGCAGCCGCTGTTGCCCCTGCCTTTCTGAAGGCTGTCGAGGACCACGGCCCCGAATTGAGGCGGCGGTTTCTGGCAACTGCCGACACTCGGCCCTTCCCCGCGCACCACGGGAACCTGGCTGAGCTGGGTATGGGAGAGCGCATCGTCAACGCGGAGCCGACACCACCCGGCGACGTGCGAACGCTTCCGCGCGACGAACGCCCTCTCGCCGGCCTCTATCCGTACGAGGTAGACCTGCGGCTTGCGGACGCCCTACGCAGTACAGGTCTCGCCGTGCCGGCCATGCGGTCGCGCATTGCCAGTTCACCGGACGTGACGTGGCTGGCCATGGACCCGGTCCTTGCCTGGATCTACAAGTGTGTCCTCACCGAGGAACTGGCCCGCCGCACGTGCTACGCGCCGATCACAGACCAGGTGGCCGCCCACAGTGCGACGGACGGCTGGGACAGTGACCGGGTCGCCTCCGCCATGTTGGGCGAGCCGCCTCGAACGGCAGCCTCCGATGAGGCAACGCGGCTCGGTCTGATGGCCGTGCGGTGTGTGCTTCCGGACGGCCTGCGATCGGTGCCGGTGGCCAAGATCATCCAACTGCGGAGAGAGCACCGAGCTGAGTTTCTTGCCTTCAATCAGGCAGTCGACAAGGCTGCGGAGGAACTGCGAGGACAGGTGGCCGGCATCGAAGACCGGGCGGCGTTCGAGCATCACCTGCGGATGCAGTTCGACGACAGCATTGCCGTACCTCTTGAGGAACTGCGGAAGGCCATGAGCGACCTCAAGCTCAAGACCTTCTACAGCGCGATGAGCTACAAGTTCGAACTGCCAGCCCTAGCCGCACTGGCGAGCGGCTGGGCGGGCAACGTGCCGATCGCCGGAGGAAGCATTGCGTTCGCTGCCGCAACCCTGCGACAAGCGACGGCGGAGGCACGCGACGCTCAACTCGAAGGCTCGCCAGTCAGCTACCTGCTCAGAGTGGAACGGCACCTGAAGCCGACCACGCTGGCGCGGCGAATCGCGCGAACGATTGGTCGAGCTGCGGGCTCCGGAATCTAAGCGCTACGGCGAGGTCAAGCGCTGATCCTTCTCTGCCTCTGCGTCCGAGCCCTCGACCAAGCAGAACAGCAGAGGATCAGCAGGACACGTCACCACATCCGCTTAGAACCAGGCCCCTTGCGGTCCGAATGAGGGAACGTCGAGTGTTTCTTGCGACCCAGCCGCTCCCGAATCCGGGCCATCGTCTCGCGGTTGGTGACCACAAGCGCGATTGCAGTGACCACGGTGGAGCCAACGGGGGCGAGTGTTCCAAGCCAATCGGTCATCGCGCAGTCTCCTCTGCCGCAGCCGCCTTCGCGCACATCAACGTACACAGCCCAGACCCAGCAACAGCCACAAGGAACGCGATCAGTGACTGCTGGCCGACAACTTCCTTGATCTTGTTGTCGTCGTCCGAAGAGGACGAGAGGATGGCTGCGAACACCATGATGACTAGGTTGTTCACCGTCACCAACACCAAGGCAGCGGAAGCCTTCTGCATCAACTGCATCAGGGCCTCACCGACCGAAGCGATGACCAGCGACATGGCCATGGGGTAGAGCTGAGCCTCGCTGCACCACTCCCAGAAGCTGTGATGAGGGGCACCAGCGGTCTGCCTGCTGTGCAAGTACTCGCTGATTGTGGGCGCCAGCCCGACGAGCACCGACAGGGCGAGCCAGATGGTGAACCGGAGCCACACCATCTGTTTAGCCTGCCGCCGCTGAGCATCCAGGGCCGCTGTGGTTGCAGCGCCCCCACCGTCATGCGCGGTACCTTCACCGTCGGAAGACACCACTGACGTTGTCGTCATTCACAACTCCGCGGAACGAGTACCTGGTCGGCCTCATGTCTACCGGAAGGCACTGACAACCACGGGAGATCTAGCTCAACTCATGGGCATATGAGATAAGTCGCTTTCGGCGCACTACGCGGATGCGGCGAAGTGCGCTGCTGGTCCCCCGCTGTTCTGCTTGGTCGAGCACTCAGTCGCAGAGAAGGATCAGCAACTGACCTCGCCGTAACCGCTTAGCTGCGCTTAGCCGCGGTTGCTGTGTTTGAGTAGCTCGCCCCGGAAGTCGCAGCCAGGGCACTCATCCTCGCCCTTGGACATGGCCCTCGTACCAGCCGTGAACGGCTGCGTGGAGGATCGCCTCCTCCACCGAGGCTTCGCCGCTGCGGACCGATGCGATGGCTTTGCCGACGACCACCCGGAGCACGGAGCTGTCGGGCGAAGGGAACGGCGGGGACGGCATCGGCGAGTCGGTCGTCATGGCCGCGGCCTACGGGCGGACCCGACCGCCGGTCAGCCGGATGCGGTGCCGTCGTGCTGAGCGGTGCCGTGCAGGTCGCTACGGAACCCCCGGCCGACGGGCTGCCAGCGCTGGAAGGTAGCGGGCCTCCAGCGCGGCCGGTCCGGCACGCTGGTGTCGTCGGGCTCCGGCAGACTGCCCCGGCTCTTGCGGCTCCGGGCTGCTCGGACGCTGATGCCCAGGTGAGCGGCGACCTCCGGATACCCCCAGAGCTGCTGGTCGTCGGCCATCGTGTCCTCCTCGTTTGTCGGTGACGAGCGTACGCAACGCGCGGCTGGGCGCACGGCAAGGCCGCCCCTGCCTGATCGGCACGGGGCGGCCTTTGCGGTTGCGGTCACACCTTGGCGAGGCGATTGGAGAGGTCGAGGGCGGCGGTGGCCACCGCGAGGGCGGCGCACAGGCCGCGTACCTCGTGGATGGTCGGGCGGACCAGGTGCGGCCAGTCGTCGGGTGCGGCGGGCCAGGAGGCGAGATGGACCTCGGTGTTGGCCAGCCCGAGGTGGGCGGTGACGTCCCAGCCCGACATGGAAGCGGGTTCCCAGTGAAGGCGGATGCGGCCGAGCGGGAGTCTGGGGGTGCCGGCCGGGAGCCAGGAGACGTCGAGTGGTCCGTTGGACAGGGCGGAGACGCGGTGGACGAGTGCGCCGCGCACTCCGGACGGCATGGGCCGCAGGGCGAGGCCGTGCAGCGAGCGGGCGGCGCAAGTGTGGAGTCGCGGTGAGATGAGGGCCTCCTGTCGGAGTCGGTGCGCCGGGGTCAGGCCCAGGCGAGGGCGCCGCGGACTGCCGGCGGGAGGTAGTCCTCTTGGCCGTCGTCGGCGATGAACGCGACGCCGTCGCGCACGACGACGTCGGTACCGAGGTAGTGGGTGAATGGCCAGTCGGGGTTGACAGCGAGGCGGATCGGCAGGTTGGGGTCGAGGTTCTGTAGCTGGCGGAGCAGGTGGCCGACGGTCAGGTAGTGGGGCACGGGAACCTCCGGGAGCGGGATCGGTTAGGCGAAGCAGGGTTGTTGTTGGAGCGTCAGTTGGCGTCGAGGCGGAGCAGGTCGCGCAGGACCTTCGGGCCGGTCGCCTCCGGCTTGGGATGGCTGGCGAGGTGCCGCCTGCGGGATTCGTTGACGTATCCCTTGCCGGGGTTCGTCATCTGCCAGTCACCGCAGGAGCAGACGGCCTGGGAGTAGTGCGGCCAGGGCAGTCGGGGTGGAGCGGCTTGCTGGAGCTGGTGTGCTTGTGGTCCGCCGGGCAGTTGGTGTCGTCGGCGTGGTGGTTGGTCAGCGGGGCGCGGAAGGTCAAGAGGCGTTCCTCTCGGTGGTTAGGGCCCGGTCGGCTTGATGAATGAGTCGATCAGCGGGGGTGCGGTGTGTGCGGCGGCCGGGAGGGCGTCCCGGCCGCCGCACGGTCAGCGGGAGGGGGTGGCGACGAGGGCGGCGATGAATCCGGCGACGGCCTCGGCGGGGGTGTAGAGGCCGAATTCCTGGACCCAGGGCTCGGCGTCGGCGGGGGCCACCCGGACCTGCCAGACGATGCCCCGCTTCCAGGCGGCGGCGTCCTCGGGGAGCCAGCCCACGTAGACGCGGCCGTCCGGGCTGGTGCAGTGCACGTTGGCTTCCGGGGTGTCGACCATCGCCCAGTCGAGCGCCCCGAGAAGTTCGAGCACCGGGCCCGCGCAGTGGTCGCTGGAGAGCCAGGCGCGCTCCTCCATGGCGGGGCGGACGACAGCGGGCAGGAGGGTACTGGAGGCGCTCACGACTAGACGTTCCCTTCGTTGACCTGCGGCTTTTCCCGACACCCGTACGTTGACATGCGGTGTGCCGAAGTACGTAGTCGTTCCCGGAAGGTGGTGTCTGCCGTGGGCGAACTGGCCGTCGGGAGCGTTGGTCCGACGGTCCGGGGAATGGACCGGCGCGGATGGTTGTCGTAACTGGGTTGCGGTGCAAGGCCGTACGAAGCCGAAGGGGGAGAAGACGTGGCGGAGTCGAGCAGACACTGGGACGGAGCAGGGCTGGAGCGCAAGATCCGGGCGGCCGGGCGGCCGTGGACGGTGGGTGACATCGCGATGGTCGCCGACGGCCAGTGGGCCGTGCGTACGGAGTCCGACACCGAGGAGAAGCACGACGGGGAAGCCGTGGTGGAGCGCCGGATCGCAGATGAGCGGCGCGTCGAGCTGACGGTGGAGGAACTGGCCCGCGCGGTGGGCTCCCGGTTCGGGGAAGCCCACCGCGACGAAGACGCGGACTGAGCAGTTAGCGGCGTGGCCCGGTCGCGGCCACCGGCGGGCCGACAGCGGCTGACGGAGCGGGCTGGTCCGGTGGTTGGCCTAGAGCACGCGGTGCATGCGCCGAGCGGGCGACAGCGGCCTGGGCCAAGCGAACCGCCGGTGCGCGGTCCGCTGTTGCGGCGGCTTCGCGGGCCTCGATCACGTGGCTGATCGCCTGCAGGGCCGCGCGGCTCTCGGCCTGCGCGACCCGCAAGTCCACCGCCGAGCTCGTGATCCGCTCCAGGTCATAGAAGGCCGGCACATGGCCGGACCGGGTGAGGGCGTGCAAGCGGTCCTGGTGGACGGCGACCGCGTCGTTCGAGACGACGAGGGTCGATCGGATATGCATCGCCGAGCGCAGGAGAGGGTCCTCGGCGGGCCGGCGGACCGCGAGGGATTCCAGAGCTTCGATAGGGCGGTCCCAGGCTTTCTCGATCATGGCCGTGGCCTGGTCGAGTGCGGTGGTGTCGGACATGGCGGAACTCCCGGCATTCGGAGGTGCTGTTTCGGTCGGAGGTGATGCCCCGGAAGGCCCGGAGCCCAGGGGTCAGCGGCTGTGCCGCGGGGCCGACGGGCTGGCCGGCGGCCGGGCCCCGAGAGTGTGCGCGGACGTGCTCGCCCGGTTCTGTGCCGAAGTCGCCGTGCGGCTGCGGGCGGCCATGACCCGGAGATCTGCGGCTGTCTGCGGAGCGCGTGCGGCGCGGTGGACGGCTTGGGCGACAGCGGTGCGGCGCACGTCGAGTGGGGTCGGAGCCCGAGAGATCTGGGGGGCGGCTGGGCCGACGGGGGTGAGCGTGACCAGGTGCTCCACCTTGCGATCGAGCTGATGCCGCTCACGCATCACCGGGGCTGAATCGGTCATGGCGGCTGCCGTCGCGGCGATCAAGTGGGACGGGGTACGGGCTGTGAAGACCGCCTCCGCGCGAGTACCCCACCCCGGTGGACCGGCCCACAGCGTGACGGTTTCGTCGTCCCAGTCAGAGAGACGGTTGTCGATCAGGACGCCTGCTTGTCCGTCAGGGGCGATGAGCTCGACGGTGCCGCGCTCTGCCGCGCCACGGGTCCAGCCAGCATCGGTCAGCGGCCGGACGGCGTCGGCCCAGTACAACGACGGGCTCGCCAGAAATCGCCCGTTGCCGTCAGCGGCGTCGACTTCGGCGTAGTCGTGGGCCAGAGCGGTGGTGAGACCAGCGACGATCTCGGCCGGGGTGACATGGTTGAAGGTTGCTGTCCAGCGGGGTGCGGAGACGGCGTCCTCGGCCGCGGTGATCTTCCACAGCTCGAAGTCGTCGCCGAACCAGCCGATACGAATCCTCTGGTCGGGCGAGGTAACAAGGAGCTGGCAGGGACCCTCGTCGAGATAGTGGTGAGGCCATCGGGCGACGGGGGCGAAGCCAGCGTCGCCGGTCCCGTTGGAGCCGGCCAGGTACATGGGGCTGACCAGTACCTCTTGGTAGGGATGCTGGTCGTAGGGCTGCTGGGTGCTCATAGTCGAGGCTCCGGGGCCGTAAGGAGGGGAACGTGCCCGCGTGCGCAGCGGAACGAGCTGCTTGAAGGCACGCGGGCTTCGTGGCCACGGGGAGACGCGGCTCGCTCTCAGTGCCACGCCGATCACCGGCCCCGAGAGGGGGCCGACTGGACGGTGACGGCCGCCGGCACCCGTGGTTGTGGCTGCGGAGCGTGGCTGAACAGGGAGCTCGGCGCGGCGGTGCTCTGACGCAGGGCCGCTGCGGTACGGATGCCTTCCGACCTCAGCGGGATGCCGGTGTGGGTGCGCGTGGCCGCCGCGACCGGGGCAGCGGCGGGACGCGGTGTGGCGACGGGATTGCTCCAGCGCTCGACGGCTGTGTAGACCGGGCCCAGCGCCCGCCCGGCATCGGTCAGCACGTACGGATCGCCGTGGCGCGATCCGGTGCGGGCGACCAGGCCGTCGAGCTGAAGCCGGTTCAGCCGCTGCCGGGTGAAGCCGTTGTCCAGCCCGGCCTCCTCGGCGATGTGGACGAACCGCGCGGGCCCGCCCGAGTCGAGGACCTGGATCACGGCGGTCGAGTGGCGAAGGTGCAGTCGGCGCACGGCGTCCTCGACGCGCTCGGCACCGGCCACCTTGCCGAGCGGCAGGTGCGCCTGGGACCAGTCGGACAGTGCCCGGTGCACTGAGGACAGTGAGTTGCCGAACCCGCTGAGCTGGTACGGGGCACCGTGCCGATCAACGGCTCGGGTCACCAGCCCGTCAGCGTGCATCTGGGCCAGCCGCTTGCCGACGAACTGCTCGCTGACGAAGGGGAGGCGGGCGGCGACATCACGCACACGCATGGGGCCGCCCTGCTGGGCCAGGGTCTGCGCCGACTAGGTCGTCCACTTCGGCGCTATAAGAGACAGCGCGTCCTCGACGCGCTGCGCGTCGACGGAGCCGATCTGGGAGGTTGCGGGCTCTACAAGGGTGGACATGGCGGTAACTCCGTTATGACGAAGGGCGAATCGGGCGGCGGGTCGCGGATCAGTGAGGGTCGCGCTCGGCGCGAAGACGCTGGAGCACCGTGCCGAGGCGGCGGTTGCTGACGTGTATGCCTCGGTCGCGCAGACCCTGGCGCAGGGCTTCGCGGTTGAGCCGGGGCAGACGGGCGGCGACCTGCCGGGCGATGGCCATGAGGTCCTCATCGCCCGGCGCGGGTCCGGTTCGCCGAGCCGAAGGCCGGCGGGCGGCAGGCTGGTCCAGCAGGAGGCGGACGTCCAGCAGGTCCCACACCGCCTCGGCTTCCGACTGCTCCTGGCGTTCGAGGTCCACGACTTCGGCCGCGTACCCCAGCACGAGGTCGTCGAGGGTGTGCCCGCCGGAGCGGCAGCGCTGCCAGGCCGCGTCGAGGTTGCGGCGGGCGGCACGGGCATGGGCGTTCGTCTCGGCCAGACCGCCGAGCCGCCGCAGCACGATCGGCAGGACGGGATCGCTTGAACCGCCGCGTGCGCCGTCGCGTTGGAGGTCCTCCAACGGGCGGCCGTACCGGTGCTCGACCAGGTGGCGGGTGTAGATCGCGGTGGACATGGCGGACGTCCTTTCCAGGGGGAATCAGCGGGAACGGGAAGGCTTGGTGGCCGCGCTTGGTGCGAGTGCGACAGCTGGATCGGCGACGACGCCGGAGATCGCCGCAGTGTTGCTGCGGCTGAGGGCGGCGGATAGGCGCGGCGTGGCCGTACGTGCATCTCGAAGGGCCGCCTCGCCCTGCGGCGTGAGCGAGAGGAGCTGTCCAGGCCGGTACAGTCGCTCGCTGGTGTCCTGGTCCAACAGCCCGTCGGTGACCAGCCGCTGGACGGTTTCGGGCCAGACCTCTGGGATGGGGCGTTGGCCCCGCCCGTCGGAGAGATAGATGTAGCCGTAGGCCCCGCTCCGGTGGAATCGAAGCCCGCCCGCCTCCACAGCTTCAAGGGCTCGGAGCTGGCGACCACCCGAGATGGCCCAGTCATCGTCCCGCCCCGGCGCCTGCTCTGGGTCCAGGCCCAGGCTCTGGCGCGATGCCTTTGAGGCCGGCGCGGCGTCGGACTCGGGCAGAAGGCGGCGGTACGTGGACACGGCCCGGGTCAGTTGCTCGTAAGCCGCACCTCGGCGGCGACGAGCAGCTCGATCTGCGGACCCGTGGTGCGCAGGATCCCGTACCAGCCGCGCATGCCGGCGTGATCGCCCCGCCCGATGGGCTCAAGAAGCTCGATCGCGGACTGGGCGGCGCGGGTCAGTTCGCCGTGCACCTCGTCGACATCGCGAGCGGCCTCGGCGACCATCGTGCCGATGAGGTGAAGCGGGTCGCGGGGTGGATGGTCGTCGCTCAGCGCCCAGGGGTCCGCGAGGCCGAACTCCTCGGCGACCAGGTGCGCGCCGGGGCGCTTCGCCATGTCATGGGGGTTCATTCGCTCGCCTCCATCCGGGCGAGCAGGGAGCGCACCAGGGTGGGCAGGCTGTCGGGGCTCTCACCGATCCAGACGTGGTCGGTCGCCTCGCCGAGGACGTACGCGGCGTCTTCGAGCAGGCCGCTGGAGATCTCCATGCAGGCGTCGGTGATCCGGGAGGCGGCGAGGAGGGACTGCGAGAGCACCTCGACGTAGTCGCCGGGGCTGAGGCCGGCAGCCTCAGCGGCTGTGCGGATGGCGGCCAGTTCCAGCGCGCTGAACGCGAAGTCGAACTCGTCGTCCTGCTCCGCAGGTGAGGGCACGGTGACCGCCGGGTCCGGCGGCTCGGCGGGGATGCCGACGCGCGTGCAGATCTGGTCCACGGATGCGGTCAACTCGGCGAGGGACTCGGTGAGCCAGCCGAGCGCAGAAGCGTAGGACGCCAGGGTGAACAGACCGGCGGAGGTGGAGGGGAGCGGCTCCTCGACGACGAACCCTTCGAGCCGGTCGTTCAACTCGCAGACCACCCGGGGGCCGGCGGACAGCGCGCCGAGGACGGGATGCAGATAGGAGCGGCTGGCAGAGGTGGGGTACTCGGTCGTCAGGACCCCGGAGACGCTCTGCGCGGCGTCGGTGAGCAGCGCGGCCAGTTCGGTGCGGGCCAGGGGCGTACGGTCGGCGGTCATCGCTGCGGGACCTTCCGGGAGGCGGCGGGCGCGGTGGGGCTGACTGCCGCCGGTGCGGTGGCCGCGAGGGACGCGGTCTGGTCGACCGCGTGGGGGGATCGAGATCGGGCCGCCTGGACTCGCGCCTCGGCCGCCGGGCCCGTGTCGGCGGACCCGTTGAGGCCCGCGCGGTGGGTGCGGAGCTGGGCCGTGCGGTAGACCGCGTAGTCCTCTCGGGCACCGGCCGCCACGAGGTAGATCTCGCGCTTGTGGGTCGAGGTGGGCGGGGCCGGGCGGAACTGGATGACCATCCGGTAGGAGACTGCCGGGTCGACGTAGACCTTGTGGAAGCCTGCGAGGCGGCCGTTCAGCGGCAGGCAGTCGTCGCTGCCGTGGACCAGATTCTGCAGCTCCAGCAGCGCCAGGTCGCGGATGTCGGCAGGGAGTTCGCGCAGGTCCGCGATGGCATCCGGGTGCGCGGCGAAGGCGAAGCGGGCGCGGCTCACATCGGCCTCCCAGGGCTCGGGCGCTGGGCCGTTCCTGCCGACGGCGCAGTGCCCGTGTCGAGGCCGGCTTTCGGGATCACGGAGGGACCCGCGGACCGAGTGAGGGCGGCGCGGGTGAGCCGGGCGGCGGCCTCACCGCGGTAATCCGGTGGCTGCGGCAGCGGACTGCTGCGGTCTTCCAGCCAGTGCCGGGCGGCGGCCTCATCGGCGAAGGCGCCCTCGCGCATCGTGTACGTGTGGGCGTCGTGGTTCCCCTCTTCGAGGAAGACACGAATCGGTGCCTGAGCGGCGCTGGAGTCACGGGTCAACGTCCACGTCTCGCACGGGGCGAAGTCCGAGGTCCAGCTGTCGAGGACGTTGTAGCGAGAGCCTGACTCCCGGATCTGCTGCTCGATCCAGAGGGTGAGATCGTCGGCGGGCTTCAGGGAGTCCCCGCCGGCCTGGGTGATCTGCTCGGGCGGGCAGCCATGGTCGATCAGCCAGTTCTGGGCGAAGGCCAGACCGACGTGGTTCGCGGTCTCGAAGGTGAACGTGCGCTCGCGCAGGTCCCGCGTGATCTTGATGGCAACGAGCTGTGGTTCGCCGGGGACGCCCCAGGTCACCGACCCGTCGTGGGCGACGAGGTAGCTGTGTGACCCGTTCGGGGTGGTGTGGTGCTCGGCCAGCACGGTCAGGTCTCCGGCCCAGAGACTGCTCTCGGCGAGTTCGGAGACGGTGTCGGCGGGCTCGAAGTCGTCGAGGTGGAAGTCGTGTTCCGTGGTCACTGGGTGGCTCCCGCCAACTCGGGTGCGGGGGTGGCCAGTACGCGGTGGTTGGGCCGGGTCGGGCTCGTCGTGCATGCGGCGAAGGGGCCGTCGGGGGCACGGAGATGAACCAGAGCCTGGTCGAGGTGGTCGCGGTGCCACGTCGAGGGACCGGACAGGCCGGCCTCGGCATCAGTGAGCTGCTGCCACGCGAGCCAGAGCGCGTGCAGCCGGGCCACAGCCTCGGGATGCTCGTGCCATTGGTCGCACCACGGACGGGTGGTGCTGATCTCCCGTCCGTAGACCGGCAGGAACAGGTAGTTCACCCAGTCGCTGAGCGCTGCCAGTTCGACCGCGTGTGCCTCGCCGCCCAAGGCGAGGATGAACACCGACGTGGGGCCCTCGGCCTGGTCGGCGTCGGTTGTCTCTGCGGCCGGGGCGTCGTCGGCGGGCTGGGGTGCAGTGGGCGCGGTGGTGGGCTCGGAGCCGAGGCGGTCGAGGATGACACCGTGCTGGCGTACCTCCGCCATCGTCTTGGCGAGGGTGCTGGCGAGATCGTCGAGATCGCCGTCGGGAACGCGGAACGGCTCGGGCTCGGGGGTGGCCTTGCTGGGGTCGGGCATAGCGGATCCAGGGGAGTGAGCGAGCAGGGCGGGGGCGAAGTGCGGCGCGCTCTTCTGGAGGTCACGGCGGTGCTCCGTTCGCAGGTCGGCATGAGCAAGAGGATGCGGAGATTCCGCGATTTGGTCCGGCCGGGGAAAGGCGGTAGTGCAGCGCTATGGCGCGGTGCAGCGTGGGCAGCGCGGGAAGGGCGGTGCCAGCAACTGCACGGCGCGGGCGGCCTGTTGGGGGACCACGCCGTTGCCGAGCGCGGTGAGCTGAGCGGGTCGACCGAGTCCCGTAGTGGCGGTCACCCAGCCAGGTGCCAGGCCCTGCATCCACTCCACGAAGTCGGCGCGCAGGCGTCCGGCAGCGTCGGTGGGCGGCGGGCCGGGGCGGGTGAGGTTCTCCCATCGGGCGATGGCGGAGGCGTACGATCCCCATCGCCCGTCGGTTCCCCGGCTTCCGGGGCCGCCTCCGCCCACAGAGGCAGGACCACCGCCGACAGGGGCGGGCGCCAGCCCTTGCCCGGACGGCGGCCAGGAGTGCCGGTGTCGCTCGCCCTCGGGGTGGGCAGCAGCGACGCTGCCGCGCTCGGCAGCGTCATGTCCCCGTTGCCGTGCCGTTGGTTCGGCGAGCCCTTGGTCCCGTCCGACGCCTTCGGCGTGGGCAGCAGCCACTCCACCTCGTCGGCCAGGTTCGGGCCGTGGCCGCCGCTCTTCCGCTTCGACGGGTGCTGGGAGCCGCCGTTCTTGCCGATGTTGCTCGTCGGGGTCTTGAGCAGGGTGCTCGGCGGGCCAGGCGGTGAGGAAGGTCCGCTCGCGACGATGGGGGGCTCCGACGCCGGAGGCACGAAGCACGAGCCACCTCGCGTCGTACCGGAGATCGGCCAGGGAGCCGAGTACGGCACCAAGTGCCCGCATAGCAGGCTGGGTTGGGTCGTCTCCCAGACACCACGGGCAGAATTCCACGTCGCCAGGGGAACCGGCGGGCGAGGTGAGGAGACCTCGGACATTCTCGATCACAACCAAGCAGGGGCGGAGGGCTTCGACCGCACGGGCGACGTGCAGCCACAACCCCGAGCGGGTGTGGGGGTTGAGTCCGGCCCGGCGGCCGGCGACGGAGACGTCTTTGACAAGGGAAGCCAGCCGTCAGGACACACACCCGAGGCACATCGGCCCAGTTGACCGCGGTGATGTCCTGCAGATTGGGCACACCGGGCCAGTGCCGGGCCAGGATGCGCGCGGCGTCGGGGTTGATCTCGGCGTGCCAGGCCAGGGTGCCGCCGAGGGCGGTCTGGACCCCGAGGTCCAGACCGCCGTAACCCGAGCAGAGCGAGCCGATCAACGGCGGTCGCGCGGCGGTGGTCTCCATGTCACCGGCCCCGTGCGATTCGGTCCGAGGTGGCCGCCGCCGTCGTGGTGGCGTCGGGAGGTGGGAACCCCGGAGAGGGCGCGGCGGTTGTGGACCGGCTGCGGGCAGCCTGGAGCCGAACGGACAGGGGAGAAACCGTCGCCGACGCGGCGTACAGGGAGTTGGCCCCGTCGTGCAGGGCTGCGTCGGCGGTGGCGAGTGCTTCCTCTATCACTCGTACGGCTGCCTGCCGGGCATCCCTGGCGTCGGGCTGGTCGCGCATGCTCTCGGTCTGGTTCAGGAAGGTGAGTTGGTCGGCCACCGCTCCCAGGGCGGAAGTTGCTTCGCCTGCGGGCTCGACGGCGGCGGCGAAGTTGGTGATCACCCGAGCGGTGTGGGGCGCCTGGTTCTGGTGGGTGGCTCGGAAGAGGATCTCGTCACCCAGGTCGGTGATCAGCTTTCCGAGTTCAGAGATCTGGCGTGCGACGGCGACGGCATCGGGTGAGAGGTGGGGGTCTCCGACCACTGGCAGTTTGCCGCGCTGGGCGTCGAAGGCGGAGGCCGTGGCGCGCAGGGCCAGGGCGTCGGAGATGGGGGCGTTTTCCATGGCGTTCCAGAGGTGGGGACAGTCGGATGGGCTGGGTCGGTGGGTGAGGACCGGTCAGCCGTGGGTGCGTGAGGGCGGTCGTGCGGCTGATGGCGTGGAGGCAGGGCCTGGGCATTCCGAGGACTGTGCGGTCGGTTGCGGTGTGCTGCGGGCGAGGGCGGCGTGGACCCGCGCCGTCGGGGGCCCCTCGGCCTGCGGCGCGGGGGGTGGCGCCGGAGAGGGGTGGCCGTTCGCGGTCTGCCAACGGGCACGCACTTCGTCGAGCGGCCCGAGCGCGTGCAGGGCGTGGTTGATGAGCCTCCCGGGGGCGAGGGTCTCGTTCTCGGCCAGGGCGCGGATGGCACGGGCGGAGGTGGCGGCCGTACGGGCGACGGAGGAGCGAATGATCTGCTCGCCGAGCCACTCGGCGCTGCCGGGGCCGACGCCGTCGCAGATGGCGGTGAGCTGTTCGGTGGTCAGCGTGCCGTCGGCCAGCAGACCGCGCCGCTGGGCTTCCCACAGCACGGTGATCCGGTCGATGGGCTCGCCGCGGTGGTGCAGTGCGCCCAGGCAGCGGTAGAGCTGGCCGTGGGCTGGGTCGGCGAAGTCGCGCGGTCGCAGCCAGCCGACGACCTCGTCCATCGCCTTCGGCCGCTCGACCAGGACCGCCAGCAGGAACTGCTCGTCCTCGGCGACCTGGTCCGCCCATACATGCGGCAGCGCGACGGGTGCTGTAGACGGTGGCGTGGCCGGGGCCACTGAGCGTGGCTCGGGCCCCCAGCGGCGCGCGAGGTCGCCGAGTACCCCGGTCAGGACATCCGCATAGTGCAGCGCTCCCTTGACCTCGCCCTGGAGGGCGTCGGCACGGGCCGCTTGGTGCAGGCGGATCGCGTGCTCGGTCACGCTGCGGTGGATTGCTCCCTCCAGCACCATCCGGCCGTACACCGGGGCGTGTTCGGGGCGGGGGCAGGCCGAGATCAGGGTGTGGGCGTATACCGCGGTCAGCCCCCGGACGTGGTGGCCGGCCTCGTCGACCGCGTCGGTCACCCAGGACAGCGGCACCAGTTCCTTGGTCGCCACGGCGAGGTGGCCGTCAGTCCGGAGCTTGCGCAGGGCGGCGAACAGCGCCTGGTGGACAGGCCGGTGGAAGTGATCCGGTGCGAGCCAGTCCAGGTGCGCGAGCTGGCCTGGATCAAGCAGCACCGCGCCGAGCACCGCCTGCTCGGCAGTGAGCAGCGCATTCATCGCTGCCGCCCGGGATGGGGAGTCGGCGGATCAGTCTGCTGGGAGCGGAAATCGGCGACGGTCTGGTCGGCGGCGGCCATCGCGGCGGCGAAGCGGTCCAACTCGCCGGTGAACGTCGGATCGGTGGCGAGAATCGAGCCGGTACCGGCGACCAGCCACCACTGGCCGCCCCGCCGGACGACCGGTGACTGGGCGAGGCCCTTGAGCGTCGGGGCGATCATGCCGAGAGCCCGAAGTTGTCGCGGCCCAGGGATTTGGCGTTGGCCCGCTCGGTGATGGCCTTCGTAGCGCGGGCCGAGGCCGGACCGACCACCTTGGCGGCGGGCTCTTTGTACCAGGGCTGCAGGTCGAGCATCGCCACCCTGATACCGGTGGCGAGCAGCAGGGCCTTGCCCTTGGGGAGCGCGCGGATCGCGTCGGGGGGCAGGATGCGCTCGGTGCGCATGCTCACCGAGGTGGACTTGCCGCTGTCGCTGGTCGACACCGATGTCGTCTGTATGTCGTGGTCACCGACCTGCCTGCTCAGACGGTCGGCGAAGTCGGCGTCGTCGATGCCACTTCCGATGATCTTGATCGTGGCGGCGGACCAGAGTGCGTCCATGCCTGCCTCGCCCCAGCACCGCTGGCCCTGCCGGTAGGACTGCAGGATCGTCATCGGGATCACGCCCCGTGAGCCCAGGTGGCTGTACAGGTCGGGGAGATCGGAGATTTTGCACACGTTGGCGGCCTCGTCGAGGACACACAGGGCAGGTGGGTCGAGCCGCCCGCCGGAGCGCTCGGCGACGACCACGGCCGCGCGCATCACCGCATCGGCCGCTGCGGCGATGATCGCCGATGCCGAGCTGCCGCCGTCCTTGCTGAGCAGGTACAACGTGTCGCGGGAGGTGGCGAACGCGGAGGGCTTGAACTCGGGAAGGTGCTTGCTGGGGGTGACCCAGGCGGCGACGTCCGGGTCGAGCAGGCAGCTCGCGTACTGCCGCGCGGTCTCATAGATGCCGTCCCGCGTTTCCGTGGCCCCGCTGACGGTGCCCTGGAGCTGGGCGGCGACTGCGTCGTGGCTGGCATCGGTGAGCAGGTCCACCGGAGTGCGGTCGGCAGGGGAGGCGAGCCAGGCCAGGACATCGGTGATCGGGCGGCGGTGGCTGGCGGCGGCCAGGAACAGCGCACCGAGAGTGTTGCTCGCGGCGGTGGACCAGAAGTCGGAGCCGCTGGATTCGTCCACGCTGGCGGCGACGAAGTGCCCGGCCAAACGCTTCGCTCCAGCCAGGTCGCGGGCGTCGGCCAGGATGTCCCACCACATCTCGCGCGGGTGGTGGGCGATCTGCTGCGGATCGAGCGTCCAGATCGTGCCGACCTTGGCGCGGGCGTCCACCGTCGCGGTGAAGGCATCGTTCGCCGCCTTGTTCGAGGTCAGCAGCACCGGGCCGGGAGCGGCGAGGATCGCGGGGATCGCCAGGCCGGACGTCTTGCCGGATCGCGGGGCCATGATCGCGACGATCACGTCCTCCCAGGAGGCGCGGACCTCGGCCCGGCCTGGGGAGTGTGTGCCGACGAGGATGCCGCGGTCGGCGGGAGCGATCTCTTTCGGTTTGAGATCGGACAGGCTCGGCCGCAGGCTCTTCGCCTTGGCGGTGATCTCTTTGTCCAGCAGCGGGGCGAGATCTTGCTTGCGGGCGAGGCCGTTCTTCGCGCCGCCGCGCAGCCACAGGACCAGGCCGGTGATGGTGAGGGAGACGGAGAGCAGGCCGGGGACGAGTCGTGCGCCGATCAGCAGGGCGGTGGGGCTCAGGTGCGGCCACAGCACGTCGGGGTGCAGCAGCGCGTCGGTGGCCTTGAACGGCGCCCAGTGGCCGGCGCCGACGAGGGCGTTGGTGAGGTTGCCGGTCAGCCAGGCGAGGGAGCCGAAGGCGATGGCGGCGCCGAGGACGCCGAACAGGAGGTAGAGGAGCGCGTCGGTGCCGGTGGTGGTCGAGGGTGCGCTGGTACGCGGGGCGGGCATGGCGGATCCAAGGAGGGAGAGCGGACTAGGCGGGGCGGGGCGCGCGGCGCTCTTCTGCTGGTCATCGGGGTAGCTCCTGTTCCGGGAAGGGGACGGTGGCCAAGGTCAGGCCGAGGTCATCGGGTGCGCGGCGACCGGGGCGGCGGGGCGCTGGCAGGTGGCGTCGGCCGTACCAGTCCTCGATCTGCTGAAAGCC
Source organism: Streptomyces sp. NPDC005423 (assembly GCF_040606415.1). Lineage (NCBI taxonomy): Bacteria > Bacillati > Actinomycetota > Actinomycetes > Kitasatosporales > Streptomycetaceae > Streptomyces > Streptomyces sp. NPDC005423. The sequence continues at coordinate 130,015 of NZ_JBEXET010000001.1, read as the reverse complement.
GGCGTGCGTGAGGAGCGTGGCGGAAAGGTCGCGGGCGCCGCTGTGCCCGCACGAGAAGTCGATGTGCCAGATGGTTTTCACGGCCATGGGAGCTTTTCCTTACGGCTGTTGGATGTCAGGGGGTGCTGGAGAACGCCACGCGCGGGTCCACCGGGCGGGAAGCCGGGACGGAGGCGGCGGGCGCGGGGACCGGGGGTTTGCCGGGCAGGCCGGCGCGGGCGGGACTGGCGGCGAGCGCGGCGGCGTTCACGACGGGGAACCGGCGGGGGGCGACGTCCGGGCCGTGTTCATGGCGCGCTGCCGCCGACGGTGCGGGCGGATGGTGTGCGGTGACGTCCCGGGCGAGGGCGGGCTGCACGGCTACCTGGAGGTCGGCGCGGTGTATCGCCATGGTGGCCTGAGCTACCTTGCCGAGCGCCTGGCCACGGTCGGTGGTGATCGGCAGCGTGTAGATGTCCAGGCTCGGGTTATGCCGCCAGCCGTTCTCTTCCAGGATGAGTCGGCCGCCGAGAGCGGAGGAACCGTCGGCGGTCGCGGCGAACACGCCGAGCTGCGGATGCTCGGCGAACGCGACGTCCGGCTCAACGCGCGGGGGCCGGTCGCGGGCGGGCGCTGGTACGGAGGCCAGAGAGGGGTCGAACGCGGCGTCCACATCAACTCGGTAGCCGGCCTTGCGCAGCAGCGCGACAGCCCGGGTGGCGCGGTCCTGCCCGTCACGCTGCTGGTTGGCCAGCGCGTACAGGTTGGAGTGGTCGGGGACGGGGTGGAAGTCGAATCCCTTCAACATCCAGGCGCTCGCGGCCAGTTGCTTGGGGTTGGAGGCGACGATGCCGAAGTCGGGGTGGCGGCCGAATGCGATGTCGGGAAGCGGGTCGTGCTCGGAGGTGGGCATGGCGGATCCATCCGGTGCGGGCATGGGTAGAGGGGCGGTCGAGGGCGGGGATGGTTCTGCTGGTGCTAGTCAAGGCGGGCTCCGAGGTGGGCAGCGGTCAGCGACCGGGTGCGGACGAGGGTCGGGCAGGAGCCAGGGCGGGAGGTACGGCAGGAGCTGACGGCACCGCCGCCGGGGTCGTGCGCCGTGCGGTCGGCGAGACCGCGAGAGCGGCAGCGACGCGAGGCCCCGCAGGCTCCTCCGGAGCGACGCGGTCCACCCGGACCAGGACCTTGTCGGGGTGGTGCCGGGCGGCCAGATCGCCGCGCATGGACCGAATCTCCAACGCGTAGGAGTCGAGCTTCTTGGTGATGTAGCGCAGTCGGTTCGCGTAGTGGGGATCGACGGGTTCGCCCAGGCCCTCCCACCAGTCGGCCGTCGTGATGAGGGACTCCACGACCCGCTGGAGAACGCCGTCACCGGGAGCGGTCAGCTCGCTCAGTGCAGCGACGACCTCGCTCGTATGCTCCGCCGACTGGATGGACTCGGACAGGTAGCCGAGCCGGTCGCCGAGGCTGAACCCGTGACCGCCAGGGGGCGGCCGACTGGGATCGAGCAGGTCGGGATCGCACGAGACGTCGAAGCCCTCGGCCTGCAGCATGTCGAAGGCCCGGGTCACCATCTCCCGCTGCTCGACCAGGTTGGTCATGGCCGAGGGCAGTCGGTGGAAGCGTTCACGGAACAGCACGACGGGGACGAAGCCCGCACGGTGGAGCGCTGCGTCGGCAGCGCTCTCCTGGGCGAGTCGCCGGGGTTCCGGTCGGGGTGGCAGGCCGAGCAGATCCAGGCGCGCGTCGATGGCGGCGAGCAGGCGGGGGACGCTGCCGCCGTACTGGGATTGAGGACCGTCGGGTTCCGAGTCGTAGATCACTTCGTGGAGCGTGGAGTCATCGGGATGCCCGCGCGTCACCAACCAGCTCTCCGGATACCCGGGCGGGTGGTCGGTGGCCGGTTCCTGGGGCGGAGAGATGATCAGGGCGCTGCCGTCGGGAAGTTCGGCGCGGACGATGTAGTCACTGAGGCCGTACTCGACGGTGCAGGCCAGGCCGCGCTGCCGAAGCGGTGTGGTCAGGTGGCTGTACTGGTGCTCACGCTCCGACGCGCCAGTGGCGGCTTCCTGGATGAAGGGTTCGCTGGTGCGCGCAGTGATGCGTGTGCCCTCGCGTTGGAGGGTGACCAGCGTCTGATCGGGGCGCATGTGGGCTTCTCCGTGGCCGGTCGTCCCCAGCGGCCGACGGCGGGAAGCCGCAGCCGGGCGGGGGCTGGTAGGGGTAGTGGCGTTCGTTGAGGATCCGGCGATCGGGCGGTTTGGCCTCGCCGGAAGTCGGTGCTAGGGCGTGTATCTGGTTTTGATCAAGGGGTGTCCCGCGCGAGCCTTGATCCAGATCATCGAGCCGCGCAGGCGGACTCCGGCGAGGTAGCTCTTGGGTGTCTTGTCGTAGCGGGTGGCGATGCCTCTCCACGCCTTGAGCTTGTTGATCAGACGCTCGACCGTGTTCCTCTCCTTGTAGAGCGCAGTGTCGTGACTGACGGGCCGACCGCCCCGGCTGCCCTTCTTCCTGCGGTTGGCGGCCTGGTCCTTCTTCTCCGGGGTGACCGCCTTGATGCGGCGTCTGCGCAGGTAGGCGCGGTTGCCGCGGGACGAGTAGGCCTTGTCGCCGGCGACCGCGTCGGGCCGGGTCCGGGGGCGGCCGACCGGCCCGGCACCCGGACTTTCCTGAGTACCGGGATGAACTGCGGGCTGTCCGCCGCCTGGCCCGCGGTCAGGACGAAGGCCAGTGGGCGGCACTTGCGGTCGGCGGCGACGTGGATCTTGCTGGTCTGCCCGCCCCTCAAGCGCCCGAGGAGGTGTCTGTTGGGCGGGTTATCCACAACCCGCGGGCTATCCACCAAGATCCACAGCCTGTATCTGGCCCGTGCTTGGCTAGGCGCATGGCATCGAGCACACATGAGGCACACAGTTGTCTACTGGTCACCTCCGACCCTTCACGGTCTCCTGAACCCATGACTCCAACTACCGAAAGCACCAACAACCGGCCACTCTTCGAACTCCCGTGCGGGGGGCTACACGTGGTCATCCAGCGAATACCCCCATGGCTCGTCACGCTGGTGACCACAGCCGCCGGAGCGGGGGCAGCCTGGTGGATGAGTCACTGAACGTCTGTCAAGGCATTGGGTCAGATGAGCAATAAGAAGCAACGGGGAGCAACAAGGAGCAACCGGAAAGCCCTGGTGCACATGGATAGCTCGTGCTCGACTTGCGCCATGACAACAAACACAGACAAAAGAAGGCAGTCGGCAAGGTTCGAATTACGTTGGGGTGGGCTGCACTTGACCATTCAGCGTTTCCCCGCACGGCTGTTCACAGCACTCGGGACGCTTACTTGTTCAGGTCTCGCCGCGTGGCTGGCATCGCGGTAGGCGGGCTACCGCGGGAGGGAAGTCCTCGCCCGTCTTGGCCAAGTGGCAGTCGCGGCATAGCGGTTGAACGTTCCCGTCCGTGCCCTCGCCCCCGAGTGCGATCGGCTGCACATGGTCCACGTCCACCACGTCCGCGAGGACGAGCGACCCGCACCGCGCGCATCGGGCACCACCACGGGCACCGACCAGAGCACGGAGCCGAGCGGCCCCCGCGCCAGTACGGAGTCGATCCCCCGCAGGCGCAGCAGGTCGGCGCTGATCGTGCCGCCAAGGTAGTCGGCCGGTTGAGCGGTTGCCCGTACACCGGCGAGGACTTCGGGGCCATGAGCCAGAAAGGTCTCGACGTGCTCCCAGGCGGCGGCGTCCCGGGCCACTTTGCCGTCGGCGTACCCGGTTTCGTCGATGGGCCAGCCGTCTTCGTCGCAGTACGAGTCCGAGATGGCATCCCATCGGTCTGACGCCTGCCTGATGCCGTCAGCGGCCAAGGCCAGGGCCTGGACGCGCACTCGCCATGCCGCCTGTTCGCTGGTGTCTTGCGGCTGGCTGTCAGGGGAGGTGGGGGCGTCGGGAGAGGTGGGCATGGTTGTTCCTCGTTCTTGTACGGGTGCCTCACCGCGAACGCGGCGGCGGGCGCGCGGCGGGCGGTGGGACGTGAACAGCAGCGTCGCTCTGCTGGCCGGGGGAAGTTCCCCGGGCCGAGGCCGATGCCGATGCCGAGGTCGATAGGCGGGCCGCTGCTGCGGCTCGGTGCGACCGGGAGCAGATCTCGTGGTCGACGTTCTCCGCGACGAGATGCAACTCCTCGCCGAGGTCGGTCAGCCGGGAGGGATGGTGTCCATCTCGGACGCGCTGCTTTGGGCGCCGTGGGCGAGACACCACTCGGAGGCGGTTTCGAGCATCTGGTGCAGGTGGGCCACCTTGCCGAAGTCCCTCTGTGACGGACTGGTGGAACAGGTCGGTGAAGTCCTCGGTTCGGACTGCGGGGAGGCGGTCGTTCCAGTCCACGGTCGGTGAGTGTGACTGAGCATCCCAGTTGGCCACTTGAGCGGCGTTGTTGGCCAGCAAGCACGGGGACGAATGCCCGTATTTGCGCCATTCCCATGGTGAGCCGATGGAACTACGGTGCCGCTCATGGACTGGGGGACACTGCTAGGCACAGTTGTCGGCGCCGTGCTGGGGATCGGCTCGACCGTGGTTGCCGATCGCACGCGATACCGTCGCGACCAAGCGAACCGCGCGCAGGACACCCTTCGAGATCTTTACAGCGGATATCTCGCCGCCCTCAACGACAGCTCGTCATCCTTACGCATCATCATTCTCAGGGAGAGTGACGCCGCTGCCCGATACCAGGCGGCTCTGGACGTCTTTCGTGACGCCGCGGTATTGACGCAACGCTACGGAGTCGCCCTCCAGGCCCCACCAGCGGTTCAAGAGAAGTCTGACCGGGCCTACAGACTGCTCCGGCAGTGGCGTGACCTGCTTGACACGCATCCGGGCCTCTCCCTCGTATCACCGGAGTACCTCGAAGGGCTGGAGCGGTTCCACCAAGCCCGCAAAGATCTCCAAGTCGCGATGCGTGCAAGCCTTCTTGCCACAGGGGGGTAACGCCGCGCTGCCTCGCCTGACCGGCACTCAGCGCGGCCACCTAGAACACGCGGTGGCCAGCTGGAGCGCTCAGTGAGACGCCGCCCGGACTAGCGTCCGGGCCTTGGACGCCCTCGTGGACCCGGTGCGCTGGTCGCGGTACGGTTGGCCGCATGACTCAACTCCTTTAATTAGTAGGTAAGTTGGGCTAAGCGGACATTCGGGCGTCGGTGTCGAACAACTGGCGTTCAGCCGGGTGCAGGATGTGCTGGGTGATGAAGCTCCGACCTGCGACTTTCCACAGGCCCCGGCCCTTGGTCAGGGCGGCCACTGCCTGGGTCTCGACACCGGTCAGGCCGAGCAGCGACGCGGCGGCGGCGAGCTGGTCGGGCTCCTGGCGGTAGATGATGCGGGTGGAGCAGTCGGCGAGGAGGCCCTCGGCCAGTACCCGGCCGCGCGAGCCGGCGTCGCCTGCGCTCAGCAGGTCGCTGAGGCGGTGGATGACCATCAGGTTGGCGATGCCGAGACCTCGGCTGAGCTTCCACTGGCTCTGCATGCGCTCCAGGAGGCCGACGTGCCTCATCACGCGCCATGCCTCGTCGTAGATCACCCAGCGCCTGCCGCCGTCCGGGTCGGCGAGCGCTGATTCCATCCAGGCGCTCGCGCAGGTCATCGCGAGTACCAGCGCGGTGTCGTCGCCCGAGCCGCCGAGCCGGGAGAGGTCGATCGACAGCATTGGGGTGGTCGGGTCGAAGGCCACGGTCGAGGGCGCGTCGAACATGCCACTCAAGTCGCCGTGGACCAGACGGCGTAGGGCATGCGCGAGGTCCTGTGCCGCGGGCCCCAAACGCCCGGCCTGGTCGCCGAGTGCCCGGTCGAGGCGCTCGGGTGAGCCGAGAGTGTGTGCGATTTCTCCGAGCAGGGGCACGGTGTTGCTGGCTGCGGCCTCGGCGACGACCAGATCCAGCGCGAGATCCAGGGCTGTGTGCTCCATCGGCTGGAGATCGCGCTTCAGCACGGTGCGAGCGAGAGCGGCCAGGAGCAGGAGACGGCGCTTGCGGACCTCGGTCGACCAGTCGTCCTCGCTCACCGAGGCGGGCCGGGCAGGCGCGTCCAAGGGGTTCAACCTGCCCGGGAGCCCCGGGCCCAGGGCGATGGTGTAGCCACCGAGAGCCTGCGCGACGGCCGTCCACTCGCCCTTGGGGTCGCAGGGCACGTAGACCCGGTAGCCGTGCGCAATCGCCCTGGTAGCGATGGACTTGGCCAGCGCGGACTTGCCCATGCCGATGATCCCGGCCAGCACCGCGTTGGGATTGGTGAAGCCCTCGATCCGGCCGCTGTTGTACAGCGAGAACGGGTCGTAGCAGAACGCCGCCTCGGCGTGAACGTCCCGGCCGATGAAGATCCCCTCCGCCCCCAGGCCCCCCTCGGCGAGGAACGGATAGGCCCCGGACACCGTGGCGGTGGTCATCCGGTGGGCGGGCAGGCTGAGCTTGCCGCCGCGTGCCGAGGAGGAGCCGGGGCGCCCGGACGGCGGGTAGGTCGGCCGCAGCTCCGGGTCGAGGGTTCCCTCGTCGCGGCGCTTGGGCGGAGCCCCGGCGAGGCGGGCCTGTCGGCGGGCCGCAGCGAAACCGGCGCGGGCGGTTCGCTGCTCGGCCCGCGATGCCTTGCGGGGGACGAACAGGTGGGAGGCGCTGGCGCGGGTGCGGGGCATGAACATATCTCCAGACGGAAGGCGGGGTCAGTGGCGGACGAGGCCGGTGAACGGCGCGTGCAAGTCGGCCGCGGTGGTGCGGCGCCGGACCAGGTGCGCGGTGCGCTGGTGGCGCTGGCAGATGGTCAGCTCTGGTACGCCTTCTGGCAGGCCGACCTGGCACGCCTCGCGGTCGGGAACATCGCCGGAGTCCGGCCGAGGTGCAGCGTGGTAGGCGGCGTGGACGTGGTCGGCGGCCTGCCAGATCCGGGTGCGGGCGGCGCGGAGCTGGTCGCCCTCGATCGGCACGAACTGGCCTGTGCGGGCCGCGTGGGCGTCCAGCAGGCCGTGCAGCGAGACGAGGTGGGCGTGCAGGGCGTCCAGCTCGGCGCGGGTGGTGACGAGAGGGCCGCCTGGCACGTTGAGCGCGCGGTGGAAGTCGAGCGCTGCGGTGGCGAAGGGCACGAAGTCCTGCGCGGTCGCGCTGGTGGTGCGGGACATGGGGTGCTCTTTCGGAAGGGAGAAGGGTCGGCATCAGACGGCGAGAGCGAGCGGCATGGCAGCGGCGGTGAACGCTTCTGCCTGCTGCCAGGTGAGTGGCCGGAGGTCGAGCTGGGCGCCGACCGCCGCGGTCTCCACGACCGCGCACGCGGACCGCAGCTCCTCCTCGGAGTCAGCCGAGACGGTCAGCAGGCCGGTCAGGGCGACATCCGCGTGGCCCGCGATGAGCTGGCGTTCACGGGACTTGATGTCCTGGTACTCGATCGAGTCCGCCTCGGAGTCGACCTGGCCGCGCCGCGCTCGCTCGGCGGCGTCCGCGATCACGCTGGCCTTTTTGCGCTGGACGTCGCGCAGTGCGGCGTCCAGCCCCTTCGGTTCGTACGACAGCGACAGGGTCCGCCGCACCCCGGCGGTGAACAGGAGCTGGTGCAGGAAGCCCGCCGACGTCTCGGTGCGGGGCCAGTTCTCCACCCAGTACGTGGAGTGGACGGCGGAGTCGGTCGCGATGTGGTCCGACTTCTCAACGACCACGACCGGGCCGGCAGCGGCAGGGTCTGCCTCGGGGCGCCCGGAGGAGGACCAACGGTCCAGTGCCGCAAGGGCCTTGGGGTCGTATGCCGTTCGCACGACGGCCGCGATCTCGTGGGCGGTGAGCCAGCCGGTGGGGTTGAGCCCGGCGGTACGCGCGGCCTGGTCGAAGGTCGAAGTCAACTGCGTCAGGACGCTGAAGGACCCGGTCAGACCGCCTCCGGCCTGGTTGATCAGGCGTCGCGCGGCCTTGGCGTCCAGCGAGACCGCGACGTACGCCTCGTGCGGAGCCGCAGCCGGGCCCGCGCTCTGGATCAGCTCGCTGTAGATCGCGCCGGCCACCGGGGCGTCGGGCTGGCCGTGCTCCTCCCAGTACCGGCGAAGGGCGTCGCCGGAGTCCGGCACGGTGCGCTCGATCACCTGGATCCGGGCGACCTGACCGGTGCGTGCCAGCGCGGCGAGCGCACGCCCCCAACCGTTGACGTTGGCGTTCTGGGTGCCCGGGTCGAGCAGCGCGTAGGCGCGGGAGGACACCTTGACGACGGCGGTCAGCGTGCCGGTGAGGGGGTTGTGCACTGCGCCGTACCGGCGGTCGGGTGCGGTGACCACACGCAGGCTGGCGGCGGTACCGGGCAGGTGGAGGAGTCCTTCGCGCACCGGGCGACGGGAGGGCCGGACGAGCCAGATCAACTGGCCCCGCATCCGGCGGAACACGTACCGGGTAACGATCGGAGCCCAGTCGGCCAGGGCTCGGCCTCGGTGGCGAACGAAGACGAGCAGGGCGATGGCGGCCCACAGCGGGATGAGTTCGAGAGCGCCGACCACGCCACGGGCGAGGATCACGGCGAGCAGGAGCAAGCCGGTGAGGCTCGCGACGATCAGTTGCGGGGCGGTCAGGCCGAGCAGGATGCCGCGCCTGCTGCGGTGCGGGAACTTCACGGTGGCCGTGGTGGCTTCGGCCTGGGGGTTGTCAGACATGGCGGTTCCAGACAGTGAGAGCGGGCGGGAAGAGGCGGAAGGCGCGGCGCTCTTCTGGAGGTCATGGCAGGACTCCGTTTCGGGTGGTCGGGGGAAGGGGGCGGGCTGGAGGGATGCAGGCCGCCCCCTGGGTGGTGGTGGGTCAGGACCCGGACGGCGGCTGGTTGGGGTAGACCCAGCTCGTCGGAGTCGGCGAGCCGGTCGCCGACGGACCGGTGGAGGGCGGCGGCGGTGCGGCGGGACCGCTGGGCGACACGGCGCCTGCGCGGGTCAAGCTGCTGCCCGGAGTCGACGCACCAGCGGGCTGGGCGGCGGAGTCGCCGTCGGCACCCGGAGTGCCCCCTTCGGAGCCTCCCGTTTCGGCCTCGCCGGGCCGAGTGATCAGCGCAGGGATGCCGGGACGCTGGATCAGGGCGCGGCCCTTGTCGCCGGAGGCGTTCGGGTCCTCGCCGTACCGGAAGCTGGTCTGCGGCTTCGGGGGTCCGGCGTCGATGCCCTCCTTGCTCAGGTTGCCGCCGGTGGGGTTGATGCCGGAGGCGACACCGTCGCTGCCCGCACCAGGGACCCGGCTCGGCCCCTGCGGAGCAGGAGTACCGGTGCTGGCCTGCATCGCGAGGCTGCCCGCGGTCTTCGCGGCCCCTGCGGCGACCGCCATGCCGGCGACACCGGTGCGGTGCAGGTCGTCGTGGCCGCCGCCGTCGGTCGCCCAGTGGACGAACTTGTAGGTGGCGTACGGGCAGAGCAGGACGAGGATCATCACGACGATGCCGGCCATCGCGTCGGACAGGGCGGCCATTCCGTCCTGGGGATCGGACTTGCCCATCGCCGAGACGCCGATCAGGAAGACCACGGTCATCAGTAGTTTCGACACGACAAGGGTGGCGGTGGCCTCGATCCAACCCCGCCGCCAGAGCTTGGCGACCTCCCAGCCACCGCCAGCTCCGGCGAAGACCGCGAGGGCGACCATGATCAGGACGCCGACCTTGCGGGCGACCATCACGCCCCAGTACATGAACGCGCCGATCGCGCAGCCGAAGGCGACCAGGGCTGGGACCGTCCAGCCGAGGCCGTACATCGGCCCCAGGTTGTTGACCTTGATGACGCGGCGGATCGCGTCGTCCACCGAGCTGTTGGCTGCTTGGAACAGGCCGTCGGACAGAGCGTCGACCACCGTGATGGCCACGGAGGTGAAGGCGACGGCGCAGAAAGAGAAGAGGACGCCGGTCATCGTGCCGATCGCTGCCTGGGCGAGGGCGCGTTCGTCCCGCCGCCAGGCCGCGAACATCAACTGGATGCAGAACGTGCCGACGGCCAGGGCGAGGCCGATGGGCAACAGCAGCTCGTAGTTGTCCCGGAACCAACCGGCGTTGAGATCGATGGCGGTGGTTTCGTTGACGGCCTTGGCGGCGAGATCGGCTGCGCTGGCGGCCAGTTCACCCGCTGACTTCGCGATCCACGCCCCGATGCCGTCGGTGACGGTCCCGGCGGGGTTGGTGGCGAAGTCGACGGCGCCGCAGACCTTGTCCATCAGTGGAAAGTCGCAGACTCCCATGGCGGTACCTCCTTTCTGGGGCGGGGTCAGGGCGCGACGGCCGGCAGGACACCGGCCAGGGCGCAGGGCTGGTAGGGGCGGCACTGGACCGCGAGGGTGGTGACGCGGTTCTCGGCGCCGCCGTGCGGCGAGCCTTTCCAGGCGATCGACTGTTTGCCGGAGACCGTCACGGCGTAGATGTACGTCTGCGTGATCGCCCCGGGGTCTTCCTGGAGGGCCTGGGTGAACGAGTCGGGGAAGTGGGCTTCGTTCACGGTGGCGGTGGCGAACTGGCCGTTGGCGGCCATTTCCTTCCACAGCACGGGCGAGGGGACGAGCGCGTCGACCGAGGCGGCGTCGGCGTACTTGGTCTTGCTGGTCAGCCACTTGTGCAGGGAGGCCAGCAGCTCATGCTGGGAGTAGGCGCGGGTGTCGTAGGACCACAGCGCTGCGGCTGCCGCCTTCCCGAAGGTGATCGGGTCGTGCGTGGACGGGGGAACGGGCAGGGCGCCGTGGCTCCCGTGCGGTGGTGACGAGGCGGAAGCGGAAGCGGTCGGGGAGGAGGGGGAAGCCGAACTCGCCTGCAGTGCAGGAGCCTTGGAGGAGGTCCTGCCGTCGCGGGTGAGGTAGGCGGCCAGGCCGGCGAGGGCGACGAGCACCACCAGGACAGCGGTGCCGAGCAGCGCCCGGCGGCGCACGCGAGAAGCGCCGCCGGGGTTCGTGGAGCGGGGAGACATCAGTGGACCTGCGTCCCCAGCGTGCTGAAGAACGCCACCACACCGTTCGCGGCACCCAGCAGGAGGGCCGCGCCAGCGCTGACCAGCACGCCCTTCTTGCCGCTGGCCTCGGCCTGGTGGCCGCCGGAGTGGTGGCCCCAGGCCCATACGCCGGCGCTGACGGCGAGCGCGCCGACCACGGCGATGATCCCGAAGAGGTTGATCGAGCCCATCACCTGCTTGAGGACCGAGAGGCCTGGCAGCCCGCCCTCGTTCGGTTTGATTCCGGGGTTGTAGGCGAGCTGGACGACCTTGTCGGCGAGATACATCGTTGTGAACTCCAGTTCGATTTTGGGCACGCCAAAGCCCGCGAGGGCGAAGCGGCAGTGCAGGAAGGGGGAGGGAGAGAAGCGCCGGTCAGGCGACTCGGCGGGCCGCGAGAATCTGCGGCTTCCAGGACGCGAGGGTTGCGAGGCGGACCACGTCGCCGGTGTGCGGGGCGTTGACGATCAAGCCCTGGCCGACGACCATCCCGACGTGTTCCGGGATTTCGGCAGTCCCCTCGGTGAAGACGAGGTCGCCGGGCTGGAGAGCGTCAACCGATACCGGCTTGCCCTCCTTGACCTGCGTGTACGTCGTCCGCGTGAGGGTGACCCCGGCGGCCTTGTACGACTGCTGCATCAACGAGGAGCAGTCGCAGCGGTCCATGGGGTCGGGCCCGTGGGAGTCGGTGCAGCTCCCGCCCCACTGGTACGGGGTATCGAGTTGGCCGAGCGCCCATCGGATCGCCGTCTGGACCTTGGGCGGAGCGTCTGCCGGGATCTTGTATCCGGCCGGCAACGCGCCGGGCGGGATGGTTCCGAAGTCGGTTCCGTCCCCGCCGGTCGTACAGCCACCCGTGGTACTCGGCGGAGGACTGCTCGTGCTGTCCGAACCAGATGGCGAGGGGCTCGGCGACGTGCCGCCGGCCTTCGACAACAGCGGCTCGATCGCCTTCTGCAAGGCAGTGGCCAGGGGCTCCCACTTCGCGTAAGCCTCCGGGAAGCCAGACTTCTGCACCGCCTGGGCGGCCTGGGTGACAGACAGGGACTGCCAGCCCGAGACCTTCTCCAGCGCCTCGTAGAACATCGTCGAGGCGTGCACCGGGTCCAGGATCTCGTTCGCGGTGCCCCAGCCCTGCGACGGCCGCTGCTGGAACAAGCCCAATGAGTCGCGGTCGCCGTAGGTCAGGTTCCGCAGGCCGCTCTCCTGCAGTGCGGTTGCCAGGGCCACGATCTGGCCCCGGGCCGGGATGTTCATCGCGACACCGGTGGCCTGGATGGTCTTGGCGTTGGGGATCTGCTCGGCCGGGTCGTCCAGCCCCGGCACGGAGACCGTGCCCTTGCCGCCGCCGTCCAGGATCGCCTTCACCTGAGCGGCAACGGCCGAGGTATCCACAGCCTGTGTACCGCCGGTCGAGCAGGAGGCCGAAGCGCTCCCTGCCGCGATGCCGAGGACCGGCACGGCAAGCAGCAGCGGACCGGAGGCGAAGAGACCGACGACGGCTCCGGTGGTCTTGTTCATCGCCGCCGCTGTTCGCCGGGGCGGACAGCCCGGCCGGGCAACGGGGTTGGGTCAGGGCGTGGGCGTATCAGGGCGTGCTGCATCGCAGCGGCTCCTCGCGGTTTGTAGGAGGCGCGGTGCCGACTTCTCGTGCAAAGCCGTCGGCACCGCGCCGATGTGAATCCGCCTCTCAGGGCGGGCCCGGGTCAGGGGAGTTGGTAGCTCCCGGACGCCGGTCTCAGGTCATGCGCGGCAGCCAGCCGCGCTCGTAATCTCAGGCGGTGCACCGGGTCTCCTCGCGGCTTCGGGAACGGGGGTTCAACGTGCCTGCCGGGTCACGTTTTTGGACTCGGCAACACGGATCAGCACAGGTCAGCGGTGGTGGAGCTGGGCTCCGCCTCGGTGACATGGCGGGACAGTAGACCGGGATTCCGGCCGCACCAAACGACCGCCGGACCCGGGCCCGAAGCACGGCACGGGCTCGTTAGGTGCGGCCGGAAAACGCGGCTAACCTCCGGCGCAACCCCGCTCCGAACGGCCGCTGTTGCGTGCCGTCCGGAGCGGGTCCAGTCCCGTCGTGCCCTGAAAGAGGCCCCGCACATGAGCTACACGCTGCACCGAGGCGACGCCCTCACCGTTCTGAAGTCCCTCCCGGACGAGAGCGTCAACGCCGTCATCACGGACCCCCCGTACAACTCCGGCGGGCGCACCAGCTCGGACCGCACCGGCCGCACCGCCCGCGCCAAGTACGTCACGGCCGGATCGGCGCACGACCTGCAGAACTTCCCCGGAGAGAACCGCGACCAGCGGAGCTATCGAAGCTGGCTGACCGCGCTGCTCACTGAGGCGTACCGGGCCGCGACCGAGCACTCCGTCGCCATGGTCTTCTCCGACTGGCGCCAGGAGCCGACCACCAGCGACGCCCTGCAGATGGCGGGCTGGACCTGGAGTGGCACGATCCCCTGGATCAAGCCGGCCAGTCGACCCCGCAAGGGCGGGTTCAAGCAGTCGGCCGAGTTCATCATCTGGGGCGTCAAGGGCAGCCTCGAAAAGGACCGGGACCTCTACCTGCCCGGCCACTTCATCGCCTCCCAGCCCCGCAAGGACCGTGTCCACATAACCCAGAAGCCGGTCGAGATCATGCAGCAGCTCGTGCAGATCTGCCCCGAAGGCGGCACCGTCCTCGACCCGTTCACCGGCAGCGGCTCGACAGGCGTCGCCGCCCTGCGCGAGGGCCGGCAGTTCGTCGGCGTCGAGCTGTCGTCGCACTACGCCGACGTGGCAGAACAGCGACTGTTGCAGGCAAGGCAACACACTCTGACCCAGGACGACTTCGTCCTGGCCGGGCCGGAGGCATGAGCACGAGAACGACCAGACCAGGGCCGACGGACCGCAAACACCAAAGGGCGGCTGGTGCATCGAGAAACCGATGTACCAGCCGCCCTTCCTCTTGCGTCAGGCCACCTCGAACGCCCGCCGGATCAGCGGTTCCGCCTTCTCCAGGTCGGCCGCCGAGGCGATCCGCACCTCCAGGTCGCCCGTTCCGAGGTGACCGATGCCTTCCCTGTCAAGCCCTGCGTGTTGAGCACTTGACCCATCGGGGAGGCTTCGCGCCTCGTGAGCTGAGAACGACCGCCCGGGGTGCTTCGGATGCCGTGCGCTCATGCAGTGTACGCAGCTCTCATGGTGCGATGTAGGCGGCTTCGATGAAATCGAGGAACTTCGTGAGGCCCTCGTCTTCGAGCATGTGCCCGATGCAATACATCATTTGATAGGTGACGCTCAGTTCCTCGCTGCGTTCTTCCCCGAGGTGCTTGTCGGCGGCTCGCATCTCTCGGTGCGGAGTGCGATCAAAGACAGAATTCCTCTCCTCCTGTTCTGGGGTCCGGGGGCCAAAGGCCGCGATAAAGAAGTCCAGTGCCCTCCTGAAATCGTCCGCGCCGAGCAGGCTCTGGATCGTCCGCATCATCTGGAAACTGGCTTCGAGCGCCGCGCCACTGTCGCTGGGGTGCTCGTAGGCAAGGGCGGAGATCCGAAGCGAGTCCTGGCGGCGGCTGCGCCGGCGACGAACAGGAAGCGGCTCGGACAGCGCCTTGGAGTGCTCCGTGGCCAGGTGGGCGAAAGGGCGTGCTGTGGGACGTCATGCCCCTTCGATAGCGCCCTGTGACTCCTGTAACGGGGGGTTGAGGTCCATGGAGCTGCGTGTCTCGGGCCGGTTCGTCCATCCGGACCCGTGCATGCCCCACGGCAGAGGCTGGCGAACAGAGTGCGAGGCCCGGCTCCCGGTAATGCCCCGGGGCACCTGGCCTCACTTCTGAGAGCCCACGGCCCTCAGCATCTCCACCACCGTAGCGGTCAGCCGACGAGGGCGCCGAGGCGTCCGCGGATGCGTGCGCGGTCGTTTTTGAGCTCCTCGAAGCGGATGAAGCCGGTCGCGGAGCTCTCTGATTCTCGCCGTGCGAGGCGGTAGGCGGTCGTCCACTCAGGGTGGGTGTGCTGCCAGAGGGCCCATGCAACGGGCTCGCGCAGGGGCTTGGTGAGCTTCTTGCCGGTCAAGCTGCGGTGGCGGACGTCCTTGTTCTGCTGAATGCCGAGATATTGGCAGGCCACGTAGAGGTCCTCGGCCTTTAGAACTTGGTCGGCGGGGATCTCGCCTGCGTCCTGGAGTTTGTCGGCGATGAGCCGGACCGGCTCTGGGGCAGGGACGTAGGCGGCGGCCAGGTTGGCCAGTACCAGTGCATCTCTGCTCGGGACGGTGGGCCGCATGATGAGGCCCTCCGCCCGGATGCGGTCGGCCCATTCGGTTGCCTCGACCTGGGGCTGGTCTCCGGTGAGTTCGGAGATGTGCTCGATGCCGAGGTTCGCGGAGCCGGCGGGGGCGCCTGGGCGAGTGTCGCCATCGTGGTGTGTCCAGGACGGCTTCCCGGGTCCCCAGGCGAGGGTGCGGGTGGTGACCATCGCCTCCCAGATCCGGGCGACCAGTGCGGCGTCCTCACGCGGGTCGGCGTCGTGCCGGTCGGGCGACATTCCTGTGGCGCCGGGCCGCAGGCCAGGGGCGGAGGTGGGGAAGCGGAGCTTGCGCCGTGTCTCGCCCAGGTTCTCCTTCGCGAGGTCGTCAAGGTTGCAGCCGTTGGGGAAGGGGCCGCCGCGGACTCGGTGGGCGAAGACGAGTGTGTCGATCGTGCGGTCCAGGAGCTGGCTGGGGATCGGGGTGACCATGGCGGCGGCCCGCAGGTCAGCGGTGAGGATGCCGTGCCCGACGACCAGCTGTTTGCCGTGGAGCGCGTTGATCAGGGTGCTTGCGGGGTGCGGCCCGGTGATCAGTTCGTCCCCGGTGATCCGTAGGCGTTCGCCGTCGAAGTCGGCGTCGACCAGCCCGGAGCGGCCGATGAGCCAGCCCTCGGGTGGGGCGGCGGCGACGCCGCGTCCGTGAGCGCGGGAGCCGCGCTCGTAGTCGACGTCGCAGAAGGTCAAGGAGATAGGGCGCCGACGCCGTTGCTCTGGTCGTCCGGCCCGTCGGCGTTGTGCTGCTTTCCCCACTCTTGCTGCCCCTCTCGTCCGTTCTCATCCGTAGCGGCATGGTTGCAGCCGTCACTGACAACGAGATGTCGATCAGGTCGGTCGATGTCAGCGTGGGATGCCAGGCCGGCCGGGAAGGGAAAGGTGAGAGTCGTGCTGGATCTGGCGGATGGCCGGGTGCTGGTGCGCGGGAGTCACCGCTGGCCTTGGCCGGCGACGGTCGAGACGGTCTTGTACCGGCTCGCGGACCGTTGTGACGAACGGCTCGTGGTGATCGATGGTTTCCCAGCTACTACTTGACCAGGGCCTCGAACTCGTGATGCGTCGAATCCAGCCACGACAGCCCATGGCCCAGACCGTGAGCGACTACGCTTGATAGGCGCCCCGGAGCCTGACTGGTGGCTGTATGGGCATGCATGAGGAGTGCTGAACAGAAGATGACGGGGACGCCCGAGCGGATCGGCCGATACACCGTGGCCAAGGAACTGGGCTCGGGCGGAATGGGGGAGGTGTACCTCGCCTACACCCCGGGCGGTGACCCGGTGGCGGTGAAGCTGATCCGGAGCGACAAGCTGGATCCCCTCACGCGTGCGCGGTTCGAGAAGGAAGCGCTGATAGCGCGCACCGTGATCGGCACCAACAGGGTGGCGCGTTTCCTGGACGCCGACCCGTTCGCGGACCGGCCCTGGCTGGCCATGGAGTACGTGGCAGGGCGCACCTTGTTGTCCTGCGTCGACGAGGACGGTGTCCTCCCGCTGCCACTGGTCGCCAGCCTCGGCGTGCTGCTTGCCGAGGGACTGAGCGCTGTGCATGCCGCTGAGCTGCTGCACCGGGATCTCAAGCCTCAGAACGTGATCATGGGCAAGGAAGGTCCCATGATCATCGACTTTGGGCTCGGCGCGTTCATGGACGCCGCGAAGGAGTCCCTGTCGCACAGCGGCATGATCATTGGAACGGTGCGCTGCATGCCGCCGGAGCAGGCGAGCGGGAATCCGAAGGTGACACCGGCGGCAGATGTCTATGCGCTGGGGACGGTATTGCTGTATGCGGCGGCCCGCCATTATCCGTACGACGGCGCGGCGTGGGAGGCAGTGGCCGTGCAGGTGGCGAACCCTGACATCTGCCCGGACCTGAGTGGCGTGCCGGAGGGGCTCAAGCCGCTGATCACCTCGATGCTGGCCCATGCTCCGGAAGGCAGGCCGACGCTCGGCGCCGTGGCCAAGGCGTGCGGGTCGTTGCTCAAGTCCGCCGGGCTGGTGCCGGCCGACGCGCGATTGGCGTTGATCGCGCAGACTACCGCGGGCGGTACCCCGGATGCGGCCAAAGAAGCGCTGTCTCCGTCGTTCGAGAAGCTGCTTGAGGACCAGGTCAAGATCGCCGAGGGTGGTGGCCCGGACTCACCACTCGATGGTCCCCCGAGTGTTACTGAGGGCGGCGAGACGGATTCGGAAGGCGCGGAGCAAGGCGATCCCGAGCCCGCGTCTCCTGAGCCGATTCCGACCCCTGAGCCAAAGCCGAAGGCCCGGTCTGCGGGCGGGCGGCCCCCGGCATCGAAGCGGGTGGCGGATGAGCTGCGGGCGGCGTACGCGGTGGATACCGCGCTGTGACGGTCACGCTGTCGGTGCCTGGTGAGAAGCTTGGCGGACGCGTGTATGGGGCGAGCCTGGGCGCCGCTCGTATATCTCGTTAGGAAGCGAACGGCGTGGGACGCGCCGTGTGTGAGGAATCGGAGTGGACGTTGGGCGTCGAGGCGGAAGCCGTGGGCAGTCGGAGCGATGCGGTGAAGGATGCCCAGGAGCCCGCCGAAGCCCTACCGGAGGAGTGGTCTCCGGAGTCGGGCGGCTACGCGCCGGGTGCGCAGGTCTTGGTCCGTGACGACCTCTGGCTCGTGCGCAAGTGCACGCTCACGGAGCACGACGGGTGGATGGTCGAGGTCACCGGTATCTCCTCGTTCGTCCGTGGCATGGACGCCACTTTCTACGACCGGCTCGATGCGGTTCAGGCGCTGGACCCGCGCGAGACCGAGCTGGTTCCGGACGACTCCCGGAACCACCGCCGGTCCAGGCTCTTCCTTGAGGCGATCATGCGGAAGACGTTCTTGCCGCAGACCGAGCACGGGCTGGCGCTGGCGGACAACTTCCTCATGGACCAGCAGGTTCACCAGCTGCGGCCGGCGGAGCTGGCACTGTCGATGAAGAACCCGCAACCGCGGATCCTGATCGCGGACGTGGTGGGTCTCGGCAAGACCCTGGAGATCGGGGTGCTGCTGGCGGAGCTGATCCGGCGCGGTCGCGGCGAGCGGATCCTGGTGGTGACGCCGCAGCATGTGCTGGAGCAGTTCCAGCGGGAGCTGTGGACCAGGTTCGGGATTCCGCTGGTGCGCCTGGACTCGACGGGCATCCAACGGGTGCAGCAGGACATTCCCGCGGGCCGTAACCCGTTCGCGTACTTCAAGCGCGTGATCATCTCCGTGGACACGCTGAAGAGCGATGTGTACGCGCACCACTTGGAGCACACCGACTGGGACGCCGTCGTCATTGACGAGTCCCACAACCTCGTCAACCGGGGCACGAAGAACAACGCGCTGGCCCGTCTGCTGGCGCGCAAGACCGACGCACTGGTCCTGGCCTCGGCCACCCCGCACAACGGCGACGCCGCCTCGTTCGCCGAGCTGGTCAGGATGCTGGACGAGGCGGCGATCGCCAACCCGTCCCAGTACGAGGTGGAGGACCTCAAACACCTTTACATCCGGCGTACGAAGACATCGGACGAGGTGCGGGAGTCGATCAAGGACGACGTCTGGGCTCGGCGCGGTCCGTCCAAGCCCATCCCCGTTGCGGCCACCGAGAAGGAACTCGCGGTCTTCAAGGAACTGGCTACGCGCTGGATTCCTGTCAGCACGTCGGAGCCGTCGGCCAGCAGGCATCAACTCGTTCCGTACCGGCTGCTGAAGTCGTCCCTGTCGTCGCACAAGGCCCTGCTGGCGACGATCAAGACCCGGATCGGAAACCTCGACAATCCGCCGCCTGACAAGCCCAAGAACGGCGCCAAGAAGTCCCGGCCCGAGGACCCGGCGGTACGCGAAGCGGCACGGAAGACCGAGCGGGCCGCGCTCGTCGACCTGCGGCACCTCGCCGAGCAGATCGAGGACCAGGACTCGGCGAAACTGGCAGCGCTGCTCGACGAACTGCGCGACATGGAAGTCGGACCGGGCTCCGATACACGAGTGGTGGTGTTCTCCGAGAGTATCCCCACGTTGAAGTGGCTTGCCGAGACCGTGCCGACCGCGCTCGGCTTCAACCACACCACCAGCCCGGATGAGAAGAAACCTTGGCTGGGATTCGGCGGAGCGGTGCAGGTCATGCACGGCGAGGCCAGCACCGATCAGGAACAGCAGGACATCGTCGAGAAGTTCGGGCTCCGCGACGATCCCGTACGCATCCTTTTCACAGGCGATGTCGCCTCCGAAGGCGTCAACCTGCACCAGCAGTGCCATCGCCTGGTCCACTACGACCTGCCGTGGTCCCTGATCCGCATCGAGCAGCGTAACGGTCGTATCGACCGTTACGGACAGGAGCACCGACCCGAGTTCCGCGCGCTGATCCTCACGAGCGACATCCCGTGGCGCACGGACGAGACGACCGGGCAGCCGCGAACCCTGGACGACCGCCTGGTGGGTGAGAAACTCCTCCTGCGTGAGGCGGAGGCCCACAAGATCGAAGGGTCGGCCGAAGCGGTCACCGGCCTGTACCGGGCCAGGGACGAAGAGAACCGCCTCACCCAGGACCTGATCGCGGGACGCACCGTCGAGGAGTCCATCAAACAGTCCCAACAGGGCGGGGCTGCCTTCCTCACCGGGCTCCTCGGCCAGGTGGGCGCCGTCCACGAACACCCCGAAGTCGCCCGAGCGGTGGTGCCCAAGCTCTTCCGGTCCACGGCCGACTACTTCGAGGAGGCGCTGCGGCAGGTCTGTGACCCCAATCCGGAGGACATGTTGTCGCTACGGCGCGACGACGACGGCACCATCGCCTTCGAGCCTCCGCGGGACCTGCTGTACCGGCTCAAAGCACTCCCCAAGTCGTACCTGGACGAGCAACAGATTCTGCCGCGCAAGACCGAGCCGGGACGGGTGCGCATCACCTTCTCCAAGAAGCTCGCAGGCGCGCGCCTGAAGGCGGCACGGGAGACGACCGCCTCCCAGTGGCCGAACGTCTCGTACGTCACCGACGTTCACCCGGTCCTGGACTGGCTCACGGACAAGGTGCTCGTCGAGATCGGCCGGCACAAGGCCCCAGTGCTTGCCGCCACCGTGGACAGTCCGACCTTCCTTGTGCAGGGCATCTACTCCAACGCGCTCGGCAAGCCCACCATCGTCGAGTGGATGGGTGTCTCCAACTTGCACGACAACCCGGTCGTGGACACGCTGACCGCGGATGTGCTGGAGCGCTATGGCGTCGGTCCGAACATGCCCGGCCGCGCCGAGCCCCGCGACATGCCCGGACTCAGCGCGCTCGTGCCCGATGCGATCGAGGCTGCGCATCGTGAACTCGTCGTTCTCGAAGCCGAGTACCGCAAGCAGATCGAAAAGACTCTCGATCCTTACCGCAAGCGGGTAGCCGATTGGAAGCAGGAAGCGCTCTTTGCCAGTGCGCGCCCGAACGAAGCAGAGCTCGACCGGACGGCCGGGCGGCGGCTGAAACTGGTCAAGTCCCTGCAGACGGCGGGCGAACCGATGTTGCGCCTGCTCGCCGTCCTCGAACCGATCACCGCCGCTGAAGAAGGCACCGAACGATGAGTACTGACTTCGACTCCTTCACCAACCGCGGCGAGTACATGTCCGCGCACTACTTCGCCGATCAACTCGGCGCCGACTTGAAGAAGGGCCTGTTCACAACCTGGGCGCTGCGCGAGGGCGACGAGAACGACCCGCGGAAGACGCCGCGTGAGTCGCTGCGCGGCCTGCGTACGCCCTACCTCAGCGAAGAGCTGCGCGGCTACTTTGTCAAGACCACCCAGGCCGACGCCGGCGACGAAACCCGCCTCGCCACGTACAACAACCCCGAGTGGACCAAACGGCTCGCCGAGTGGCACCAGATGGTCCTGCGCGCGCTGGGCTACGACACCACGCCGGTCGAACTCACCGTGCACCGCGCAGGACGCGATCAGACCCTGCCCGTCGCTTACCACGGCCACGGCATCGTCGCTCTCGACTGTGGCTGGTCCCCCGACAATGACGCCGCCCTTGACACTGACGGCGCCGGACGCCTGCTTTGGCCTCTGCGCGTAAGCGCCAGCGAGTCGTACGAGGCGGGCGCGGCTCTGGTCTCCTGGCTCTTCCAGAGCGAACTCGGCGAGGCCGGCGGCCCGCATCCCCGGTTCGTCCTGCTGCTGTGCGGCGGCGTGATCCTGCTCGCCGACCGCCAAGCCTGGAGCGAGGGCCGCTACCTCGCGGCCAACCTCGACGCCGCTCTGGAGCGCAACGACCGCACCCAGCAGGGCGAACTCGCCACCATCGCCGCCCTGTTCAGCCTGGACACGCTTCGCCCCGGCGAGAACGACCAGACCCGCGCGATCGACGGCCTCCTCAAGTCCTCCAGCGACAGCGCGGCCGGTGTCTCCAGCGAACTCCGCTACGGCCTGCAGCGTTCCGTCGAGATCATCGCCAACGAAGTCCTGGCTCGGATGGCTGAGCCGAAGAACAACGTCACACCGGCCGACATCGCAAGTACCAAGATCCCCTTTGCCCGGGAACTCACCCGAGAATCCCTGCGCTACCTCTACCGCATCCTGTTCCTCCTGTACGCGGAGGCCCGCCCCGAACTCGGTATCCTCCCCGCCGACGACGGGACGTACGAGGCCGGCTACTCCATGGCCCGCCTGCGGGAACTGGTGGAGCGCGACGAGGAACTCGTCGAGGAAGAGGCCAAGAACGGCTTCCATCTTTTCCAATCCCTCGACGTCCTGTTCAACAAGGTCAACTTCGGTCACCGCGCGTATGGCACCGAACCCGACGACGACCAGCCCGGCGACGATGGGGAGACCCGCAAGGCCAAGGTGGCCCGCCGCAGCGAAGACCGTGGCCTGCGATTTGAGCCGCTGCGCAGCGAACTCTTCGAGCCCGCCGCTGTCCGCCTCATCGGGACCCGCGTCATCGACCCGCGCAGCGACGAGGACGATGACCCGCGCTGGCTCGACCTGCAGCTGCGTAACTCCGCTCTGCATGAGGTGCTGCGCCTGCTGACCATGAAGAAGGGCAAGCGCGGCGAACGCGGCGGCTTCATCTCTTATCGCAACCTTGGCATCAACCAACTCGGCGCCGTCTATGAGGGGTTGATGTCATATACCGGCATCATCGCAGAGGAACTACTGTGCGAGGTGGCCAAGGGGGGTGACCCGGAGAAGGGTTCCTGGCTCGTCCCTGCGGACAAACAGAATGACTACCCGGAGAAGGCCCTCGTCCACTACAAGGATGAGGACGCTCGCAAGGGCCTGCGTGGCGTCAAGAAGTACGAGAAGGGCTCCTTCGTCTACCGGCTTGCCGGCCGCGACCGGGAGACCTCCGCCTCGTACTACACCCCCGAGTCACTGACCAAGGTTACGGTCGAACTCACCCTCAAGAACCGCCTCGACCAGGAGCGCGACGAGCACGGCAAAGTCATCAAGACGCGGGCGTCGGAGCTGCTCAAGTACAAGATTTGCGAGCCTGCGCTCGGCTCCGGCGCGTTCTTGAACGAGGCAATCAACCAGGTTGCCGACGAATACCTGCGCCGCCGCCAGGACGAACTCGGGACTGCTATCCCCACCGCTGACGCGGTCACCGAGAAGCAGAAGGCCAAGGCGTACGTCGCGTTGCACAACGCCTACGGCGTCGATCTCAACGCCACCGGCGTCGAACTGGCCGAAGTGTCCCTGTGGTTGAACACCATGCACCCCGGCATGCGCGCTCCCTGGTTCGGCCTGCACCTGCGCCGAGGTAACTCGCTCGTCGGTGGGCGGCGTGCGGTCTACGATGGCGACGATGTCTCCGGTACAGAGAAGGCGTGGCTGAAGGCGAAGGGCGCTATGGCGCCTACTCCGCTCCCGTTCCTCAAGGGCGGCGAGCCACAACCGTTGCCTCAGGACGCGGTGCACCAATTCCTGCTGCCGAGCCCAGGCTGGGCTGCGGTCACGGGCTCGAAAGAGGCCAAAGAGCTTGCCAAGGACGGCGTCGAGCAACTCGCTTCCTGGAGGAGGGGGCTCCTGAAGCGTCCGAAGCGCAGTACCGCCCATCTCAACAAAGACGGCAGCCATACCCGGCTTCCGGGCGGGAGGCTGAAGCCGGAAGCGACCTCGCAGTTCACGAGGCTGAGGGATGCTGCCCGAAGAGCGGAATTCCTCTGGTCGGCCGTCATCAAGCGCATGGAACTGTCCGAGCAGGCGATCGCACGGCGCATCGACGTCTGGCAGGCCGATCCGAATGATCCCGAGTACGCCTTCCTCCGACGCCCTGAGCAGGCCGTACCGAAGGAGAGGGTCCTTGAAGACCTCTTCAACGCCATCGACACCCCGTACTGGCGGCTGAAGACGGTCATGGATGCGTGGTGTGCCCTGTGGTTCTGGCCCGCAGACAAGGCCGGACTGCTGGACGGTACGGACGGTGAATACACGCCGCGGGAGGTGATCGACGGCGCTGACGTCCTCAGTGAACTCGGGGGAGTACCGCTGGTCGGTGGAGAGGCTACGGACGAGGCGTACGTCGAACCGCGCGCGTCGCAGAAGGACCCCGCGGCGACGGCTCAGCCGCGCTTCGTCGAAGCTACGACGACGGCGTTGTTCTCGCTGGGCGCTGAGCAGACATCCTTCGACGACCTCGCCGAGGCCGAGGAAGCGGAGCAGGCTGCCGAGCCCAAGGAGAACCGACCGAAGTCCAGGAAGAAGACCGCACCGAAGCCCAAGGTCGTAGTGCGACGGCAGATGATCCCGCTCAAGGACCTGGGTGACTGGCTGGACTTCCTGGAATCCATGCTGGGAACCGCCGACCTCCCTGAGGGCACACTCCTGGACAGTTTTGACTCCTTGGATGCTCTCAAGGAGTTCGAGGAGACCCTCCCGGGCTTCATGGGCATGGACACTGCCAACCCCGAAGATCGCTACCCGTGGCTGCGGGTAGTCAAGGACATCGCGCGGGAACAAGGCTTTCTGCACTGGGAGTTGGAGTTCGGGCTCGTCTTCGCACGGGGCGGAGGATTCGACCTTCAGGTGGGTAATCCGCCGTGGGTGCGGCCGGAGTGGAAGGAGAACTCCGTCCTTGCGGAGTACGAGCCGTGGTTCATGCTCACGGAGAAGCCTCCGGCGGCGGAGAAGAACCGGCGACGCTCAGCCGAGCTGGCCAAGCCCGAGGTGCATTCCTACGTTCTCGGCGAGTTGACCGCCACGGCCACCACGTCCGACTATCTGGCATCACCACAGGTGTATCCGCTCATCGCGGGAAGCCAGCCCGATCTCTATCGCGCGTTCATGTGCCAGACCTGGGACCACACCGCTGCGGGCGGCACCGTCGGACTCGTCCATCCGGACACCCACTTCAGCGGTGACAAGGAAGCGGGCCTCCGGGAGGCGGCATACCGGCGGCTGCGGGTACACGGAGACTTCGTGAACTCGGGCAACCGTTTCTTCCCACCTCCGGTGGGCCGGTCCAGCCACTTCGGGGTGCACATCTACGGCGAGCGCGGTGAGATCGACTTCGACCACCTGTCCTGGCTGTTCTCCGTCGACGCACTGCGACTCTCGAGCACGCACGATGGTAGTGGCGACGCGCCTGGTGTGAAGTACGCCGGCGACTGGGACGAACGCCCACATCAGCAGCGCGTCGTTCGGGTGACGCCCCATACCCTTGCGCGGTGGCTGAAGCTGTCCGGTGAGCAGGATGTGCCCGTCGCGCAGGCGCGGCTGCTCACACCCGTGAGTACGGCGGAGGACCCGGCCGTTGACGCCTTGGCGGCGTACCCGCTGCGGCTGGGGGCACTCGACCCGCGTATCACTGGTGGGTTCCACGAGACGGGTGCCAAGAAGTCCGTGTATGGCCCCGGCAAGAACAAGCCGCTCATCGACTACAACAAGAACAGGGAAGGGCGCGAGGACTTCCATGCCGACTCCTGGGACGAGGTCATCCTCAAGGGTCCGCAGCTGGGCGTCGCCAATCCGCTCTTCAAGCAGCCGAGCCAGGGTGGCGGCGAAGTTCGGGGGCTGAACCACCTAGAGATCCCGTCGGACGCGGTGCCGGAGTCGGAGTACCAGCAGATCGCGGATGACGCGACGTATGTGGGCGAGCAGGCCAAGTGGCTTGATCACGAACTGCTCGCTCGAATGCGCTTGGATGCCGTGGTGCACTTCTTGGCGCGATCGGAGATCGCGTTCTCCTGTGGCCGCTCCCCGAGCGAGGTGTCGGACGTGGAAGTGGACCGCCGACTGGTCGCGAAGGCAACTAGGCCGTACACCGAGTTCTACCGGCTGGCATGGCGCGAGCGGATCGCGGCCGATACGGAACGTGGTTTGTACGTTGCGTTGATTCCGCCAGGAGCCACGCACGTCCATTCAGTCCGTTCCGCTGCACTGGACGATGTTCGTAGCTCAACGCTGATGGCTGGCTACTGGGCCGCACTGCCCACGGACTACTTGCTCCAGACAACGGGTGTGGGGCACCTCGACGTAGCGCAGGCCCGTCGTCTCCCGGCGCTCGTCGCCGCGCACCCTCTAGCCCCTGCGCTGCTCCTCCGCACACTTCGACTCAACTGCCTGACCACTGCTTATGCCAGCCTCTGGGAGGAGCTCTACGACTCCACCTGGAATACCGACGAGCCCTGGGCCCACAAATGGGCTGGCATGAAGACGGAGCTCCACGCCGTAACCCCTACTTGGCAGCGTGACACCCCCCTTCGCACTGAATACGCCCGTCGCGCCGCGCTGGTGGAGATCGACGCTCTGGTCGCTGTCTGGCTCGGCATTGACGCCGACACTTTGATCATCATGTATCGGGCCCGTTTCGACATCATGCAGGGCTTCGACCTGGTCACCTGGTTCGATGCCAACGAGCGCAAGATCGCTGGTGACCGCTACACCTACGGCCATGACCAGGAGAAAGAGCACTTCACTCAGCTCCAGACGTACCTGGCCGACAATGCCGATTCCAAGACCGCCCCCGTACCCGACGGCTACAGCGCCCCCTTCTACAAGGCGAACCGCGAGGCGGAGATGCGTGAAGCACACGCCTACTTCCAGAAGCGGCTCGACGATGCGATCGCCAACGGCAAGTGGGACCCGATCAAGCAGGAGGTGCCGACGCCGTGAGGCCGACGCTTCAGGCGCGGGGGCTCAAGGAGAGCCTGCTGCAGTACCTGTCGACCACGTACGCCCTGACGGACGAGGGCGCGCGCGAGGCGCTGCACCGGTTCCTCGGGGACGAGACGTCGGGGATGTTCCGGGGGCCGTATCTGCGGATCCGGACCCCCTTCACCACTGACGGCGACGAGTGGCGCAAGCAACTGGAGTGGCAGCGCGAGGGGTTCACGCCGTACGCGCATCAGGCGGTCGCGTTTGCGCGGCTGACGTCCGCGAACGAGCACACGCCGCAGCCGACCCTCGTCACTACAGGTACGGGCTCCGGCAAGACGGAATCGTTCCTCTACCCGGTGCTGGATCACTGCCGTCGTGAGCGGGAAGCAGGAAAGACCGGCGTCAAAGCCGTGTTCCTGTACCCGATGAACGCGCTCGCGACCGACCAGGCGCAGCGCATCAACGAGCTGCTTACGCAGAACAGTGAGCTGGGCAAGCTCTGGGCTGGTTTGTACATCGGGGACCGGGCGGCGACGCGGTACGAGAAGGTGCGCACGCGGCGCTCGGACATGCAACTGGCGCCGCCGGACATCCTGATCACCAACTACAAGATGCTGGACCTGCTGCTGCAGCGCGAGGACGACGCCCCGCTGTGGCAGGAGGCGGACATCCGATACGTCGTGGTGGACGAGTTCCACACGTACGACGGCGCGCAGGGCACCGACGTGGCGATGCTGCTGCGACGGCTGGCGTCCGCGATCGGGGCGTCCGAGAAGGGGCGCCCGCTGGGGACCATCTGCCCTGTGGCGACGTCGGCAACGCTCGCGTCGGGGACGGACGACGACGGCGTGGCGCGACTGCTGGAGGTGGCGACCGACGTCTTCGGTACGGAGTTCACGGCGGAGTCGATCGTCGGGGAGAACCGGCTGTCGGTGGAGGAGTTCATCCCACTCACCGATGTGAAGATGCAGGGGCTGCCCACGCCGGATGAACTGCTCGCGCTGCCCGATCCCGCTACGGGTGAGGAGGCACTGCTCGACCTCATCGAGGCGGTGACCGGGGTTCGCGACCGGGATCCCTTCCTGCTCGGCGAGAACCTGAAACGCCACCTGTTCACCCGAGCGGTGATGCAGGCGCTGGACGGCGAGGTGAAGAGCGGCCCGGAGGTGCTGGATGTCATGTGGCGGGCGGGCGCGGCCGGTTGGGCGGAGGCGGTGGCCCGGCAGCCGGAGAAGGCGGCCGAGGCGCTGGCCCGGTTCGTGGCGCTCCTGTCGTACGCGCGCGACCCGAAGTCGTCGTCCGGGGAGCCGCGCCCGTTCGTCCATGTCGAGGTGCACCAGTGGGCCCGGTCGGTGTCCCGGCTGCTTCGCGGCGTGCTGCCGTGGCCGAAGGCGGAGTTCCGCTGGGACGTCGCCGGGATGGCGGACGCGAGTGCGACGGACAGCGGACGTTCTGCGCCGGTGACCACGGCCACGTCTGGGCAGACCGCCAATCTGTTCCTGCCGGCCGTCTACTGCCGGGACTGCGGGCGGTCGGGCTGGGCGGTGTTCTCGCCGGAGAGCGACGACCACGACGTCCAGTTCGACACGTTCAAGATCCGGCGTGCCTCGCTCGGCCAGGACAAGGCCCGGGTACGGAACCTGGTCGCGGCGACCGAGCGGGAAGCCAAGGAAGGTTCCGGCGCGGCCCCGATGTCGAGCGCCGGCCGGGGTGCGGGCGGCGCCTCGGCGGGACAGGGCGCCGGCGGCACGCTGATGGTGATGGACGGCGCACGCAAGCGGCTGCGACTACCCGATCCCCTCAACGACTACGACAAGGACACCAAGGAGCCCCGGCTGACGGCCCGAGACTCGGCGTTCGTCCTGGTCCACTTCGGCGGCACGGTCGCGAACACCGCAGCCAAGGAGGACTGGTGCCCGGCGTGCGGCGAACGCAACGCGATCCGTTACCTGGGCACCGGGTCGGCGGCGATGGCCGCTGCGTCGATCACGCAGCTGTTCACGGGCGGGGAGCTCGTCAAGAAGCTGCACGAGGACAAGACGCTGATGTTCAACGACTCGGTGCAGGACGCCGCTCACCGGGCCGGATTCGTCGCCAACCGCTCGTACACCTTCTCGCTGCGCGCCTTGCTGACAGGGCACCTGCGCCACGACGAGCCGACGGCCCTCAACGACCTCATCGCGAACGTGGTCGAGGCCACCACGGATGAGGAAACCCTCGCCGCGGTGGTGCCGCCGGATCTGCACGTCTACAAGGGAGTTGACCGGCTGCTGTCCGGACAGGGACGCGGCGGCAGCATGCCCACGTGGCGACTCATCGGACAGCGCCTCGCCTTCGAGGCCCTGATGGAATTCGGGTTCCGCTCCCGCAACGGCCGCACCCTGGAGCTGACCCGCACCGCCGCCGCGCAGGTGCGCATCGACGATCCGGAAGCCGTGGTGGCGCTGGTCCGGCGGATTCACGAGGAGTGCGTACGCGACGGGGTGCCGCTGATCGCGCAGGACGACGCGCGGTATCTGTCCTTCGTGCGAATCTTCCTGGAACGGCTCCGCACTCGGGGCGCGGTCGCCCACAAGTGGCTCGACAAGTACGTGGACGAGGCGGGCACCAGCCGGTACTTCATCTGGGGCAAGCGGGCACCTGGCATGCGGGCTTTTCCGGCGCGGGTCGCAGCCCCGGTGTTCTTGCTCAGCCAGCCCAAGAACGGCAGCGAGTTCGACTCCGCTACCGGTCGGCTCTCCTGGTACGAGCGCTGGGCCGGGCGCTGCCTGGAGCTGCCGCGCGAGATGGCGCCGGAGTTCTGGTCCC
Organism: Streptomyces sp. NPDC005423; assembly: GCF_040606415.1. Lineage (NCBI taxonomy): Bacteria > Bacillati > Actinomycetota > Actinomycetes > Kitasatosporales > Streptomycetaceae > Streptomyces > Streptomyces sp. NPDC005423. Next base: position 100,952 of record NZ_JBEXET010000001.1, on the reverse strand, counting down.
GGCTGCTGCCTGAACTGGCCGCGCTGGGGCTGCTGTCGGTACGGACCCCCCGCGACACCTCGCTCAACGTCTACGGGCTCAAGCCCGGCAACATTGAGGCGCAGCTGCTGGACGACGAGCAGGTGAGGCACGCGTACGTACGCTGCCCGGTCTGCTTCTGGGAGCAGACGGTCCACCCGTCCCTGCTGGACCAGTGGCACCAGCAGCCCTGCCCCTCCTACCGCTGCCGCAGAGGCCGTCTGGTGGCCGGCGACCGGCCTGAGGGGCTAGGGGTGCACCACCGCGATCGCGACTACACCCATGACTACTACCGGCGCCTGTACCGCGGCGCGGGCACCTATCAGGTGGTCACCGCCGAGCACACAGGCATGCTCACCCGCCCGCAGCGTGAAGAGGTGGAGAAGGCCTTCAAACGGCGCGAGGGCTTCAAGGACCCCAACGTGCTGTCTTGCACCCCGACGCTGGAGATGGGCATCGACATCGGCGACCTGTCGGCGGTGGTGCTGGCCGCGCTGCCGCGTCGGCCCGCCTCCTACGCCCAGCAGGTGGGGCGGGCCGGGCGCCGTACCGGCAATGCGTTCTTGCTGACGATCCCGGACCGCAGACGCCGTGACCTGTACTTCCTGGAGCGCCCGAAAGACCTGATCGCCGGCACCATCGTGCCGCCGGGCTGCTACCTGTCGGCCATCGAGATCCTGCGCCGCCAGTACCTGGCCCACCTGCTGGACCTCACCGCCGCCGGACGGCTGGTGCGCGCGGACGGCATCGTGCTGCGCGCCCTGCCGCACAAGGCCCCCCGTCTGTTCGGGCCGTCGGGCTACCTGGCCGACCTCGTCGATATGGCCCTTGCCCAGGGCGAAAAACTCGCCGACGGGTTCCTGGAATTGTTCCCTACCGGGGTCAGCGACCAGGCCAAGGCCGATCTCCGGGCGTACGCCACACACGGGCTGCGCGCCGCTGTGGAGGAGGCCGAGCGGGAGTGGTTCCGAAGCCAGCAGGCACTGCGAGCCCGGCTGAAGGAGATCGACGAAGCCCACGACGAATTGCACGACACCGATCCGGACCAGGCGCGGCAGAAGGCCGAGCTGGACGCCGAACGGCGCGGCGTCGGGCGACATCTGATGAACCTGGGCGAGACCACGGCGCAGACCGCGCTGTGCGACCTAGGACTGCTGCCCAACTACGCGCTGATGGATTCCACAACTGTCCTGTCGGCGACCCTGTACGGGGAAGAAGGAGTGGACGCCAAGACAGGAAAGGTGAAGTACAGCTCCGACACCTACGCCTACGAGCGGCCCAGGCGTATCGCGCTGGAAGAGCTGGCCCCCGGCAACACCTTCTACGTCAACGGCTACAAGCACCAGATCAGTGGTCTGGAGATCGCCACTGGCGGCCGGCAGGAATGGCGCACCTGGCGGGTGTGCCCCGGCTGCGGCTACGTACGCACCGAGGACGCCGCCGAGGACCGCTCGCCGTGCCCGCGCTGCAAGACCGCCCACATCGCGGACGACGGCTCGTGCCTGTTCCAGATCGTCGAGCCGGCCACCGTCACCTCGCGCGACAAACGGGAAGATGCCCACATCCGCGACGACAAGGACGACCGCGACCGTCGCTCCTACAAGGTCGTGGACGCCGTGGACATCCCGGTCGAGGACATCGAACCCGGCTCGTGGCGGCATGCATCCCAGACGTTCGGCGTCGACTACTGCCGCACCGCCATGATCCGGCGGATCAACGTCGGACCGGTCCGCTATGACGCCCCGACCCGCGACGACTTCGCCGGACAACGCGTACGGCTCAACCCGTTCCACGTGTGCACGGCGTGCGGGGCGGCCAGCGCGGACGGACAGCCCGTCTTCGACCACGACACCGACGCCCTGGACTCCCTTGCCGCCCGCAGCGGGCGCCTCAAGCACCACCGCCCGTGGTGCCCGCTGCGCCGCGGTAAGAAGACCGAAGCCCGCGAGGAACCGGTGCTGCTCGCCCATCGGTTGCAGACCGAGGCGCTGCGGGTGCTGATCCCGGCCGCCACCGCGGACGTCGACTCCAAGGTGCATTCCTTCAGGGCCGCGTTGCGGCTCGGCGTGGACCTGCACTTCGGCGGTGACCCGCAGCACCTGGCCACCACCGTGGCGTCGATGCCGGACAACGAGAGCGGGGAGCGCCGCTGGTTCCTGGTGCTCTTCGACTCCTTGCCCGGCGGCACCGGCTACTTGGACCGGCTCACCGACCCCACCGCCTTCCGCGACACGCTCATGAAGGCGTACGAGATGCTGAAGGACTGCCCGTGCGCGGAGGAGCAGCGCAGGGCCTGCCACCGCTGCCTGCACCGCTATACGCCGGAGCCACTCCAGGACATCGTCTCGCGCCAAGCCGCGCTGACCATGCTGGAGTCCCTGCTGTTCACGAACGACGGCGAGGACGGGTGGGAGACCACCGAGGTCGAACACACCGGGCTGGTCGGCCTGGACGCCCAGGTGGAATCCGACCTGGAGGCTCGTTTCCTGGCCGCGCTGAGGGACTGGGTGAAGGTCACCGGCGATGCCTCCTTGGACGAGGACGGTCACGCCAGCGGGCATCTGCGCTTCACCGACGGCCCTGGAGTGATGCACTGGCGGCTGACCGCGCAGCAGCAACTCCGAGGCACCGTCACCGACTTCACCTTCACCCGCATTGACGGCCCGGCCCAGAGCGTCAAGGTCTACCTCGAAGGCTTTCGCTTCCACGCCAGCCATGAACACAACCAGATCGCCACCGACGCGGCGAAGCGCACCCTCCTGCGCGCCGAAGGGGAGACCGTCTTCCAGATCACCTGGGCGGACATCGATCTCTTCGAGAAGCGCCCTACTCGTACGCAGCCCGTATGGCCGCCCTACCGGGGCACGGCTCAGGAAGGGGCCAAGAGTGCGTACGAGCAGTACGGCGGACAGCGCGCCCACTTCGCCAACGCCGTCTTCGCCAACCCCATCGACACCTTGATCGCCTATCTGCGGGACCCGGATGCCGACCGTTGGGCCCGCCAGGCCCGCGCCCTGGTCACCGGGCTGACGGCCCAGCCGGGCACGGTCCCGGTCGCCGCGACCGGTCGCCGCAGCGAACTGGTTGCAGCCCTGCGCGGCGAGCTGGCCACTTTCTCCGCCGCCGAGCGCCACGACAAGCCGGTCGTGCCGGATGCCGCAGGTATCGGCCCCGTCCACGTCTTCCGCACGCAGGATGAGAGCGGGCTGCCGATCATCTTCGCCCTGGATGCGGCCGATCCCGAGGCTCTGAAGTGGACCGCGCTCGCCGTGCTTGATGATTCCGTGGCTGTGTTGGACACGGACGAGCACAAGGAGCGCTGGCGGTCCTGGTTGTACTGGACCAACCTCACCCAGTTCCTGTCCCTGGCCGGCGGTGATGGTGTCCAGCTCGCCACCAGCAAGGCGGCCGACTTCGAGGTTGAGGTCCTCGCGGTCTGCGGCGGGCTCGGTGAACTCGACTCACTCATTGGCGCCCCCTCACCCGCCGTACCCAAGGCGAACGCGGTCGTCATCAAGCCCGTCGACCCCGACCCCGACCAAGACTCGGCCGCCGAAGCCGCCGTTGCCCAGGTCCTCCGCGACGCCGTCTGGGACGAGGACATCCTGGAGATCCTGCGCGAAGACCCCGACGAGTGGCCCGACCTGCTCCGCCTCGCCGGGATTCTCGCCGACCGAGGCAAGGAGGCACCTTTCTTCGGCTACGAACTGGGCAACAGCAGCCGCTGGCCGGCTGACTTCGCCTGGCACACCAGCGGCATCAAGATCGCCGTAGTCTCCGCCCACCAGGGCGAGGACGACGACGAGGCGCAGCGACGCGACGCCGCGTACGCCGAGGACGGCTGGACAGCACGCACCGCCGCCGAATGGCTCGCCCGCCTCGACGAACTGCTCGACCAGCTCCCCGACACGGAAGAAGGCACTCCCCGATGACGGCCCGGCTCAGCCTGTACCGCAAAGCCGAACAGGAGCTGTACAAGCTCGACCGCTCGGTCAAGGCCCAGTTCTACGACTTCTGCCACAACTTCCGGAACAAGCCTGACCTGCCGGGACTGAGGAAGAAGCAGCTCAAGGGCGATTCCCGTATCCACTCGGCCCGTGTCTCCCAGGACTACCGGGCCCTGCTCACGCAGACCGGAGTCGACGCCGACGGCACCGAGAGCTGGCTGGTCATCGCGGTCCGCCACCGCAAAGACGTCTACGAAGAGCTTCAGGTCGCCGTCAACCGCGTTACCGGCGAGATCGAGTTCGTCGACCTCGCCGTCGTCGGCGACAGCGCCCTGCGCCGGGCCGGCATCACCCTCACCCCGTCAGAGCCCGAGGCGCAGGCCCCCAAGCCCGCTACCGCGCCGGAGCCCGAGCCCGCTGCTCCACCGCTGCTGGCTGCGTACGACGCTGACCAACTGCGCGGACTCGGCGTGGCCGAGCAGCTGATCGAACTGGCGCTCACCGTGACCACCAGTGCCGAACTCGACCAGCTCGTCGAGAGTGCCCCACTGCTGTCGAAGGACATCCTGTACGGCCTCGCCGCCGGAATGGGCATCGACGACGTCCGCAAGGAGATCACCGCACCGGTCGAACTCGACCAGCGCCCCGACCCCGACGACTTCGCCACGGCCCTCTCCCGCACCAAGGTCACCACGGTCGACGACGCCGTACGCGTCGTCATCGAAGAAGGCGACTTCCGCGCCTGGAAGGTCTTCCTCCATCCCACGCAGGAACGCATCGTCCACCGTCACTACAAGGGCCCGGCCCGCGTATCCGGCGGCCCCGGTACCGGCAAGACCATCGTCGCCCTGCACCGCGTCAAGCACCTCGCCGAACAGCTGCCCCCCGGCCACAACAAGCCGATCCTGCTGACCACGTTCACCAAGAACCTCACCACCGACCTGCGACTGCGGCTCGCCTCCCTCGTCGAACCCGACCTCCTGGCCCGCGTCGACATCGCCCACATCGACCAGCTCGCCGCACGCGTCCTGGGCGAGAACACCGCCCCGGGCCGTGGCAAGCAGCGCGTCTACGACCATGTGGCCCTGAACGAGATGCGCCAACTCCTGGCCGAAGTCGACGACCGACGCTTCGAGCCGGAGTTCCTCCTTGAGGAGTGGGAACAGGTCATCCTCGGCCAGTCCGTGCCCACCCGCTCCGACTACTTCAGGGCCCGCCGCGCCGGCCGGGGCCGCGCGCTGACCCGCCCCGAGCGCAACCACATCTGGAAGCTCATCGAGCAGTTCACCGCCCGCCTCGACAAACTCGGCGTCGAAACCTGGGGCCAGGCAGCAGAGCGCGCCGCCCGCTTCGAGATCGAACGCGCCGCGAAGATCAGGGCCCGCCGCGAGTACAAGGAAGAGATCGGCGGCAAAGACCTCATCCACCGCGACAACAGCTCCGGCATGCGCTACCTCGGCTACCGCTACCGGCACATCGTCGTCGACGAGGCACAAGACCTCCGCCCCGCGCACTGGAAGATGCTGCGCGCCATGGCGGATCCCGACCAGCCCAACGACATGTTCGTCGCGGGCGATACCCACCAGCGGATCTACGACCATCAGGTCGCTCTCGGGGCCCTCGGCATCAACATCCGAGGCCGCGCCTCACGGCTGACCCTCAGCTATCGCACCACGAAGGAGATCCTCGCCGAGGCCCTCCGCGTCGTCGAGCCCAAGGGAAAAAACGGGAAGGTCACTTACGACGACCTCGACGACGGCACCGACACACTTGCCGGATATCGTTCCGTCCTCCACGGCCCCAAGCCCACCTTCAGCCGGTACGACACCTGGGACGACGAACTCGCCGGGCTCGCCACCACCCTGAGCACCTGGCGCGAGGAACTGTCCACCGATGACAAGGGAGCCTCCCTCGACCCCAGCGGCCGCATCGCCGTGTGCGTGGCCGACCGCGACATGGTCAGCCAGACCATGTACTACCTGGCCACTAAGGCAGGCATCACCTGCGCCGAACTCACCAAGGACGGCCCCAAGGGCGACGGTGAAGTCCACGTCGGCACCATGCACCGCTTCAAGGGACTCGAATACCAGCGCCTGGCCATCGTCGGCGCCAGCGACGGCATCATCCCGCGCACCAGTGTCATCGAGCGATACCGCACCGAAGACCCGCCGCGCTACGAACGCGAGCAGCGCAAGGCCCGTTCCCTGCTGTTCGTCGCCACGACCCGAGCCCGCGACGCCCTGAACATCAGCTGGCACGACAAGCCCAGCCCGTACCTACCGATCTGACCTGCCGTACGGCACACCCGGGCCGGAATGCCTACGAGGCCCCGGCCCGGGACAGAGAACTCGCCTCATAGCGCAGCTGGTAGGCGCGTACCCCTGTGCCGTTCATACGGTAGAGAGTGATCGCCGACAGGAACTGCTCCTTGACCTCCGCGGTGCGACGGCGCTCCTTCTCGCCGATGCCACTGATCCACTCCTCGATGTGCTCCGGGAGCTTGAAGGTCAACTCATAGGCACTGACATCGTCCGCGGGCGACAACGTCCACTCCGCCGCAGCCCCCATACCCCGCCGTCTGATCCGCACCGCATGGTCCGGCTTCGCCTCCGCGTACTCCAGAAACCCTCGGTGATCATTGGCGGCGAGCGGCAGGATGAACGGCGCGGCAGGGAAACCGAGCAGCAGCTCCGCGTCGCTGTGCTGCCGCAGCACAGTGGCGAACTCCTCAATTGCGGTGCCGGCGGCCTGCTTGAACTTCCCATCAGGGATGGAGACCGACGGCAGCAGGTCCAGCGGGGACGTCGCCAGCGCCTTCCGCAGCTCCGCACGCATCCAGTTCAGCGGAAAGGGGGCAGACTTCGGCAGATTCTGCTGTGCCGCGTACAGACTCGTCGCCGTGGCTCCGATGTGGCCGAGCAGCCAGGCGAAGGAGGCACCAGACAGGTCCACGAGGGAGATCTGGTGGGCGAGCGCGTACTTCTGGGCGTCCGGAGTGAATCCGCTCGCTGAGAACAAGGCGTACGAGTACTTGTACCGTTGCCGGGGCCGCGTGCCAGGGCCCGTCATGAAGTTCTCGTTCACGTCGTGCATGACGCCGTGGGCGTTCCGCACGACCTCCAGCTCGCAGCGTGTCTGGTAGTACTTGGCCTCCAGGAACAGTCGCACTGGCATGGAGAACGCCGGAGTGAAAGTGAACTCTCCGAGCACGTCGACCTGGTGGAGCGCGCCCCTCCCTCGAACTCGGAGAGTCTGGCCTTCCGTCATCAACTCGACCGGATCCTGATCTTCGTGGACGAGAAGCCGGTAGCCGCTGAAGCGCAGCAGCCAGGCCAGCGATTCTTCCAGTAAGTAGCCCCGCAACGACGAGTCCTTGAGCACCCTTGTGCTCCCTCTCTTCGAGCCGATCACGCACAGACAAACGTGATCATCTCATCCGGTCGGCGGAAGGAGACGGTCACGCTATGGGGGCGGTACTGGAATGCATCGGTTGAGCAAGGCTCCGAGCGGAGTTGGCTCAGGAGAGTGACCGGGCCGGGGCCGATGAACCGCAGACGGCGAAGGGCGGCTGGTGCATCGAGGCACCGATGCGCCAGTGTTGGCGCTCTTTGACTATCCTCGCCCCGTGCTCGGTGGATGGACTGGCTCTGACCGGGTTGCTTCAGATCCCCTAGCTTGGTCGCAGAGAGCCGGTACTTCGTGGAGGGGATGGGATGGATCCGATCGCGGTGGCCGCTGCCAGCGTGCTGGTGCATGCGATGTCCACCGACGCCTGGCAGCAGGCACAGGCTGCGATGGTGGAGCTGTGGCGACGGGCCGTTCCGGAACAGGGCGAAGCCATCGACGCCGAGCTGACGCAAACGCGAGTGGAGGTGCTCGCTAGCCGTGACTCCGGAGATGACGCCGCTGAGGCAGATTTGGCAGCCGAGTGGCGGCTGAGGATTGAGCGCCTGTTGAGGAGGGAGCCAGCTCTAGCGGACGAACTAAGGGCGTTCGTGGACGCCGTTGGTGCGCTTCCACCCGATGCGCAGGCTCGCCCTGACGTGACCATGGAGGCCAGAGCGTCTGGAAGCGGGCGGATCTACCAGGCCGGCCGCGACATGCACATCACTGAGGGCCTGCGTGAAGGCAGTGGGGTGGGCAATACGCCACCCGGCCCTCCGCTCGGTGACGACGACGATGAATGGTGACGAGTGGGCGACATCGCTAAGGGCGTGCTCGGTGGTGCATGGACGCTGCTCGTTGGCTGGATACTGCCGACCGCCCTCAATCTGAGCGTCTTCTGGTTTGGCGTTGCGCCCAGCCTGCGCCACACAGCCGTGGCTACGCGCTTGTGGCCCACGACGGGAAGCAACGGTGCGCTGTTGCTGCTGGCCATGTCTATCCTGCTCGGACTCGTACTGGCCGCCTTGCAAAACCCTCTCTACCGCGTACTGGAGGGGTACTTGCTGTGGCCGAGCCGTTCGTACGATCGCGGCTGCGCCCGGCACCTACGGTCCAAACACGACCTGCAGGATCGGCTTGCGCTTTTGAGGCTGGAGCGTCGTGAAGCGGAACAAGCAGACCAACTGTCCGAGAACGACGTAGCCGAGTTGGCGAGGCTGCGCGCCAGTGCGCGAGTCGCCCGGGCGGCACGAAGGGACCGTCAGCGCACGGCTATTCAGCGGTCACTGCTACGCGAGAAACTCGCCCGGTATCCGGTTGATGACGGGCAGATCGCCCCTACCCGCTTGGGTAATGCCATCCGCCGTTTCGAGGAGTACGGCCATGACCGGTTCCGTCTCGACACCCAGATCTTGTGGAACGAGTTGACCGGCACGGCACCCGAGCAGGTACGGCGCCAAGTGGACCTGGCCCGCGCGAGCGTCGACTTCTTCGTCTCACTGCTCTATGGCCATGCCGTGATCGCTGTTGTGGCAGCGGTGGCGCTGTGCATGACCAGCCCCAACGTCTTGGCACTGCTGGTCAGCCTTGTTGTGCTCGGCTGTCTGATCCCGCTGTGGTATCGGGCTGCGCTTGCCGCTACCGATGAATGGGCGGCGGCGGTACGAGCACTGGTGAATGTCGGTCGCAAGCCACTCGCCGAGTCGTTGGCGCTGGTTCTGCCCTCCAGCCTGGAGGGAGAGCGCGCCATGTGGGCCCTCGTCACCAAGCTGTCCCGACTGCCCTATCACGAAAGGGCGGCGGCATTGGACGCCTACCGTGTTGGGCTGCCCATGCCTGAGGAGCCGACCAATCGTTGAGTCAGCAACCAAGTGGGGAAGCTGATCGATCCTGAGGATTTTTTGGGATCCCCATCACCAGCCGCCCTTCCCCTTGCGTCAGGCAGCCTCGAACGCCCGCCGGATCAGCGGCCCCGCCTTCTCCAAGTCGGCCGCCGAAGCGATCCGGACCTCCAGGTCGCCCGTCCCGAGGTGACCGATGCCGCGCATGTCGCGAGAGAAGCCATCTTCCAGCTCGACCGTGTCCGGGTCGACCTTGAGGTAGACCAGGATCGCCTCATGCTTCGGGCGGAAGATGACCGAGGCGAGGTTCACCATCCGCCGGTAGGCGATGTAGTGCAGCAGCGGAGCCACCTCCACCTCGCCCCATGCGGTCAGGGCCTCGTCCAGCTCGCCGTATAGGTCCCGGAGGCAAGCGGGAGCCACGCCGGGGGTCGCCTGGACCGACGGCTTCCCGTCCCCGTTGTCGGCATCAGCTGCCACCTCCCGCTCCCGACTCTGCCGCCGAGCCGGGGCCGAGCTCGCAGACCCAGGGGCGGACTCGATCAGCAGCAGGCTCAGCAGCCCGCCGTCGAAGACGCGGTAGCGCACCAGGTCGATCCGCTCGTGAAGACGGTGCACCGCGACCCGGTCGTGGTGCGAGAAGCTCGCCGCGATGCAGACCATCCGCGGGTTCCGCCAGTCGATCGCCTCGGCCGCCTCGGAACCCAACCTCTCCTTGACCAGGGCCTCGAACTCGTGACGCGCGGAGCACAGCCACGACAGGTAGGAGACCGCCTGTGACATGACCCCGCTATCGGCGCCTTTTTTGTACTCCACCACGACCGGCGTGTTGTTCTCGTCGAGCCCGAGCGTGTCGATCCGGCCCCGGTGCCAGGGCCCGGTCGGGTACTCGGACGCCAGGAAGCGGATGCCGAGCATCGCCGCCATCCCCGCCTCGATCCGACGCTGAAGCTCCACCTCCAGAGCCACCGTCGAACCCCGCAGCTCGATGTCCCGGCCATCGGCATCCAGCCGGAACAGCTTCAGGTCGGTCACCAGCGTCCCCCTCCTGCGATCGCTACAGGAGGATCAATCGATAGCGGTACCGCACTATTCCGGCCGGAAGGATGAGTTGCTCCTGCTTCATGCAAGGACATCGGCGAGTGGATAGGGAACATCCGAGACTCAGGGCTGGAGCGCGGCCGGCGTCGCAGCGGTGTCGTCAGAGCGCGGTACCTGCGGTGAAGGCAGAGGCCGTGCAGACCCAAGGATGACGGAGCGGTCGGGCGGCACGCACCGTTCGGGGACGGCTCGCCGTTGTCAGTGTTGATCCATGCCGGTAGCAGGACCGACACGGGGTGCAGAGGCACGGTTGCAATGAAGTCTTCAGCCTGGTTCTTATGGAGTCATGCCCGCGCCCCTTCGCAAAATCGAGCCGAGCCGCCTGGCGGCCCGGCGCAAAGAGCTGGGGCTGACACGAGCGGAACTGGCGGCGCGGGCTGGGGTGTCGGAAAGGATGATCTTCTTCTACGAGGAGGGTCGGCACTCGCCCACTCCGGCCCGGTTGGACCAGCTGGCCAAGGCTTTGGGGTGCGACTCTGGAGCGCTCACCGGAGCTCAGCGCGGTGCAGAAACGTTGATCGATCTTCGTTATGCCGCTGGACTGCCCGTCGACCGAGTCGCTGAACTGCTGCGAGCATCGTCCGCAGGACGTGAGCTGTGCGTGTCCGCAGCCAAGGTGGCGGCTCTGGAGAGCGGTCGCCAGGTGCGTGGCCGGGGGTGGAAGGACGCCCAGACGACCGGCAGGCTGCTCGCTCCTCTTGCGAAGGCCTACGGCGTGCCCGTGCGTATGGTCCTGGACGCCTGGATGCGCACACGTACAGATGAGCCTGCGCCGCAGATTCCAGGCAAGCGGCAGCAGGACCCCTCGCATGCCGCACTGAAGACCTGGGAGTTGTTGAACGAACGGCAGCGCATCTACCTGGGCGAAATCATGCGGGATGACCGTATGACGGAGACCGAGATGTGGATGCGACGGGTGCAGCGTCTGGCAGTGCCCCGAGCGGCCGAGTGGCGCAAGCTGCCGTTGACCCTCAAGGCAGCACCGTCACTGGTGGGCTATACCCGCCTGCAGGAACGCCTTCGGCGTGGCGGAGTGCACGATCCTGGCGCTGGTCAGACCGTGCATGCACTTGAGCGGCGGGGACTGCTGATCATCACGGAGGACGCCGTCGAGCATCCCGGCGTTGGTTATGTGGACCGGGTGCTGGTGGAGATTACTCGCCGGGGCCGAGCAGCTGCCCGCGCCGGGCTGGGCGAGCCTCGTGAATCCGACCACGCAGTGCATCTGTTGTCGGAGTGGTTGTGGGGCGTATTGGCACGGGTTGCGGCGGCGGAGCCGGCAGGGTTGGAGGACGACCGGTTGGCGGGCCGGTCCCTCTTCTTCATCGGGGTGGGCTACAAGGGGAAAGCGGGCGGTCAGCCGAGCCGGGGCTTCGTCGAATCCGTTCCGGTGATGGCGGCAGGGGGCACGCACGTTGCCGAGTACCGATGGCGATTGACCAGGCTCGGAAAGCGGCATGTCGCGGAGTATCTCGATCTCTATCGGGAGCTCTATCCGAAGGTTGATACCACAGGGCTCGGCCCGTTTCCGGTCGACTCACTCTAGAAGCTGGTAATTCCCTCCATCTCGGGGAGATTGTCAGTGGTGCGGTCTACGCTGCGGATTTGTGACGAGCCCCACGCACGACGATGCTCAGACACTTGACGAAGTCAGGGTCCGCTACCTGGTCACCCGGGCTGCCCTGTGGGCGGCGAAGGCCATGACGTCGCCCGGCTTGAAGCCGGAGCAGCGTCTGTCGACCCTGATGGAGTGCCACGGCACGATGCTAGCGGCTCGCGGCCCAAGCAGCCCGCTGCCATTTGCCGAGTTCCGGAAGGCACTCAGAGGGGATCTGGCCAGGCTGCTGCCGGACGGCGTGAGTGCCTTGGACCTAGGCGGGTTGCTGGTCGTCGACGGGGACGGGCAGGTGACCGAGGATGCCTTCGATCTCGATCTGGAGCAGCGGATTCTGCTGCATACCCTGCGGAAGCTCGAAAAGGACGCGGGTGCGATCAGCGATCGGGAGCTGCAGTCGGAGATCGAGCAGGAGACGGCGTACGCGCTTCTACGAAAGCAGGGTACGCAGAACGCTTACGAGGCAGGCCGGTCCGACCTCATCCGGCATCCGGCGGGTCCGGTCGACCAACTGCGCAAGCTGAAATTGCCGATGGGGGTCGTCGACTTCTACGAGGAGATCCCCTACGGGTCCGTCCACCACGGCTGGTGGTTTCCCTGCCCGGTCTGCCGTTGGCCGATGCGCCTCATGCTCCGCAAGAACGCCGGCAACATCGTGGGGTCGGCTCGCTGCTGGCACGCCCCCCACGCGGACATGGGTGCCGCGTACCTGTTCCGTCCAGCGTCGGCCGAGAAAGCGCCGGAGTTGCTGCCAGAGCCGTCGCCGGCGCGCCCGAGCGGGAGGGAGGCAGTGCTGTATCCGGACACCGAGACCCTGCCCGAGGCGCTGCCCGCAGAGGGCCACAAGGCGCTCGCCCGCGGAATCTGGAGGTACACCACCGTGCCGGGGCTTCCGGAGCTGGCCCTGTTCGACCGGTTGAAGGAGTGCGGGCTGAAGGTGGACCTGTGGCCGGGGCTGGACGCCTACGACCTCCTGGTGGAGGTCGCGCCGAAGCGACGCAAGAAGGTGTCGTTCAAGGTCGACGTCAAGGACTACACGTCGGTGACGACGCTCGCGAAGCTCATCCACGCACAGGAGGGCGACAAGGGCGGAGCCGAGTGGCTGGTCGTGCCGGACTACCGGGCCCGCCAGGTCCCGCTGCTCTCTGGGGTGTGCGAGACGTACGGGATGAGGGCGGTCACCGCCTCCGAGTTCGGGGAACTGGTGTGCAAGGAGGCAGGGGTGAGCTGGACATGAGCGAGGTGTCGGTCAAGGAGACTGCGGTACTGGCAGCGCTGGCGCTGGCCGCCCACTACTTCCCCGAAACGGTGGAGGGGGACGAACGCGGCGCTGCGTCCTTTGCGCAGGCGGCGTTCCTGGTCTCTGGCAAGTACCAGGCGTGGGAACGTTGGGACAGCCTCACTCACGAGGAGAAGCAGCGGATCACGGCGGTGTACGCCATCGCCCCCGCCGAGATCTCGGGTCTCCGGGCCTTCTCGATCACAGCCCGGACCATGCTCGCGCCCCTGCACGGAAACGACCCCGACAGCCCGGGGACGATGCTTCCCTTTGAGCTCGTTGGTGACAATCCATTTACGGCCAGCGCCGCATTCCCACGGGTAGGCGGCGACCTACCGGGATACGTCGACCGTCTCACGGCCCGCTTCCGCCGCCCCAGCGGCCGTCCCAAGCCACCGGACTTCGCCGGTCCGGGGACATGGGCCACGCAGGAGATGTTTGTGAACGGGGAGGGACAGATCCAGGGGCGGCTCACCATCCCCACCTACCCCCAGTTCACCGCCCCGCTCGGCCACGATCAGCTCCCGCACGTCTCCTCTGTCCCCTACCTGCCCGACGTCCGTATCCCCACGCCCGAACTCCTTGGCCTGGCCCGGCATATCGACCTGCGCTACACGCCGGAGAAGCGCTACCTGCACCAGACCCTGCAGCAGCTCTTCGAGGTGCTACAGACCACCGACAGCCTGTCGCCCCGCGAGGCGCTGACGATGACCGCTGGCCGGACAGAGATCTTCAACGCCCCGACCGGCACCGGCAAGAGCGTCCTGGTCCGGATCATGGCCGCATGGTTCGCCGCGAACCAGCTACGTGTCGCCATCGTGCTGCCCGACATCAAGGCGTGCCTGGCAGCGACGTGGAATGTGCGTGGGGACCTCGACCACCTGCACAAAACTGGGGTCATCGAACACGAGGCAGGTTGCGCCCACCTGATGTCCTCGTCCGGGATGCACGACCGCGCCCTCAAGCACGCCTCCCTCATCAACGAAGATCCCGACCTCCCCGGTGAATGGGGTGAGCGAGGCGAGCGCGATCTTGACCAACTGGCCTACGGATGTGCACAGAAAACCTTCCTGGAGGCCACCGGCGACTACCCACCCGGGCGCGAACCGTGCCTGAACCTGCGCCGTCAGGGGGTGGGCTCCGCAGCCTGCCCTTGGATCCCGACGTGCGGGAAGTTCGCCCCCGTCTACGACGCCTGCGCCGCGAACGTCGTCATCATGAACCACTACGCCTTCATGCAGGGCAACCTGCGCATCGGCGTGAACCTGGACGGCCGGGCCGTCCGGAGCATGACGGCGGCCGAATTCGCGCTCCGGACCTGCCACGCCGTGCTCGTCGACGAAGTGGACCAGTTCCAGTCCCGGGCCATCGACAACTGCGCCGGCGAGGTGGTCCTGCACTCTCGGCGGCACTGGTCCGCAGCGCCGCAAGAGATGGACACCGACGCGAAGCGGCTGCACATCGACGACGAGCACAACCTACTGCCCGCCGTCAGCCACGTGCGGCTGATGGCGGAGTTCCTCCTCCTGAGCATCTGCAAGAACGCCCTCAGCCTGCACGCCACGGAGGACGAGCGAGCCCAGGCCCGCATTCCGGACCAGACCAGTACCCGCTGGCACCTGGCCCGTGGACGGGACCGCGCACTCATCCGCTTGCTCTGGCCCGAGACGGAGATCGCGGAAGAGACGGACATTCCGCCGGACTTCTTCCAACGGCTCAACGCCCTCATGCCGGCCCGATATCGGGGCCTCGATCCGCTCGCTTCCCAACCGAGTCTGCTCGAACCTGACTGGGACGACGTGCGGCGTGCCCTCGGCGCCCTCGTGGCGCCACGCGGCGAGCACCTGCTCGACATGGTGAAGCTGGAACTGCACACGCTTCTCGAAGATTCCATCAAGGACGTTCAACGGCGCGCCAAGGCCATCAACCTCCTGGTCACACGCACGGCCATGATCGAGCTGGACGAAGCTCTGTCCGAACTGCAGGACAAGGCCCAGGACTACCGCTCCTCCGGCCTGCGGTCGGCACAGAAGATCGTGGAACTCCTGGGGACCACGGCAGTCTCCTCGGTGATTCCGCTGGGCATGCTCGGCCGTTCCATCACCGGCTACCGCATCACTGGGCTCGACGACAAGGAGAAGAACGCGAGCCTTGTCGCTCAGACCATCACCGGTGACCCGCACACCTACACCGCCGAGCTCGGCGGTGTCGTCTCGCTCCTCCTGGCCGCTGTGGAGCGGCCGGTGATGGGCTTGTCGGCCACCGCATACTTCCCCCAAGCCGTGCGCGAACATGTCCATGCCCCCGTCCGATGGTGGATGACCGACGCGCAGGCCAAGTCCATCCGGGCCAGGAAGCACCGTATCGAGTACGGAGAGGGCCACCCCCTGTTCGGGGAGCCCATCAAGGTGTCAGGCACCCACCCCAGCCGTAAAAAGGACGCGCTGATCGAACTGGGCAGCAACCTGTACGACCAGAAGATCCACCGCGAACTCGAACGAACGGCGGCCCAGGACCCCGACCGCGCCCACGTGCTCGTGGTGGCCAACTCATACCAGCAGTGCGCCTGGCTCGCGCGTGGCATCGCGCAAGCCGGCCACTACGGCGGCGGATTGTGCGTCGCGGTGCGGGCGGAGGACCGCCACCGTGCCGACCCTGACCTGCCCAAGGAGAACGTCGCTGTACGCCTCACCGCTGAGGAGTTCGAGGACTTCCCCAAGCACGGCAAGATCCTGGTCGTGCCCCTGTCGCTGATTGCCAGGGGGCTCAACATCGTCGTCGGCATCCGCTCCGCCGTCCGCTCCGTCTACCTTTGTGTACGTCCCCTGGCGCTCCTCAGCGAGCCCGCCGAGATGTACGCCAGCATCAACGCCGCCGGTCTGCGGGCCCTGCCGACCGGCGGTAGCTCGAACCCGTCACAGGGGCTTGCCGTCGGTCGTGACGCTGCCTGGGAACGCCTGTCCCTTCTCCTGCGGACGGCCCCGCAGTTCACCGCCATGCACAAGTCCCTCCAGGAGGAGGTCGTCGCGGGCATGATCGTCGATCTCATCCAGCTGGCCGGCCGGGCTCGCCGCGGAGGCACCGAAGCGGTCCTCCACATGGTCGACTACGCCTTCCACGAGGACACCTGGAACGCCGACCTGGAAACAGTCCTGCGCCGCATCCACTCTCAGTGGACGCCCCAGGTGCGTCAACGGATGAATGAGCTGTACGGAGAGGCGCTCAACGCGTTCCTGTCCTACGCCGGCATCGAACCCCACGAGCCCGGCTTCCCGGGCGCCTGAAGAGAAGAGGACGCGTGACCCAGCCAGACCGCGAGCCCGGGATGTACCTGAACACCCTCGCCTACCGCTGCACCCCGAAGCTCGTCGGCGACGCCGCGGTGTACGTGCGGCACTTCGACAGCGAGACCGAGAAGCTGTGGAGCGACTTCAGCAGGCAATGCGCACGCCGCTACGGCGACGACGCGGCGCAGGCCCCGTACTCCATCGCTACCACCGTGCTCAGCACCCTAAGCGGCGGCTACGTCTACTTCGACCCCGACTTCCGTGGCCCGTTCCTCGCCTCACGCGAACCGCTCGACAGCGAGCTGCTCCGTCAGGTGTTCACCCTCACCCATGCACTGGCGCTCGGCGAGAAGATCGACACCATCGACCTCGACATGGCTCCTGAACTCGCCAAACGGATCGCCGCGTCACCAGAACACCGATACGCGCTCGCCGACCACCTCAAGCCGATCGACGGCAAGCAGCCCAACGCCCCCGCATGGGTCTACAGGACCGTCGCCTGGGACCTCTCCCGCCGCATGGCCGGAAAGTGGGCGATCTCCGACAGCAGGAAGATCGCACTGCGCCCCGACACCACCGGCGGTCTGGTCGCCCTGGAAGAACCCTGGCAGAACGAGCAGGGCGGCCGGTACGCCCTCTCCCGCACCGCGCTGCGACTCAAGACCCTTCCGAACATCTCCAGTCCCGTGCTCCTGGTGTCGTCGAGGGTGACCCGCATCTCCTCCTCGCTGATCTTCTCGAAGACGGCCCTGGCTGTGCAGCCCGGCCCTGGGCGCCCGCTCCTCGAAGTGTCGCTCAACGGCCGCGGCGCCGCCCGAACCGTGAACCGGCTCGCACTGGAGGCGCTGGGGCGTCTGGAGATGGACTACTCGATCCTGCGGACGATCGACCAGCGATCCCGCAGGGAACAGGAGCTCCTCAAGAGGGCCCGCGAGGAGAAGAGGCCGGCGGCCTTCCCCCGCGAACACCCCGGCCAGGTGTGGCCGGTGCTCCCCAAGAGCTATTCCTTCCCCATCGGCACCGGCACCGGGATGCAGCACCTGCGCCTTCTCTACGGCCACGTCGCCGAGGCGTTTGGCGACGTGGCCGTGCCTCTGACGATGCGGGAGGCGCCCATGACGCTTCCCCACCGGCCGACCGACCCCGAGCGCGTCACCAAGAAGGAGCTCGAACGCCGCAAGGAGGAACGAGAGAAGAGCGAGAGCAAGGAGCCGCTCCGGGCGCGAGGCAGCGCCGTGCCCACGCCGGAGTCCGTTTTCTCCGCCGTCGAGGCCGCTGGCTTCAAGAAGCTGCGCATCGCCTGCCTGTGGTACCGCGACGAGACCCGGCTACGGATGCTCGACACTCTCTGCAAGACCTACGGCATCGACCCCACGGGGCTCGACCCGCACGACGGCCAGGAGTTCAGCCTTCACGGCGACCAGATCACCGCGGTGCTCCACCTGGCCACCGACTTCCTCAAGCCCGGTGGACCGGACGGCAGGCGAGAAGCCCTGGCACAGACCGGCGCTTCGCTGGCCTCCCGGGACGGGATTCTTGTCGGCGCCTGGTGCGAGACCGAGAAGCCCGAGGCCGTTGACGAGCAGAGCGGCACGGACGCCGACAGCCGCGACGGCAAGCTCCTGACGCGGTCGCTCCTTGCCGGCCTCGGCGTTCCCACCCAGTACATCCTGGGCAAGAACGACAAGGGCATCGTCATGCCGAAGGCGAAGGACCACCCGGCCGAAATGGCTCTCCTCGACCTCTACCGCTCGCTCGGGGTCATCGACGACCGCATCGCCAACGCGCTGGAACCCGAAACCTCCGACTACCCCGTTCACCGAGTAGCCCAAGTCGGTTTCCATGTACGCCAGCAGAACCGGCGGAAGGGGGAGAACGGGCCCCCCAAGGTCGTGATCACCGCATCAGCACTCATCCCGCCAGCCCACGTCGGCGGAGCATGGAGCATGCTCGGTTGGAGCTCCACCCGACCCCAGTGGCAGCCCTACCGCAGCGCCCAGCCCGCCTTCCACGCCGCGGCCTACCCCCAGGAGAACGGGGACAAGAAGACTCACCGGCAGCGCTGGGACGACGCAGCCGAGGCGGTCGAGTTGGCCCTCGGAGACCTCGCCGAGGAGCTGGACGGCGTCCCCTACACCGTCACCGTGGACGGGCTGGCCTGCCGCCGTATGTGGGAGGGGCTGCAGAACATGAACCAGGGAGCCTCCCGGACTCCGCGCTTCAGCCGCTACTGGCTCCCAGGCAGCTCCCTGAGCAGCGACGAGAGGCCGCGTTCCGTGATCCGTATCAACATCGCGGACGAGGAGGTCCCGCCGCCTGTCAGCACCACGCGTGTGCTGAAGGGACAGGCTGGCGCCACGACAGACGGCGAAACAACCCGGATGCTGTATCAAGTCGAGGTGGACTTCGGCGCACCCGTCTGGATCTTGTGCAACGTGCCGCGCGCGTACGACGGCGACGGCGCTGGCCGACTCGGCTCGAAGTACACCCGATGGGACGCCAAGCGGTCCGTCCACTCGGAGAAGAAGGAGGAGCGCCGCAAGGGCGAGATGCCCCAGAACTGGTACTCCATGACTGCGACCGAGATCTATCCGCTGGCCTGCGCCGAGGGCGTCTCGGCGGAAGCCCTTGCCGTGGCCACCGCAAAACTCTGCCACCAGACCCTCTTCTGGTCCGACCGGGCTCGCTTCCCCGTGCCCTTGCACGCCGCCAGGCAGATGGACCTCGACCACCCGCAGTACCGGCGCACCGCTCCTTCCGAGGAGAAGCCCGCCGCCGAGCCGGGTTCTGACGGCGAGGCATCCGAGCAGTAGCGGCAGAGGAAAGCGGTGGGTGGAGGTTGCTGTCGTCACCCCGCACGCGACACCACCCGCCCACTCACGGTGCTGGGCATCGCATGATCAAACGGAACACCCAACGACACGGTGCAGCCCTGGGCATGTGCCCGTGGGAGATTGGGCGCGTTTGTGGGATCGTGACAATGCGTATCGTGCATCTGATCGGGGTCCGGCCGACAGCTCAGACGCTGGGTTCCGGTCGGAACGGTTTGCGCGTAAGTACGAGCCAGTCTTGATAGGCCACTGTCTCCCGGGAGGTACCGATACAGGACGGGCTGGAGGGAAGGGGAGCGCAAGGGGAGCGCGGACGCCTCTGGACCGGCCAACATGAGGTGGCACGAACCAACCCCGCTCGTGTCCTCTGATCAGGCAAAATGAGAACTGGCAACACCCCATGGCAGGGTGCAGCACGATCGCTCGCGTACTCGTAATGCGTAGGTCTCGGGTTCGAATCCCGAAGGCGGCTCGGAGGAACCCCAGGACTCACTCGCCGTGACCTGGGGTTTTTTCATGCCCGGGGCGTGCCGAGTCGCATGACGGGAATGCCGGGGAAGCACTTGCGTGGACGATTGCGTGAGCGGAGCGAGGCGTACCGACACCTGCGGCGGTGGCCATCTCATCTCACCCGCTGCTTGTCGTGATGATCTCTCGTAGACCTGGGCAGTCGTCGGCCCGAAGCGACTCTCGACGGGGCTGGTCGTCGCGTGTCGGACAGAGGCGAACCCGGCTCCAAGACGCACGTCCTGTCGGATGCGTCGGAGTGCGCATCGCCCGCAAGGCATTGGATCCAGCGAACGCTCAGGGCGCCGGAGGTGGGTGATCGAGCGCGATGTCGTGGCTGTTCGGCCACCGCAGACTCAGCCCCCGCTACGAACGCAACCCCCGCAACTACCAGCCCTTGCCGGCCTCGCCACCGCCATCTGCTGCGACAAACGCCTCGTCCGCCCTCACCACGGGCGCCACGGACTTCCGTACGCGTGTAGCCGCATGTCTACGGAGGTGAGCGGTGCGGTGGGTAGCTGGGTCCCCGACAAGTGAAACGCAGGAGTGTGACATTCCTGGCCAAAGTGTCACGCTTTTCCCTCCCGCTGGGTTTGCTGTCCGCTTCCTGCCCTGGAGATCCTGAACGTCCGCTCAGCGCTACCGAGCATGGAGATCAGCTGCCGTGCCTGGAGGGCAGTGGGGAACTGTGCGGTCGTGCCCGCTCTGCGGGGGCGAGGAGGGGGAGGTGGAATCGCGTAGGTCCGGGAGTGGAAATCGATGCGGCCCTCGCCCTCCCGCCACCCCTGGCAGATGAAGGGCAGTCGAAGGCGTCGCCGGCCGGGGGACCGGTCATCCTCATGACTTCGGAAAGGTAGAGGGGGCGAGAACCATCTGCACCCCTCGTTGATGGAAGGGGCGGCCGTAGGCGGAGAACTGCTCCATCCTCGCCAGATCGTTGCCGATGAGGGTGAACAGCACGGACTTCCGGCTCAGCACCCGGTTCCATGGTCCGCCGTGTGCCCTCCCGTACAGGGTCGCTTTCCAGTGGCATAGCGGGTGAGCCGGAGTCACGACCTTCTGACCTGCGGCCTCGGCGGCCTCGGCGGCCTCTGAGGGGTCTGAGAAGTCTGAGAAATTGGAGAAAGGGCGGTGCGAAGTGAAGCGGCGGCGGAGTCACCGGCCGACGTGAGGCAACATCTTGGTGAACGGCGAGTGGCACGCGGTCCGGACGCGGGCGCCGTCGGGAGGCCGGATGAGGTGGGTTGCGTGCGGGAACCGAGGATCGCCGTCGCCGTGGTGACCATGGGGAACCGGCCGGAAGAGGTGGACGAACTGCTGCGGTCCGTGGCGAAGCAGGACCTGCCGCCCGTCCGCATCGTGATCGTCGGGAACGGCTGCCGGCTGCCGGAGTTCGCCCGCCGGCTGTCGCTGCCCGGCGAGGTCAGCGCCATCGACGTCGACGAGAACCTCGGCTGCCCCGGTGGCCGCAACGTGGCCCTCGCCCGGCTCCGCGCCTTCGGCGACACCGACGTCGTGGTCGAACTCGACGACGACGGGCTCCTTGTGGACGCCGATGTGCTGCGCGGCGTCCGGGATCTGTACGCCGCCGATCCACGGCTCGGCATCGTCGGCTTCCGCATCGCCGACGAGCACGGCGAGACCCAGCGCCGGCACGTGCCCCGCGTCGGCGCCGCCGATCCGATGCAGGGCGGGTACGTCACCGGGTTCCTCGGCGGCGGCCACGCCCTGCGGATGGCCATGCTCGACGAGACCGGCGACTGGCCGGCCGAGTTCTTCTTCGCCCACGAGGAGACCGACTTGGCCTGGCGGGCCGCCGACGCCGGATGGCGCATCCTCTACGCCCCCGAGCTGCTCCTCCAGCACCCCAAGACCTCGCCCGCCCGGCACGCCATCTACCACCGGGTGACCGCCCGCAACCGCGTCTGGCTGGTCCGGCGCAGGCTTCCGCTCGCGCTGATCCCGGTGCACCTCGGGGTGTGGACGCTGCTCACCCTCGTACGGACCCGGTCGGCCGGGGGACTGCGGGCGTGGTGCGCCGGTTTCGCGGAGGGCGTCCGCACCTCCCCCGGAGAGCGCCGCCCGATGCGCTGGCGGACGGTGTGGCGACTCACGCGGCTCGGCCGGCCGCCCGTCATCTGACCTACGTTCAGGGGGAGTTGACGTGTCGGAGACCGATACGGAGACGGAAACAGGATTCGGGAGGCGTCCTGAGGGCGACCTCCGTCGAGTGCTACGACGTCACTTCGCGTCGGCGTAGCACTCGACGACCGCCGTGGTGAACGGGAAGCGGACCGGGGTCTCCCCGAACGTCAGCCGTCCCGCCAGGTCCGCCGCCTCCCGTATCGCGGTGACGACGGTGTCGGCTTCCTCCTCGGGGCAGTGCACGATCACCTCGTCGTGCTGGAAGAAGACCAGCTCGGCCGCGAGGCCGGCGCAGGTCCGGCGGAGCGCGGCGAGCATGAGCAGCGCCCAGTCGGCGGCGCTGCCCTGGACGACGAAGTTGCGCGCGAAACGGCCCCGCGCACGGGAGTTGGCCGACGCGTAGCCCGGCCGGCCGGGTGCCCGGTCCGCGCCGGCCAACGCGTCCGGGGGGCCGTCCTGTGGGATGCCGGCCTCCTCCGAGCCGTCCTCGCCCGTGCCTGCGGCCGGCGGGCAGGTCCGTCCCAGCCAGGTCCGCACCAGCCGGCCCTCCTCTCCCGCCCGCGCGGCGTCGTCCACGTACGCCACGGCCAGGGGGAAACGGCGTCTGAGCGCGGCGAGGTTCTTGAGGCCGTCGCCGGAGGTCTGGCCGTAGACCGCGCCGAGCACGGCGAGCTTGGCCTGGGCGCGGTCGCCGGAGAAGGCGCGTTCGGAGACCGACTGGTAGAGGTCGGTGGCGCGGCCGGCCACCTCCATCAGGCCGGGGTCGCGGGAGATGGCGGCGAGTACCCGGGGCTCCATCTGGTCGGCGTCGGCGACGACGAGCCGCCAGCCGGGGTCGGCGATCACGGCACGCCGGATGATTTTCGGTATCTGCAACGCGCCCCCGCCGTTGGTGACCCAGCGGCCGGTGACCGTCCCGCCGGCGTGGAACTCGGGCCGGAAGCGGCCGTCCCGTACCCAGTCGTGGAGCCAGGACCAGCCGTGGGCGACCCAGATGCGGTACAGCTTCTTGTATTCGAGCAGGGGTTTCACGGCCGGGTGGTCGACGGACTCCAGCTCCCAGCGGCGGGTCGAGCCGATCTTGGTCCCGGCCTGCCCGAAGGCCCTGACGACATCGGCCGGCAGGTCGGGCCGGACCCGTCTGCCGAACGCGGCGGACACCTCGTCGGCCAGTTCGGCGAGCCGACGGGGCTCGCCGCCGCCCGCGTACCGCTCGCCGAGCAGTTCGTGCAGCAGCTCGCGGTGGACGTCGGCGCTCCAGGGCAGCCCCGCCCGGTTCATCTCGGCGGCGACCAGCATTCCGGCCGACTCGGAGGCGGTGAGCAGCCGCATCCGCTCGGGGTGCGCGGTCCTGTCGTGCCGCCGCTGCTGTTCGGCGTAGACGGTGAGCAGGTCGTCGAGGGGGAGGCGGCTGCCGTGCGCCGAGAAGGCCCCGAACGCGCCGAAGGCACCGGAGGCGTCGAAGAGGGAGGACTGCGCGCCGGGTTCGGCGGCGCGCTGCGGGGGATCGGGCGGTACGGGGCCGCCGCGCAGCCGGGCCAGCGCCGCCGCCGCCGAGCGGGGCTCGCCGGAGCGCCCTTCGTGGCCGAGCAGGAGGGTCTCGGCGTCCTCGACGTCGTAGCACCGTTCGACCCGTACCCCGGCGGCGAGCAGGCGCGGGTAGATCTCGGCCGTCGAGCGCCACACCCACCGGGTCACCTCGGGCCGCCCGCGCACGGCGGCGACGAGGTCCGGTTCATGGACCGCCGGGCCGACGGGCACCCCGTCCGGACCGAGGGCGGCGACCTCCGCACCGCCGCCCTCGGCCGGAGCCAGCGCCCACCGGTCGGTCATGACAACGAGTTTCGCAGGCGCCACTGACAACGCCCGCGAGCTGCCGTTTCAGCCGATGTCCCGGCCGGGTCCCCTCCAGCGAAGCGAAGCCCCGACCGACGGCCCGAGCGACGCCCGACCGACGCCCCGGCCGAAGTCCCCGCCAGGATTTCAGCGAAGTCCCAGCCGAATATCCAGTAGACGTCCCGGCCGCTGATACCGCCGCCCCCCGGCCACGGATCCAGCCGATGCCCCGGCCGTACTCGCTTCCGCCGCCTCAGTCCCGCGGGGGCTCCGGCTGTTCCACCTGCCGGACCAGTTCGGTCAGCGTCTCGGCGACGTGCCGTTCGGCCCGCTCCTTGTCGAGACCGAGCCCGCTCAGGACGCCTTCGCCGTTCTCGTGCTCCAGCAGGGCCAGCAGGATGTGCTCGGTGCCGATGTAGTTGTGGCCGAGGCGGAGGGCCTCCCGGGAGGTGAGCTCCAGGACCTTCTTGGCGGCGGGGCCGTACGGAACGAGCTCGGGGGCCTTCTCGACCGCGGGCGGGAGCGCCGCCGTCGCCGCCTCGCGGACCGCGTCGAGCGGCGCGCCCAGCGCGACGAGGACCCTCGCGGCGAGGGCGGCGGGCTCGGCGAGCAGGCCGAGGACGAGGTGTTCGGGCAGCCCTTCGGCGTTGCCGGCGTCCCTGGCCGCGGTGTGGGCGGCCATGATCACGCTGCGGGCGCGGACGGTGTAGCGGGCGAAGCCCTGGCTGGGGTCGAGGTCGGCGGACTCCTTGGGCACGAACCGTTTCTGCGCGGCCTGCCGGGTGACGCCCATGCTCTTGCCGATCTCCGACCAGGACGCACCGGACCGCCGTGCCTGGTCCACGAAGTGCCCGATCAGATGGTCCGCGATCTCGCCGAGGTACTCCCCGGCGAGTACGGCGTCCTGGAGCTGGTTGAGGGCGTCGGGGTGGAGTTTCTTGATGGCCGCGATGAGGTCGTCGAGCCGTACGGATGACGTGATCTCGGGGTTGGTCGTCATGTGTCAACCGTAGGTTGACGGGCGGGCCCCGTCAACCCCGGGTTGACATGTTCCGACGCGGTTCTCAGCCCAGATCCGGGTGGGCCACCGCGGCCTTCTGCAGCTGCACCGCGCCGAGCAGGCTCAGCCCAGGCTCCGCCTTCCGCAGTGCCTTCACCGCCGCCACCGAGGAGAGGTCCCCGTCGAAGCCGACGGCGGCCAGCCGGTCCCGCACCCAGCGGGCGCGCACCCGGTCCTCGGTGGCGGCGGCCGTGGCCTCGACGAGCGCGGCGGCGCGTTCCAGCCCCGGCCGCTCCTCGGGGGACGCCTCGGCCAGTGCCCGGCGCAGGGCCTCCGCCACGAGGTCAGCGTCCCGGACGACCAGTACGGCGTCGTGCTTCTTGCTCAGTCCCGCGATGGCTCCCATGGGCATCACCGTGACGGTCATGCCCCGTACAGGGCAAGCGACTTGAGGATCCTCAGAGACTCGACCCGCCTCCCCCGCGCCACCCGGTCGCCGTCCGCGCCCCTGCCCGCCCGCGCCCCGAGCCGCCCCATGACACGATCGGAGCGTGAGCAGCACGCCCAGTACCGTGGACCGCGCCTTCGAGGCCGCCCTCTACGCCGACACCCACGACGCCCTCGACACGGGCGCCTCGCTCCTCGCCGCCGACCCCGCCTCGGACGCCGAACTCGCGCGGCGCGGGCGGGAGTTCGTGGCCGCGGCCTGGCGTCGGGGCTGGCTGCCCGCCGATGTCGTACGGCTGGTCCGGCGCCGGCTGGGCGAGGAGCACGCGGGGCTGGCGGCCGCGCTGATCCGGGCGCAGGCGCCGGACGACCGCCCGCGGGGCCGCCGTTGGGCCGCGCAGCTCGACGAGCTGACGGCCGGGGCACCGGCTCGGACGGACCGTTTCACGCACGCGACCGCCGTGCTGGAGCTGTACCGGCTGCTGCTGCGGCTGCCCGCCCTGGAGCCGCTCGAAGCGCACGGTGAGCCGCGCCGGTCCGCGGACCGGCGCCCCGAGTCCCGGATGCTCACCCGGATCCGCGCCCTGCTCGCCAAGGCGGAGGCGACCGGCTTCCCGGAGGAGGCGGAGGCGCTCAGCGCCAAGGCGCAGGAGCTGATGGCGCGGCACAGTGTCGACGAGGCCCTGCTCGCCGCGCGGACGCCGGCGAAGGACGCGCCGGGGGCCTGCCGGATCGGGGTCGAGCCGCCGTACGAGCAGGCCAAGGCGGTGCTGCTGGACGCGGTCGCCTCCGCGAACCACTGCCGGGCCGTGTGGAACGACGACCTCGGCTTCTCGACCGTGGTGGGGTTCGAGGCCGACCTGGAGGCGGTCGAACTCCTCTACACCTCGCTCCTCGTGCAGGCCACGACCGCGATGACGAAGGCGGAGGCGGCCCAGCGCGCCGGCGGACGCAAGCGGACCAAGACGTTCCGGCAGTCGTTCCTCGCGGCCTACGCCCACCGCGTCGGCGCCCGTCTCACCGTCGCCGCCGAGACCCAGGTGACGGACGACCTGCTGCCGGTGCTGGCCACCCGCGAGGTCGCGGTCACCGGCCGGCTGGAGGCGATGTTCCCGGAGACGACCACGACCCGGCTGCGCGGGGTGAGCGACGAGACCGGCTGGGCCGAGGGCACGGAGGCGGCAGACCGGGCGCAGGTCAGGGGCCGGCCGAGACTCGGCTGACGGCCCCTGCCGAGACGGAGATCCGGCGGCTTCCTAGTCGCCCGCCTGCTGGAAGGCGCTCACCGAGGCCTGCTTGCCCTGGACCGGGCCGTACGACCACGTGTAGCTCGCGCTGTCGGAGCCGCCGGGCAAGGTGAGGAGCAGCCTGGTCGCCGCGAGGCTCTGCGGGTCGCCGGCCTTGCCGCGTACGTAGGTGATCGTGAAGGCCGCCGCCTCGCCCTTGGCGAGCTTCAGCTTCTGTGCCTTCGCGCCCTTCTGACTGGTGAGGGCGACGCTGGTGCCGCCCGCCCGCAGGGTGACGCGGGGGAAGCCGTCCAGGGTGCACGGTTTGCTCTGGTTGGTGAGCGAGACGGGGACCTCTCCCGTGTCACCGGCGGCCGGCGCGGTGCTCGCCGGACCGACCTGGACGCCCACTTCGCCGAACTTGCAGGCCGAGCTGTTCTTGCCGGTCCCGCCGCCGCTGTCGCAGGCGGTGAGCAGGAGGGCCGACGCGAGTGCGACGACGGCGATCGGAACGGTGCGCATGAAGTCCCCTGGTGGTTCGTGGCGTTGCTGCACAGGATCATCCCGCACCCGCGGGACTCCCGTCGCCCGGCCCGGACCGCCGCTACGAGCCCAGGCTCGCAGTCGGCAGTCCGGACGGCAGCTTGCCGCCGGCGGACCTGGTGTACGTCTCCTTGCCGAGACCGCCCGACCAGGTGACCGTCAGACCGCTCTTGTTCACGGAGTCGACCATGCCGGTGGCGCGGTCCTTGTTCCCGTCCGTGCACGTGAGGTGGATCATCCGCATGCCCGCCTCCTCGCCGGCGGTCCCGCTGCACACGGTCCCCGCGGTGGTGAAGAGACCGGCCTGCTTGCCGGTGACCACGAGGGCCACCGCCTTGCCGCCGGTGGTGGCGAGCCAGCTGCCCTGCAATCCGTCGGAGGCGCCCGTGGCGCCCGTGGCGCCCGTGGCGCCCGTGCCGCCGCCGGTGTCCGCGGTCGCGGTCGCGGTCGCGGTCGCGGAGACGGTGGGGGTGGCCGACGCGTCGTCCTTCGAGGCGCCGCCGCCACCGCACGCGGTCAGCGCGAGCGCGCAGAGGGCGCCCGTGGCCGATATCCGCGCCTTCGCAGTGGCTCTGGCCGCCGTGTTCGCCGTATTCGCCGTAGTCACTGGTTGCTCCCATGCTGTAGGCGGTTGGCCGGAACGACCGCAGCAAGCTACCAGCACTTGCCCGGACGGCTTCCGTACGGCCGGTAGGTAATCGCTGTGAGCCCGGTGGCGACAGTGGCGTGGACGGTCGCGCGGCGGGCCCGGCCGAGGGGCACCCGGCGTCCCGAGCCGCGGACGCGTACCTGGACACTGGAACAGGAGAGGCCGGGTAAGCGTCCTTACTCAGTACACGACCCAGGCCGCGGACGGCGTCTGGGCGCTGGAACGGCGTCGGTGACGGCCGCCAGAACTGTAACCACGGCAACACCCCGCGTGCACGTGCATCTGCTCATGCACTTGCACGTGAACGGGGTTATGATCCGGGTCAGTTGACCGTTACATCAATGGCCACACCAGCCAGTGCACCACCGGGGAGCGACCTGTGAACCACCGCGTTGACAGCGTGTACGGGCGGTACGACGTGTACAACGGCATGGCTGCCACGCAGCTGGACGGAGTGGCCTGGCAGAAGAGCCGGCACAGCAACTCGCAAGGTTCCTGCGTGGAGTTCGCACGGCTGCCGGACGGCGATGTCGCCGTACGGAACTCGCGCTTCCCCGAGGGTCCCGCGCTCGTCTACACGCGGGCCGAGATCGAGGCGATGCTCCTGGGCATCAAGGACGGCGAGTTCGACCACCTGATCGCCGGCTGACGGCGGCGGCACCGCCGGTAACCGCGGGTGGCAGAGGTGTAGCGGTCGGTAACGCGCGTAGAACCGCGGCCCGAAAAGGGGCCGCGGTTCCTCACGTGGCGGCGGGCAGCGCGTCGGGCGTGAGGCGGAACAGCGCCCATACCACCTTGCCGCTGAGCGTGCCGGCGAGCGGGTGCCAGCCCCAGCCGTCGCTGAAGGAGTCGATGAGGAAGAGGCCGCGGCCCGACTCGGCCGCGGAGTCGTCGAAGTCGCGCGCCACCGGACTGTCGTGGCTGGGGTCGCGTACGGCGCACACGAGCCGCTCGGTCCAGCGCATCAGGTGCAGCCGCACGGGCGGGCTCTGCTCGGCGGTGCGGGGGGTGTTGGCGGGCAGCGCGTGCCGCAGGGCGTTGGTGACGAGTTCCGAGACCACCAGGCAGATGTCGTCGAAGCGGTCGCCCGTCTCCCACTGGTCGAGCGTTCGGCGCGTGAACTGCCGCGCCTCGCGCACCGCTTCGTAGCGGGGGGGCAGGGCGCAGGAGGCGGCGCCGGCCACCGTCGACGGGTCCAGCGGCGGAAGGCCCTGCCGTAAGGGCTTGAGCATGGTCGATCCATTCGTCCCCATGCGAGGCACTCCCGGAATTCGCGGTCGTTGCGATGCAGCGGTGGCGCGGGACCATGGTTTCGGATGCGTACAGCAGATGCAAGGGCAGATGCACGTGCAGCTGACCGAATTGAACCCTCCCGTACCGCTTGTTGGCCATTTTTTCCGCCGACTTCACGCCGTTCTCGTGCCCGACCCTTGCGTCTTCCTGGCAGTTGGCTGTGAGGGATGGAGGCCCTCTTTCCATTTCCGTAACCGGACGAGTACTGCTCGAAGTGTTTTAGTGGCAGACTGCGGCCCCTGAAGACGGTTGGGGAGGCTGGCGAACGTGAGCGCGGGAGAGCCCGGATCGGTGGTGCGGCGGATGCTGCTCGGCTCGCAACTCAGGCGACTGCGGGAAGCCCGCGGTATCACGCGCGAGGCGGCGGGGTACTCGATCCGGGCTTCGGAATCCAAGATCAGCCGCATGGAGCTGGGGCGAGTGAGCTTCAAGACGCGGGACGTGGAAGACCTGTTGACGCTGTACGGCATCACGGACGAGGCGGAGCGCATCTCGCTCCTCTCCCTCGCCAAGGAGGCCAACGTCGCCGGCTGGTGGCACAGTTACTCGGACGTCCTGCCCAGCTGGTTCCCCACCTATGTGGGGTTGGAGGGCGCCGCGTCCCTGATCCGTGCCTACGAGGTCCAGTTCGTGCACGGACTGCTGCAGACCGAGGCGTACGCCCGTGCCGTCGTCCGGCGCGGTATGCAGGGCGCGAGCGAGGCCGACGTGGAGCGGCGCGTGGCGCTGCGTCTGGAGCGGCAGAAGTACCTCGTGAACGAGAACGCGCCAGATTTCCACGTTGTCCTGGACGAGGCCGCCCTGCGCCGCCCGTACGGCGACCGTGAGGTGATGCGGGGCCAGTTGCAGCACCTGATCGAGGTGTCCGAACATCCCAACGTACGGCTCCAGGTCATGCCGTTCGGATTCGGCGGCCACTCCGGTGAGTCCGGTGCCTTCACGATCCTCTCCTTCCCGGAGTCGGACCTGTCGGACGTCGTCTACCTGGAGCAGCTCACCAGTGCGCTGTATCTGGACAAGCACGAGGACGTGGCCCAGTACGAGAAGGCGCTGAAGGAGCTTCAGCAGGACAGTCCGGGGCCGGACGAGAGCCGGGATCTTCTCCGAGGACTCCGCCAACTCCTCTGAAACAACCGTACGATGACATGTGATCAGACCGTGACGTCGGTCGTGTCTGCTAGCGATTGATTGAGAGATCACATGTCGTCCTATTTCAGCGACCTTGCTCAGCAGTACATCGACGGTGAGTGGCGTCCCGGCACGGGATCCTGGGACATCATCGACTTCAACCCCTATGACGGTGAGAAGCTCGCGTCGATCACCATAGCCACGGTCGACGAGGTCGACGAGGCGTACCGGTCGGCGGCCCGCGCGCAGAAGGAGTGGGCGGCGACCAACCCCTACGCCCGCCGCGCGGTCCTGGAGAAGGCCCTGCGTCTGGTCGAGGAGCGCGAGCCGGAGATCACCGAGGTGATCGTCGCCGAGCTGGGCGGCACCCTCCTCAAGGCGGCCTTCGAGATCCACCTCGCCAAGGAGTTCCTGCGCGAGGCGGTGCACCTGGCGCTGCGTCCCCAGGGGAGCATCATCCCCTCGCCGATCGACGGCAAGGAGAACCGCGTCTACAGCGTCCCGGTGGGCGTGGTGGGCGTGATCAGCCCCTTCAACTTCCCCTTCCTGCTCTCCCTCAAGTCGGTCGCCCCCGCACTGGCGTTGGGCAACGGCGTGGTCCTCAAGCCGCACCAGAACACGCCGATCGTCGGCGGCTCCCTGGTGGCGAAGATCTTCGAGGACGCGGGCCTGCCGGGCGGACTGCTGAACGTCGTCATCACCGACATCGCGGAGATCGGCGACGCCTTCCTGGAGCACCCCGTACCGAAGGTGATCTCCTTCACCGGCTCGGACAAGGTCGGCCGCCACGTGGCCACGGTCTGCGCCTCGCACTTCAAGCGCGCGGTCCTCGAACTGGGCGGCAACAGCGCGATCGTGGTCCTCGACGACGCCGACATCGACTACGCGGTCGACGCGGCGGTCTTCAGCCGCTACGTCCACCAGGGCCAGGTCTGCATGGCCGCCAACCGCGTCCTGGTGGACCGCTCCGTCCAGGCCGAGTTCACCGAGAAGTTCGTCGCCAAGGTGCGGACGCTGAAGACCGGGGACCCGCGCGACCCGGGGACCGTGATCGGCCCGGTCATCAACTCCTCGCAGGCGGACGCCGTTTCGGCCGTCATCGAGCAGGCGCTCGCCGAGGGGGCCACGGCGCTGGTGCACGGAGCGACGCGGGACAACCTGGTCGAGCCGTCCGTCCTCACCGACCTCCCCGCCGACTCCGCGCTGCTCCGGCAGGAGGTCTTCGGCCCGGTCGCCTTCCTCGTCCCGTTCGACGGCGAGGACGAGGCGGTACGCCTGGTCAACGACACGCCCTACGGCCTCAGCGGCGCCGTCCACACCGGTGACGTCGAGCGGGGTGTCGCCTTCGCCAAGCAGATCGACACGGGCATGTTCCATGTGAACGACGGCACCGTCCACGACGAGCCGATCGTCCCCTTCGGCGGCGAGAAGTCCTCCGGACTCGGCCGGCTGAACGGCGACATGATGCTGGACTCCTTCACGACCCTGAAGTGGATCTCGGTCCAGCACGGGCGGAGCGCCTTCCCGTTCTGAGCGGCAACCACCGCGACGCGAGGGCGGACCCGCACCCGGACGGCGACCGGGTGCGGGTCCGCCCTCTCGCGGTACGACGCTCCCGGGCGCTCGGCGACTGACCGGCGCCCGCCCCGGGAACCGTGGACGGTCTCAGTGGTGGAAGCCGGTGGCCGCCCCCTTGTCATGGGTCAAGGGGTGCGGCTGGCGCCGCAGTTGGGGCAGCAGCCGGGACAGATCCTCCACGAACATCTCCGCGAGGTCCGTCGAGAACCCGTTGCGGCACACGATCCGCAGCACCGACAGGTCCTCGCGGTTGGCCGGGAAGGTGTACGCGGGCACCAGCCAGCTGTGCTCCCGCAGCCGCCGGGAGACGTCGAACACGTCGTACGCCGTCACGTCCGGGCCGGTGGTGAAGGCGAAGACGGGCAACTCGTCCCCCCGGGTGAGGAGTTGGAAGTCGCCGAGCGCCTCCACCTGGGCGGCGAGCGTTCTCGCCACGTCCCGGGTGGACTGCTGCACCGCGCGGAAGCCCTCCCGGCCCAGCCGCAGGAACGTGTAGTACTGGGCGACGACCTGGGCGCCCGGGCGGGAGAAGTTGAGGGCGAAGGTCGGCATGTCGCCGCCCAAGTAGTTGACCCGGAACACGAGTTCCTCGGGCAGCGCCTCCTTGTCCCGCCACAGCGCCCAGCCGACACCCGGGTATACCAGGCCGTACTTGTGCCCCGAGGTGTTGATCGACGCCACCCGCGGGAGCCGGAAGTCCCACACCAGGTCCTCGTCGAGGAAGGGCGCGACCATCGCGCCGGACGCGCCGTCCACGTGGACGGGGATGTCGAGACCGGTGCGCTCCTGGAGGTCGTCGAGGGCGGCACAGAGGTCCGCGATCGGCTCGTAGGACCCGTCGAAGGTGGAGCCGAGGATGCCGACGACGCCGATGGTGTTCTCGTCGCACAGCTCGGCGGCGGCCCGCGGGTCGAGGTGGAACCGGTCGCCGTCCATGGGTACTTGGCGGGCCTCCACCTCCCAGAAGTTGCAGAACTTCTCCCAGCAGACCTGGACGTTGACCCCCATGACCAGGTTCGGGCGGACGTCCCGGGAGGGATAGCGGTCCTGGTTGCGCTGGGCCCAGCGGCGCTTGAGGGCCATCCCGGCGAGCATGCACGCCTCGCTCGAACCGGTCGTGGAACAGCCCACGGCGGCGGCCGGGTCCGGCGCGTTCCACAGATCGGCGAGCATCGCCACGCAGCGCCGCTCCAGCTCGGCGGTGCGCGGGTACTCGTCCTTGTCGATCATGTTCTTGTCCCGGCACTCCGCCATCAGGACGCCGGCTTCCGGCTCCATCCACGTGGTGACGAAAGTCGCCAGATTCAGCCGGGAGTTGCCGTCCAGCATCAGCTCGTCGTGGACGAGCTGGGCGGCCGTCGCCGGTGGCAGCGGCGCGTCCGCCAGCCGGTGCTTGGGCGGCGCCTGGGCCATGCCGCCCACCGGGTTGGCCTCCCCGAAGAACGGGTTGACGGACAGCGGGCGCTCATCGCGCTTCCTGGGACCTTCGTGCAACGGCATGGGTGAGCCTCCTGAGCGGATCAACGGGTGTCAGCGGACCGGAGTTCCGTCCTCGCGCAGCTGCATCTGCTGGCGCCCGGTCACCAGCAGCCAGGCGGGCAGCGAGGCGATGCACAGCAGGGCGAGGAGGGCGGGCGAGGCCGCCAGTACGGCGGCCGTGAACAGACTCAGCCAGCCCTGCCGGGTGATGGCGAGGAGTACGCCCAGCACGCCCGCGGAGACGCCCACCGCGGGCTGCACCGCGGGCACCAGCGCGTGGGCGCACAGACCGAAGGCGGCCCCGACGAACACGGAGGGGAAGATGCGCCCGCCGCGGAAGCCGCAGGACGCGGCGACGAGCATCGCGGCCAGCTTCACCACCGTCATCGTCGCGAACTGCCCGGCCGACCAGCCCTCGGGGTCGGCCGCGAGCTCCCCGACCTCGTCCAGCCCCTTGAAGAGCGTCAGATGACCGCCCACGGCCGCCAGCAGGCCGAGCACCAGCCCGCCGACGGGAAGCGCCACCATGGGGTGCCGCAGCCGGGAGAAGGCGCCGTGGACGTACGGGAAAGCGCGGACTGCGCACATGCCGAGCAGCGCGGCCAGCGAGGCGAGGACCAGTGCGGCCAGCAGGTCGACCCAGCCGGGGCCGCCGAGCGGCGGCAGATGCAGGTCGAACGTCGGGTGGGACACCAGGGCGGTCGTCATCGCCCCCACCGCGGCGGCGGCGAGAGGCGCGAACACGTTGTCCCACAGAGCGCCCTTCGCCCCACGCCCGGCCATCGCCTCCGACAGGAGCAGCGCCGCCGCCACCGGCGTACCGAACAGCGCGCCGATCGTCGCGGCCTCGGCCAGCCCCACCCACAGGCCGCCCGGCAGCCGGGGCAGCACCCGGCGGCCGAGCCACAGGGCCAGTCCGACGTTCACGGCGATGAGCGGGTTCTCCGGGCCGAGGCTCGGGCCGCCGGCCAGCATCAGGGCCGTCGCCAGCACCAGGCCGGGCAGCACGGCCGGCGGCATCGGCGCGGCGTCCAGGCCGGTGGTGGCCGGATCGGGCCCGGCGTGTCCCGGCACCTTCCACACCACCAGGCCGACGGCGACACCGGTCGCGGTGAGCATGACGACCATCCACAGCACGGAGTAGCGGCCCACTCCCAGGGCGTCGGGCAGGTTCTTCCACAGCACGTGCTGGAGCCGCTCGGCCACCCCGCTCACCGCGAGGAAGAGCAGACTCGCGAGCACCCCGACGACGAGGGCGGGGAGGACCGACGGCAGCAAGGTGCGTGCCGGGGTCCCCGGAGCGGAAGGCGCCGGCTGGGCGGTGTCCTGGGCCACGGGCTCACCATAAGCGGGCGAAACGGACATGACATCCGGAGTGCGGCCCGGGAGGCAGCCCGGGACTTGCACCTCACGTCACGTGAGGCGGCAGCGTGGAGCACGTACCGAGAAGGGAGCGGACGAAGTGGGCTACTCCGAGGAACAGGACGGCTACTCCGTAGGACGGGTCGCCCGGGTCGCCGGGGTCACGGTGCGCACGCTGCACCACTACGACGACATCGGTCTGCTCGTCCCGGGCGCACGCAGCCGCGCGGGCCACCGGCGCTACAGCGGCACCGACCTCGACCGGCTCCAGCGGATCCTGTTCTACCGGGCGCTCGGCTTCCCGCTCGACGAGGTCGCGGCCCTGCTCGACGACCCGGAGACGGACCCGCGCGCGCAACTGCGCCGCCGGCACGAGCTGCTGACCGCCCGGATCGAGACGTTGCGGCAGATGGCCGAGGCCGTGGAAGAAGCCATGGAGGCACGCAGAATGGGCATCGACCTGACACCCGAGGAGCGGTTCGAGGTCTTCGGCGACAAGGACCCCGGGCAGTACGCCGACGAGGCGGAGGAACGCTGGGGCGGCACCGAGGAGTACGCGGAGTCCCAGCGCCGGGCCGCCCGGTACACCAAGGACGACTGGAAGCGGCTGCGGGCCGAGGTCGACGAGTGGACCGCGCGCTACGTCGCCCTGATGGCGGCCGGCGAGCCCCCGGCGGCCGACGCGGCCATGGACCTGGCCGAGGAGCACCGCCTGCACATCGACCGCTGGTTCTACGCCTGCTCGTACCCCATGCACCGGTGCCTCGCCGAGACGTACGTCTCCGACGAGCGCTTCAAGGCGTTCTACGACGCGATGCGCCCCGGTCTCGCCGGCCACCTCAAGGAGGCGATCCTGGCGAATGCGGCGCGGCACAACGCCTAGGCACCCGCCCGGGACCAGTACCCGGGACGGGTGCCCGGGACCAGTACCCGGGACGGGTGCCCGGGCGGAAGCGCCGAGGGCGGTGAGCGCACACCCGGTTGCCCGTTCCCACAGCTTTGTCCCATGGGACGCACAGTGCATCCTGGAGACACGGGTGGAACCTGGTGCGGACACACTGCGTTGATAGCTTTGTGCGGCTACCCGGATGCCGCCCCTCCCTCCACCCCTTCAGGAGCCCGGAACCGTGATGACGCTTGCCCTCGGACCGAGCTGGCTGGATCCGAACACCCTGCTCGACCGCTTCGGCATCTGGGGCCTGCTCCTCGTTGTCTTCGCCGAGTCGGGCCTGCTCATCGGGTTCTTCCTGCCCGGCGACTCGCTCCTGTTCACCTGCGGTCTGCTGATCACCGCGGGCACCCTGGACTTCCCGCTGTGGGCGGCCGTCGTGCTGATCTGCGTCGCCGCGGTCCTCGGCGACCAGGCGGGCTACCTGTTCGGTAAGAAGGTCGGTCCCTCGCTCTTCAACCGCCCCGACTCCCGCCTCTTCAAGCGGGAGAACGTGGTGAAGGCCCACGAGTTCTTCGAGAAGTACGGCCCCAAGTCCCTGGTCCTGGCCCGCTTCGTCCCCGTGGTGCGCACGTTCACGCCGATCATCGCGGGCGTCAGCGGCATGCGGTACCGCTCGTTCCTCACGTTCAACATCATCGGCGGGGTGCTCTGGGGCGCGGGCGTCACCCTCCTCGGTTCCTGGCTCGGGAAGATCGACTTCGTCAACAACCACATCGAGACGATCCTGATCCTGATCGTCCTCGTCTCGGTGGTCCCGATCGCCATCGAGTTCCTGCGCGCCCGCGCCAAGGCCGGCAAGGAACCGCGGCAGGACGTGCCGGACCCGGCCGCGACCCAGCCGTTCCCCGTGATCATGGACGACTCGACCACCCAGCTGCGCCGCGTGGACGAGCACCGGCCGTACCCCCAGGGCCGGAACGGCGGCCGTGACGACGAGGGGAACGGCCACCAGGGCGGTTACGACCAGTACGACCCGTACTACGCCCAGCCGCAGCAGACCCAGCAGCCCCAACAGCCATACGGCAACGAGCAGTTCACCCCGCAGCCGC
The DNA here is from genome assembly GCF_040606415.1 of Streptomyces sp. NPDC005423. NCBI lineage: Bacteria > Bacillati > Actinomycetota > Actinomycetes > Kitasatosporales > Streptomycetaceae > Streptomyces > Streptomyces sp. NPDC005423. Next base: position 64,455 of record NZ_JBEXET010000001.1, on the reverse strand, counting down.
AGCCGCAGCCGCAGCCGCAGCAGCCGCAGCCGTATCCGCGACAGCGGCAGCAGCAGCCGTACGGCGACCAGCAGCAGTATCCGTACAACGAGCAGGGCTACTCGCAGAACGGCTACCACCAGGGGTGACGGTCAGAATCCGCGGGTCCGCTTGGCCGCCCGGCGGCCGCTCTCGGAGCCGCCCGGGACCCGCAGGAAGAGCCGGGAGATCTCCGAGCCGAGATTGACCCCGATGGCGATGGCCATGGCGAGGGAGGCCGCCGTGGCCAGCGACACCAGCCCCTTGTCGACGTGGTTCTGCGCGATCGACAACAGCCCGAAGTAGGTCGCCGAACCGGGCAGCAGCGGCCCGATCGCGGCCGTCGTGTAGGGCAGCGCGGACGCGAACCGGAACCGCGACAGCAACTGCCCGAAGAGGCCCACCAGCCCCGCCGCCACGGCCGTGGAGGCGACCGGCGAGAGCCCGCCCGTGTAGTGCAGCGCGCCGTAGACCGACCAGGCGACGCCCCCGTTGAGCGTCACGGCCAGCACGGTGGACCGCTCCTGCTGCAACAGCACCGCGAAGGTCAGCGACAGCAGCATCGACGCCGCGATCTGCCACAGCGGCCGCCGGGAGATGTTCAGCACCGCGTCCGGGTTGAGCTGCGCGCCGAGCGTCACCCCGAAGTACAGGACGACGAGCACCCCGATCACGATGCCCACGAAGAAGTACATGACCTCCAGCAGGCGGGCGGCGGCCGTGATGTAGAACCCGGTCAGGCCGTCCTGTACACCCGCCACCAGCGCCCGCCCCGGCAGCAGCGCGAAGAGACCGCCGGTGATGACCGCCGACGCCTTCACGTCGACGTGCGCGACCGTGAGCGCGACCCCGATCGCGGCCGGCGGCATCGCGGCCACCGTGAACTGGTAGAACTCGGGCAGCCCGCGCCCCGCGCAGAGCCACGCCAACCGGTCGCCGAGCATCGCGCCGAGCGCGGCGGCGACGAACACGATCACGTCACCGCCGACCAGCACCGAGGCCGCGCCCGCCAGCAGCCCGCCGGCCGCGGTCAGCACCCAGCCGGAGTAGGGATGCCGGTTGCGCCGCATCTCCGCGAGCCGCCGGTAGGCCTCCTCCAGGGAGAGCGCCGTCTCCGGGTCGCTGAGATCGTCGACCAGCCGGAACACGGCCGCCAGCCGTGTGTAGTCGGTGCCCCGGCGGCGCACCGTCCGGGACGCGGTCACCGGATCGTCGACCAGGGACGGCTGGTAGGAGATCGACAGCAGGGTGAAGGTGACCGTCGGCTCGCAGCGGTCGAGGCCGTAGGAACGGCAGACCGCGAACATCGCCGCCTCCACGTCCTCGGCGCCCTCCCCGCCCGCGAGCAGCAACTCGCCGATACGGAGCGTCAGGTCGAGCACGCGCGGCGCGGCGGGACCGCTGTCGTCCGGCTTCTGCGCCCGCTCCGGCGCGGGCCGCTCGGTCACCGGCATCCGCAGCATCGTGCGCATCCGGTCCTGCCAGGGCAGGTCCTTCGTCAGACTGACGACGGGGCTCCCGGCCGGCGGGGTGAAGGCGGCCGGCGCGTGTCGGGCGTCGTAGGTGCTCGGCAGGCTGAACGCCGACCCCTCCGGCTCAGCGGCGGGCGCCTCCGGCACGTCGAGACCCCGCGGGAGGGCGAACTCCGACGTCCTCGACGACTCCGACTCCCCGTCGGCCGCCGCGACCCCCGCCGGGGCGGAGAACGCGCTCCTGGCCTCGTCCGGCTGCGGCTTCCGGTCCTCCGCGTCCGTCACTCCGTGGTGCTCCCTGTACGACGCCTGCAGTGATCCTCAGTATGCGCACAGGTACGCGGACGGGCCGCACGCGCATGCGTACGGCCCGACCGCGCAGCGGTCCCAGAACTCCTGGGACCCAGGGGATTCAGGGGGCTCAGTGCCCGCCCTCGTCCTTGAAGCGCTTGTAGGACCGCTCGATCTCCGCCTCGGCGTCCGTACGGCCGACCCAGTCGGCGCCCTCGACGGACTTGCCGGGCTCCAGGTCCTTGTAGACCTCGAAGAAGTGCTGGATCTCCAGGCGGTCGAACTCCGACACGTGGTGGATGTCGCGCAGGTGCTCCACCCGCGGGTCGGACGCCGGGACGCACAGCAGCTTGTCGTCGCCGCCGGCCTCGTCGGTCATCCGGAACATGCCGATCGCCCGGCACTTGATGAGGCAGCCGGGGAAGGTCGGCTCCTCCAGGATGACCAGCGCGTCGAGCGGGTCGCCGTCCTCGCCGAGCGTGTTCTCGACGAAGCCGTAGTCGGCCGGGTAACTGGTCGAGGTGAAGAGTCGACGGTCCAGGCGGATCCGACCGGTCTCGTGGTCCACCTCGTACTTGTTCCGCGAACCCTTCGGGATCTCGATCGTGACGTCGAACTCCACCGGTGGCTCCTCCATGATCAGCACATAGTTCTGGTGGTTAAGTGTCCCTCACGCAGGTGTGTGATCGCGAAAGGGGCTGGTGGTCGTGCCGGAGCTGAGGCCTTGGCGGGCCGCGAGACCGCATGTGGCGCGGGTCGCGCGAGCCGCTCGGCCCCGTCTCGTGCGAGCCGCGCAGACCGTGGGACCGCGGTTGACGCGGCTCCGGGAAACCTCGGCACCACAGGTGGCGCGGCTCCGGGAAGCCGTGTCACCGCGGCTGACGCGGCTCCAGGAAACAGTGTCACCGCAGGTCGCGCGGTTGACGCCGCCGAACGGGACCTGGCGTTTCACCGCGGTGGCCACCACCGCCGGACTGGCGCTGGCCGCCGCTGCGGTGACCGCCGCCGGTCCCTGGGACTCCGCGGGCCAGCGTACGGCCGAGCGGGACCACGCCGCCGCACAGGAGGAGGCAGGTGGCGCAGATCACGGCCGCCATGTCGACATCTCCGCCGGCGCACCCCACCCGGCACCCAGCGCCGGGTCCGTTCTGGCCGGCCTCGGCGGGTCGTCGTACACCGTGAAGTCGGCGCCCAAGGACACCGCCCTCGCGGACGTCCTCGGCCCCCTGCTGCGCGACTCCGCGCTCGGCACCCGGCACACCGGCGCCGTCGTGGACGTGACCTCCGGCAAGCGCCTGTACGGCACCGGCGCGGACGAGGCGCTCACTCCCGCCTCCACGACGAAGATCGCCACCGCCGTCGCGGCCCTGTCCGCCCTGGGCGCCGACCACCGCTTCACCACCCGCGCCGCCCTGGAGCCCGACACCGGGGAACTCGTCCTGGTCGGCGGCGGAGACCCCACCCTGACGGCCCACGCCCCCGACGGCGCCGCGAGCAGCGACAGCACGGACGACTGGGCCAGCCTCCGCACGCTCGCCGACTCCACGGCCGCCGCCCTGGCGAAGCGCGGCACGCGCGCGGTGACCCTGTCGTACGACACGACCCTGTACTCCGGACCCGCACTCCACCCGATCGGCGTCAACGACAACCTGGCCCCGGTCAGCGCCCTGATGGCCGACGAGGGCCGCACGGACGACTCCCTCAGCGGCCCGGTGACACGGTTGACGAATCCGGCGGCGGACGCGGCCCGGAAGTTCGCGGGCTTCCTGCGGAAGGACGGCATCAGGACGACGCCCCCCGGCCCCTCCAAGGCGACCGGCCGCGCCGACACCCTCGCCACCGTCTCCTCCCCGCCCCTGGCCGACCTGGTCGAACGGATGCTGACCAACAGCGACAACGACATCGCCGAGGCGCTGGCCCGCCAGACCGCCGTCGCGGCCGGGAAACGGGCCGACTTCGACGGCGGCGCCGCCGCGATCGCCGCCCAGCTGACGCGGCTTCACCTCCCGGTCAAGGGCGCGGTCTTCCACGACGGAAGCGGCCTGAACCGGGACGACCGGCTCACGGCCGACCTCCTGACAGCCCTTCTGGTGAAGGCGGGCGACCCGGCCCACCCGGGGCTGCGCCCGGTCCTCACCGGCCTGCCCGTCGCCGGCTTCACCGGCACCCTGACCAGCCGTTACACGGGCGCCACCGGCGCGGCGGGAGTCGTCCGGGCCAAGACCGGCACCCTCACCGGCGTCAACACCCTCGCGGGCACGGTCGTCGACCGGGACGGCCGTCTCCTGGCGTTCGCGTTCCTCGCCTCGGACACCACGGACCCCCTGGCGGCCCAGTCGGCCCTGGACCGGACGGCGACCGCGCTGGCGGGGTGCGGCTGCGGCTAGCCGCAGCCGCGGCCTGCCCCAAGCGGGGGCGACCACGTACGGTTGACGCATGACGAGCATCGGTGGTGCCGAGATGGTCGACTGGAATCTCGCGGTGGCGACCGCGACCCGACTCGTGCGGCCGGGCCCGGAGGTGAGCCGCGACGAGGCGCGGGCCATCGTCGCGGAGCTGCGCCGCCACGCGAAGGCCTCGGAGGAACACGTCCGCGGCTTCACCCGGATGGGTACGGAGGACATCCACGACACCCCGGTCCTGGTCGTCGACCGCCCCGGCTGGGTCCGGGCGAACGTCGCCGGGTTCCGGGAGGTCCTCAAGCCGCTCCTCGACAAGATGCAGGAGCGGCGCGGCAACAGCCCCGGGGGCGCGGTCCTCGGCGCCGTCGGCGGCAAGGTCACCGGCGTGGAACTGGGCATGCTGCTGTCGTTCCTGTCCTCGCGCGTCCTCGGCCAGTACGAGACGTTCGCCCCGGACACCCGCGACCTCCCGGCCGGCCAGAACGGTGGCGGCCGGCTGCTGCTGGTCGCGCCGAACATCGTCCACGTGGAACGCGAACTCGACGTACAGCCTCATGACTTCCGCCTCTGGGTCTGTCTGCACGAGGAGACGCACCGCACGCAGTTCACCGCGGTGCCCTGGCTGCGCGACCACCTGGAGGGCGAGATCCAGTCCTTCCTCGGAGAGACCGAGGTCGACCCCATGACCGTCCTGGAGCGCGTCCGGGAGGCCGCCCAGTCCTTCGCGGGCGGCCGGCCCGAGGGCGAGGAGGACGAGGGCCGCTCCCTGGTGGAGATCGTGCAGACGCCCGCCCAGCGCGAGATCCTGAGCCGCCTCACCGCCGTGATGTCCCTCCTGGAGGGGCACGCCGACTTCGTGATGGACGGCGTCGGTCCCGAGGTCGTCCCGACCGTCGCCGAGATCCGGGAGAAGTTCCAGCAGCGGCGGGCCAAGGGCGCCTCCCGGCTGGACAGCGCGCTGCGCAAGCTGCTGGGCCTGGACGCCAAGCTCCGGCAGTACCGCGACGGCGAGCGTTTCGTGCGTGCGGTCGTCGACGAGGTCGGCATGGACGGCTTCAACCGGGTGTGGACCTCTCCGAACACGTTGCCGACCAAGTCGGAGATCGCCAAACCGGCGGACTGGGTCGCGCGGGTGCACCGCAAGGCCGAGTAGTGAGCCGCGCGCCGGAGTCGTGAGCCGCGCGCGGACGTCGTGAAGCGAATCCCGCCTGCGGCAGGCGAACGCCTCTTCAATCACCCGTCCGAGGGACCATCAGGGATGGGTAGGCGTGCGATGCTCGGGGAACGGCCCGGTTCTGTCACCATCTACACACTCTGAGTGACCGAACCTCCGGGCCTCACCCCCCGGAAACTCCATGAAGGGAACCGGACATGGGTCCCCATCCTGCGGTCGCGGCGATACGCCTGGCGGTCCGCCGCGTACTCCACGACATCCTCAACGACAGCCTCGACGCCCAACCGTCGGCCGGCCTCACGACCGCTCCGGCGCACACGGCGCACGAGCGCCCGCCCTCGCCGCTCGTGCTCGTGGCGTGCTCCGGCGGCGCCGACTCCATGGCCCTCGCCTCCGCCCTCGCCTTCGAAGCCCCCAGGCTGGGCGTCCGGGCCGGCGGTGTCACCGTCGACCACGGTCTCCAGGCCGGCTCCGACCTCCGCGCCGACGAGGTCGTCCTGCGGCTGCGCGAACTGGGCCTGGACCCCGTCGAGGCCGCCACCGTGGCCGTGGGCCGCGAGGGCGGCCCCGAGGCAGCCGCCCGAGACGCCCGCTACGCCGCCCTCGACGCCGCCCTCGGCCGCCACGGCGCCGCCGCGATCCTCCTCGGCCACACCCGCGACGACCAGGCGGAGACCGTCCTGCTGGGCCTCGCCCGCGGCTCGGGCATCCGCTCCCTCTCCGGAATGGCCGCGGTCTCGGGAGCAGGCGGCCGTTACCGGCGCCCCTTCCTGGCCCTCGACCGGCAGACCGCCCGCAAGGCCTGCATGGTCCAGTCCCTCCCCGTCTGGGACGACCCCCACAACGCCGATCCGGCGTACACCCGCTCCCGCCTGCGCCACGAGGGCCTGCCCGCCCTGGAGAAGGCGCTCGGCAAGGGAGTCGTGGAGGCGCTCGCCCGTACGGCACGGCTCTCCCGGGACGACGCCGACGCCCTCGACGCCTGGGCCGCCGAAGCGGAGGCATCGGTGCGCGACGACGCCGGTCTCCTGGAGTGCGCCAAGCTCTACGCCCTGCCGGCCGCCGTACGCCGGCGCATCCTGCGGCGCGCCGCCATCGGCGCGGGCGCGCCGGCGGGATCCCTGTCCGCCCGGCACATCGAGGAAGTCGACCGGCTGATCACCGGCTGGCGCGGCCAGGGGGTCATCAATCTCCCGGGCAAAGTCGTCGCCCAGCGCCAGGGTGGCAGACTGGTGATCCGGCAAGGCTGAATCGGCACCCCCTCCGGCCTCCGGGGGGCGGGACCAGGCAGCCGGTGGGACGGACGACCGAAAGTGATGCGGGTGGACGCGAAAGACATGGGTGCCGACCTCAAGTCGGTGCTCATCACCAAGGAAGAGATCGACGCGAAGCTCGTGGAGCTGGCCGCGAAGATCGACGCGGAGTACGCGGGCAAGGATCTGCTGATCGTCGGCGTCCTCAAGGGCGCGGTGATGGTCATGGCGGACCTCGCCCGGGCGCTGTCCACCCCCGTCACGATGGACTGGATGGCCGTGTCGTCGTACGGCGCGGGTACCCAGTCCTCCGGTGTGGTGCGGATCCTGAAGGACCTCGACACCGACATCAAGGGCAAGCACGTCCTCATCGTCGAGGACATCATCGACTCGGGGCTGACCCTGTCCTGGCTGATCTCCAACCTCGGGTCGCGCGAGCCCGCCACCCTCAAGGTGTGCACCCTGCTGCGCAAGCCCGAGGCAGCCAAGGTCGCCATCGACGTGGAGTGGGTGGGCTTCGACATCCCGAACGAGTTCGTCGTCGGCTACGGCCTCGACTACGCCGAGAAGTACCGCAACCTGCCGTTCGTGGGGACGCTCGCGCCCCACGTCTACGGCGGCTGAGCCACCCGGGCCAAGCCTCACAGGACTTTCGGGAACCCCAGCGGCCCTCGCGGCGTTGGAGCATGCAGACGGGTTCGCCAGTCGTCCTGAGCGACTTCGGGCCACAATGCTGGGGTACCGTCAGAAGAACTGTCTTTATCAAACTCACTATGGCAGGAGGGACGGGGCGACTTCGCTCCGTATGGATGGACGTGAAGCGATACTTCCGTGGGCCGGTCATGTGGATCGTGCTGGCCGTCCTTGCCGTGGTCGTGTTGATGCAGGTCGTCGGCTCGTCCGGCGGCTACAAGACGGTGGACACCGGCCAGGTAGTCCAGGCGATCAACGACAACAAGGTCGAGTCAGCCAAGATCACCACAGGTGACGAGCAGACCATCAAGGCGACGCTCAAGAACGGTGTGAAGGTCGCCGGCAGCTCGAAGATCCAGGCGAGCTACATCGGCGACCAAGGCGTGACCATCGCCGACACGCTGCAGAGCAAGTACCAGGACAAGCAGATCCCGGACGGCTACACGGTCTCGCCGACGAAGCAGAACGCTTTCGTCGGAGTCCTGCTGTCCCTGCTCCCCTTCGTCCTCATCGTGGTCGTCTTCCTGTTCCTGATGAACCAGATGCAGGGCGGCGGCTCCCGGGTCATGAACTTCGGGAAGTCCAAGGCGAAGCTCATCACCAAGGACACCCCGAAGACGACGTTCTCGGACGTCGCGGGCTCGGACGAGGCCGTCGAGGAGCTCCACGAGATCAAGGAGTTCCTCCAGGAGCCGGCGAAGTTCCAGGCCGTCGGCGCCAAGATCCCCAAGGGCGTACTGCTGTACGGCCCTCCCGGCACCGGCAAGACGCTGCTGGCGCGCGCCGTCGCGGGCGAGGCCGGGGTCCCCTTCTACTCGATCTCCGGTTCCGACTTCGTCGAGATGTTCGTCGGTGTCGGTGCCTCCCGAGTGCGTGACCTCTTCGAGCAGGCCAAGGCGAACGCCCCGGCGATCGTCTTCGTCGACGAGATCGACGCCGTCGGCCGGCACCGCGGCGCCGGCCTCGGCGGCGGTCACGACGAGCGTGAGCAGACCCTGAATCAGCTGCTCGTCGAGATGGACGGCTTCGACGTGAAGGGCGGCGTCATCCTGATCGCCGCCACCAACCGGCCCGACATCCTCGACCCGGCCCTCCTGCGCCCCGGACGCTTCGACCGCCAGATCGCGGTCGACCGCCCGGACATGCAGGGCCGTCTGGAGATCCTCAAGGTTCACCAGAAGGGCAAGCCGATCGCCCCGGACGTCGACCTGTCGGCCGTAGCCCGCCGTACGCCGGGCTTCACCGGCGCGGACCTGAGCAACGTCCTCAACGAGGCCGCCCTGCTCACCGCGCGCAGCGACCGCAAGCTGATCGACAACTCCATGCTGGACGAGGCGATCGACCGGGTGGTCGCGGGCCCGCAGAAGCGGACCCGGATCATGTCGGACAAGGAGAAGAAGATCACCGCGTACCACGAGGGCGGACACGCCCTGGTCGCGGCGGCCTCACCGAACTCCGACCCGGTCCACAAGATCACGATTCTCTCGCGAGGCCGTGCTCTGGGCTACACCATGGTCCTGCCGGACGAGGACAGGTACTCGACCACGCGCAACGAGATGCTCGACCAGCTGGCCTACATGCTGGGCGGTCGCGCGGCCGAGGAACTGGTCTTCCACGACCCGACCACGGGCGCCGCGAACGACATCGAGAAGGCCACCGCGACGGCCCGCGCGATGGTCACGCAGTACGGCATGACCGAGCGCCTCGGCGCGATCAAGTTCGGCGGCGACAACACCGAGCCCTTCCTGGGCCGGGAGATGTCGCACCCGCGCGACTACTCGGAAGAGGTCGCCGCGCTCGTCGACGAAGAGGTCAAGAAGCTCATCGAGAACGCGCACAACGAGGCCTGGGAGATCCTGGTCGAGAACCGCGACGTCCTCGACGCGCTCGTGCTCCAGCTGCTGGAGAAGGAGACGCTGAACAAGGAGCAGATCGCCGAGGTCTTCGCTCCCATCGTGAAGCGCCCGGCCCGCCCCTCGTGGACCGGCTCCTCCCGCCGCACACCGTCCACCCGCCCGCCGGTGCTCTCCCCCAAGGAGCTGTCACGGGCGAACGGGGCGAACGGAGCGGGGGCCGCGATCACCGCCGGTGCGACCACCGAGACCTCTCCCTCGCTGGAGAAGTCCCCGGAGGACCGCCCCGAGAGCTGACGCGAGTCTCACACCGGCCCGGAATGGATGCCGCGCCCCCCAGGTTTTAGCCTGGGGGGCGCGGCTCTTCCGTATGCCCGCAGCTCAGACGCGTGGCCCGTCCGCGCGACCCGTACAGGAACGAGGCACCAGATGACCGACCCCGTGACGCTGGACGGCGAGGGCTCGATCGGCGTCTTCGACGAGAAGCGCGCCGAGAACGCCGTACGAGAACTGCTGATCGCGGTCGGCGAGGACCCGGACCGGGAGGGGCTCAGGGAGACGCCGGCGCGGGTGGCACGGGCGTACCGGGAGATATTCGCGGGGTTGTGGCAGAAGCCCGAGGACGTGCTGACGACGACGTTCGACCTGGGCCACGACGAGATGGTCCTGGTCAAGGACATCGAGGTGCTGAGCAGCTGCGAGCATCATCTGGTCCCCTTCGTGGGCGCGGCTCATGTCGGCTACATCCCGTCGAGCGACGGCAAGATCACGGGGCTGTCGAAGCTGGCCCGGCTGGTGGACGTCTACGCCCGTCGGCCGCAGGTGCAGGAACGGCTCACCACGCAGATCGCGGACTCCCTGATGAGCATCCTGGAACCGCGCGGGGTGATCGTCGTCGTCGAGTGCGAGCACATGTGCATGTCGATGCGGGGCGTGCGCAAGCCCGGCGCCAAGACCATCACGTCGGCCGTGCGCGGGCAGCTGCGCGACCCTGCCACCCGCAACGAGGCGATGACCCTGATCATGGCGCGCTGAGCCGCTACGCGACCGGCGCGGCCCCCGTGGTGTCGTGGTCGTCGTCCTCCGGGAGCTTGCAGACGCGCTCCAGGAAGAGGGCGGCCGCTATCACCGCGATGCCCGCGAGGACCGAGAACCCGGCGTAGATGGCCTGGTCGCGGCGGGCCGGGATGTCGAGGGACTCCAGCAGGCAGACGCCGGTGCCGCCGTACATGCCGCTGACGAGGGCGGCGACCAGGGCGCTGGCCTGGCCGAAGACGACCGCGCGGGCGGCCATCAGCGGGTCGACGCCCTTGGCGCCGGGGCGGCGCTCGCGCTGGGCCCTGAGCCGGGCCCGCAGGGAGAGCGCCGTGGCCAGCAGGACCGCGGCGATCACGGCGAGGACGATGGGGGCGGCCAGCGGGACGCTGGGCAGGGTTCCCACCGCGCTCCACAGGCGCGCGCCCGCCCAGGACAGCACCCCCGCGATGACGAACACGCCGGCCAGCACCCTGATCCGCAGCTCTTTCACGGTGTCCCTTCAGCTCCCCGGCCCGGTGGCCGCGTGTGGTCGTCTCGACCTTAACGACTACTCGGGCAGCCGGAGTTCCAGATCCTTGCGGGCCGTCACCCCGTCGCGGGTCACGTCGTGCAGCAGGTCGGCGACCGGACCGCGGCCGGGCAGCTGCGCCTCGGGCTCCACGTCGTACCAGGGGGCGAGGACGAAGGCCCGCTCGTGGGCGCGCGGGTGGGGCAGGGTGAGCGCCGGGTCGTCGGTCACGAGGTCGGCGTAGGCGACGATGTCGACGTCGAGCGTGCGCGCTCCCCACCGCTCGTCCCGTACGCGGTGGAAGGCCTCCTCGACGGCGTGCGCCCGCTCCAGGAGGGAGGACGGGGGGAGCGTGGTCTTCAGGACGACGACCGCGTTGAAGTACGAGGGCTGGCTGCCGGGGTCGACGCCCCAGGGCTCCGTCTCGTACACGGGTGAGACGGCCTTGACGCGGACGCCGGGGGTGTCCTCCAGGGCGTCGATGGCCCCCTGGAGGGTCTCCAGGCGGTTGCCGAGGTTGGAGCCGAGGGAGATCACGGCCCGCCTGGGGTTGCTGAGCGTCGTGTCGGCGGCGTCCACCTGGCGCACGACGGAGGCGGGGACCGGCTGGACGGTCGGGTCGCTGTGCCCCTCGGTGAACGAGAAGGTCATACTCGGCTCCGGGTGATGGTGACGGTCACGTCGTCGAACGGGACGGTGATCGGGGCGTCCGGTTTGTGGACGCACACCTCGATCTCCTGGACCCCCTCGTGCTTCAGGCAGGTCTGGGCGATGCGCTCGGCGAGCGTCTCGATGAGGTTCACCGGCTCGCCCTGGACGACGGCCACGACCTCCTCCGCCACGATGCCGTAGTGCACGGTCTTCGTCAGGTCGTCGTCGGCGGCGGCCGGCCGGATGTCCAGGCCCAGGACGAGGTCCACGATGAAGGTCTGGCCCTCCGCGCGCTCCTTGGGGAACACCCCGTGGTGCCCGCGGGCCTTGAGGCCGCGCAGCGCGACACGATCCACGCGAATCACTCCTGAAGTCGTCGGTGGCGGCCGGTCGAACCGCGTGCGGGGCGGTACACCGGCCTCGAACGAATCTACCCGCGGCCACTGACAGTGCCGGGTCGCGGGGGCCCGGACGCGGCCCGGGGGTCCGGAGGACGCGTCACCCGTCTGTCCGGAGGACCCGGTGGCGCGGGGGTCGGTAGCCGCCCCTACCCCCGCTTCGTGATCCCAACCACTTGTTGGTCCCGTAGGGGTACGTCCGCCTTGTCACGAGGACGAGGGCGTGTCGTCCTCGTCCTCCTCCTCGGTCTCGGCCAGTACCGGGGAGGCGTGGTGGGACCAGAGCTTCCAGCCCTCGGGGGTACGGCGGAAGACGTTGGTGGCGACGACCAGCTGGCCGACGAGCGGACCCAGCTCGTCGCTGTCCTCGGGGGCGGGACCGCCGCTGAGGATGTTCTCCGTACAGGTCACCAGGGCGGTGTCCCCGGTCACGGAGACATGGACGTCGGTGAGGAAGAACTGGATGTACTCGGTGTTCGCCATGATCAGCGCGTACGACCTGAGAACCTCGCCGCGTCCGGTCAGCACCGGCCACCCCGGGTGCACGCAGGAGATGACGCCGCTGTCGGCGGGATCGTGGTACTCCTCGTCGACGCCCAGGTCGGCGGGGGTGAGCCAGAGCGCGGAGAGCGCGTCGAAGTCGCCCTGCTCCAGGGTCTCGTAGAACGTGGTGTTGGCGCGTTCGACCTGTTCGACGTCGATGTGGGGGGCGTTCACCGGGCTCCCTCCACGGCGCGCGCGACCCGTACCGCGTCCGCGGTCGCGCGCACCTCGTGCACGCGCACCGCCCACGCTCCGGCGTGCGCCGCGAGCGCCGAGACGGCGGCCGTGGCGGCGTCGCGTTCGCGGGCGGGCGGGGGCGCGCCCTCGGGGCCGGCCAGGACACGGCCGAGGAAGCGTTTGCGGGAGGCGGCGACCAGTACGGGGTGGCCCAGGGTGTGCAGCCGGTCCAGGTGGGCGAGGAGGACCAGGTCGTGCTCGGCCTCCTTGGAGAAGCCGAGGCCCGGGTCGACGATGATGCGGTCGGCGGCGACACCGCCGGCCAGAACCGCCTCCACGCGCGCGTGCAGTTCGTCGACGACCTCGGTGACGACATCGGCGTAGACGCCCTTGACGTTGCCCCCCGACAGGAAGCCGCGCCAGTGCATGACGACGAAGGGGGCGCCCGAGTCGGCGACGACCGGGATCATCGCGGGGTCGGCGAGACCGCCGCTGACGTCGTTGACGAGGGTGGCGCCTGCCGTCAGGGCCTGCTCGGCGACCGAGGCGCGCATGGTGTCGACGGAGACGGTGACGCCCTCGGCGGTGAGGCCGCGGACCACGGGGACGACGCGTTTGAGTTCCTCGGCCTCGTCCACGCGGGCGGCACCCGGGCGGGTGGACTCGCCGCCGACGTCGACCAGGTCGGCGCCCTCCTCGGCCAGGGCCAGGCCGTGCTTGACGGCGGCGGTCGTGTCGAACCAGCGGCCCCCGTCGGAGAAGGAGTCGGGGGTGACGTTCACGACTCCCATGACCGCGCACCGGTCCCACCCCGGAAGGCCCGCCACCTGGCCGCGTCCGATCTGCTTGCTCATGCGTTCAGCGTAGGCCCCGGGGGAGGCCACAAGACCGCGCGGCCCGGCCGGAAGCCCCCGGACCGGTGGGGAGGGCGGCCGGCCGGGCCGGGACGGTTCAGGCCGCGCGCACATCCCGTTCCGCGATCCCGTGGGCGCACGGCGCGGCGACGGAGGAGCGGCGGCGCAGGAAGCGCGGCAGCGGGAGGGCGAGGTCGACGAAGCCCTCCGCCTGCATCGCGGCGAAGCCGATGCGGGGCAGGTCGCTGGAGGCGCGGTAGACGACGAAGCGGGGCTCCCAGCGGGGCTGGAACTTCGCGTTGAACTTGTACAGGGACTCGATCTGGAACCAGCGGGACAGGAAGACCAGCAGTCCGCGCCAGGCGCGCAGCACCGGGCCCGCGCCGATCTTCTCGCCGCGGGCCAGCGCCGAGCGGAACATGGCGAAGTTCAGCGAGACCTTGGTGATGCCCAGCCGGGGCGCCGCCTCCAGGGCCGCCACGATCAGCAGCTCGTTCATGCCCGGGTCGGCCGACCGGTCCCGGCGCATCAGGTCCAGCGACACGCCGTCCGAGCCCCACGGCACGAAGTGCAGGATCGCCTTCAAGTCGCCGTACTGGCCCGGGTGTTCGTCCGCCTTGTGGGCGGTGGCGATCAGGCAGTCGCCGTCGGCGGCGTCGCCGATGCGGCCGAGCGCCATGGAGAAGCCGCGCTCGGTGTCGGTGCCGCGCCAGTCCTCGGCGGCGCGCCGGATCCGCTCCAGTTCGCTCTCGCCCAGGTCACGGACACGCCGTACCCGGGTTTCGTAGCCGGCCCGCTCGATGCGCTTCACCATCTGGCGTACGTTGCGCATCGCGCGCCCGGCGAGTGAGAAATCCGCGACGTCCACCACCGCCTCGTCGCCGAGTTCCAGGGCGTCGAGTCCGGTCTCGCGGGTCCACACCTCGCCGCCCGTCTCGGAGCAGCCCATGACGGCGGGGGTCCAGGAGTGGGCCTTGGCCTCGTCCATGAACCGCTCGATGGCGCCGGGCCAGGCCTCCACGTCACCGATGGGGTCGCCGCTGGCCAGCATCACGCCCGACACGACGCGGTACGTCACCGCCGCCTTGCCGCTGGGCGAGAAGACGACCGCCTTGTCCCGGCGCAGCGCGAAGTGGCCGAGCGAGTCACGGCCGCCGTGCTTCTCCAGGAGGCCGCGCAGGTGCGTCTCGTCCTGCGGGGTGAGGCGGGCGGCGGGATGTTCGGGCCGGAAGGCGAGGTAGATCGTCGTCACGGCGGTCAGCAGGCCCAGGGCGCCCAGCGAGAAGGCGACCGTCCAGGAGGTGCTGCCCTCGTAGTCGACCGGCCCCTCGAAGCCGAACAGGCCGTACAGGACGTGCGAGATCCGGTCGGCCAGGCTCGGGTCGCCGACCATGCGCCGGGAGTGGACGCTGACGATGACCAGCCCCAGGACGAGGGAACCGGCGCCCATGAGGACGAAGTTGGCGAGCGCGCGCCAGCGGCTGCGCGGGTCGGGCAGCGCCGCGAACTCGTCGCGGTGCCGCAGCAGCGGCGCGAGCAGCGCGGCCGAGATGACGACCCCTATGAGCGAGTGCCGGTACGCGAACTGGGCCGCCGCGCCCGCCGGCAGGAGCGCCACCGCGGCGCGCCACGCCCGGCGCTTGCGCCGCCTGAGCCCGTGCGCGAGCAGCAGCAACAGCACGCCGACGCTGAGCGAGAGCGCCGCCGCGAACGGCCCGAGCGCGCCCGGCAGTACCTCGGCGAGGGAGTGCATACGGCTGTGCCGGAAGCGCGGGAACACGCCGGCCGCGATGTCCAGCAGGCCGACGATCGCGCAGGCCCTGGCGACGAGCGCGGGAACGGCCTCGGGTCGCGGAGCGCGGACTATGCGCCGCACCCGGCCCGAAGTGCCCGGAACCTCGCCCGACATTTCCCCATCTATCCTGACAGACATCGCATCCCGTAGTTCTGCGAGAGACCTTGGATCCGGGCCCCATACGGGCATCCGGCGACATTGCGCCCTCTAGGACGGTGTCCAGGGGAAGGAGGTTCCTTCCTCTCCGGAAAGCCGGTTCAAAGGCAATGGAAAGCGCCGGGCAAGGCTTCGCGAAGGTTGCGTGGCGCACGGGGCGGAAAGCGCAGGCGGGAAACAGCCCATGGGTCTCACGAGCAACAAGGCGCTGCTGCTGGCGGTCGTCCTCGCCGTACTGCTGTTCGTCGGCACGGTGTGGCTGTGGCCGCGGCTGGCGCACCGCAACTGGCGGGCCGTCAGCGGCCGGGTCGGACTCCTTCTCACCACCCAGGTGATGCTCTTCGCCTCGGTGGGCCTCGCCGCCAACCAGGCCTTCGGGTTCTACGCCAGCTGGGCGGACCTCTTCGGCAGGGAGACCGGGCAGGGCGTGGTCGTCGACCACACGGCGGGCGGCCCGGCCGGTGGCCCCCTGCACGTGGTCGACACCCAGCGGATGCGCGTCCAGGGCGGCGACGGCGGGCAGCCGCGGACGGCCGGTCAGATCCAGAAGGTCGACATACTCGGCCCTACGACGCACATCGCGACCCCGGCCTTCGTGTACCTGCCACCGGAGTACTTCCAGCCGCAGTACCGCGCCCGGACGTTCCCGGCAGCCGTCGTGCTCACGGGGTACCCGGGCACCGCCCAGGCGCTCGTCGACAAGCTGCGCTATCCCCGCACGGCCCTCGGTCTCGCCAAGGACGGCCGTATGCAGCCGATGATCCTGGTGATGCTGAGACCGACCGTGGCGCCGCCCCGGGACACCGAGTGCGTGGACGTCCCCGGCGGGCCGCAGACCGAGTCGTTCTTCGCCAAGGACCTGCCCGACGCCGTGATGGCCCACTACAGGGTGGGCAGAAAACCCGGCAGCTGGGGCATCATCGGCGACTCCACGGGCGGCTACTGCGCGCTGAAACTCGCCCTGCACCACCCCGGGACGTACGCGGCGGGCGTCGGCCTGTCGGCGTACTACAAGGCACCCGTCGACCCCACCACGGGCAACCTCTTCCAGGGGGACCGCGCCCTGCGCGACGAGGCCGACCTGCGGTGGTTCATCAAGCACCGGCACGCATCCGACACCTCACTCCTCGTCAGCAGCAGCAAGGTCGGCGAAGCCAACTACAAGGCCACCCTCAAGTTCATCGCCGAGGTGCGGTCGACCCACGCCACCCGCATCGCGTCGATCATCCTGGACAGCGGCGGCCACAACTTCAACACCTGGCGCCGGGAGATCCCGGCGGCCCTCCAGTGGATGAGCGGACGGCTCAGCGACCAGTGAGGCGGGACGACGCACGGGGGGTGGCTGGGTTTTTAGCGCGCGGGGCACCATCATTCGCCTACGCGCGGTAAGTTTCTGGCCATGCCACGTGGACGTCATCGTCATTCCCCGCCGTTGCACCGGCTGTTGCCTCCCTCGGCGATCGCGGGCGTGTCGCTCGTCTGCGCCTTCGGCCCCTGGTTGTTCCGAGAACCCGCCGTGCTCCGTGTCGTCGCGGCCGTCGCCGCGGCGACGGCGGTGGTCGGCGCGGCGGTCATGCGCCGCTGGGACGCGCAGGCGGGCAGGCAGGTCGCCGACCTCGCACGCGCGCGTGCGGGCGACGAGTGGCGTCACGAGGAACGGGTCGCCGAGCTGGAGGCCGACCTGGAGGAGTCGCGCGAGCTGCGCGTCAAGATGGAGCAGAAGCTGCGCGCCAAGCGCACCGAGCTGGCGGGGCTGCGCAACGAACACGCGGCGCTGCTGCGCCGGTACGCCACGGCGGAGACCGAGCGCGCGACCGCCCTGGAAGGCCGCCGGCTGCTGGAGATAGAGGCGGCGCCCGCGCCCGAGACGGACGAAGCCGACCTGGACATGGACGACGCCGAGGCCGTGGCCGCCCCGGACGACGTCGACTCCGAAGCCGAAGCCGAAGCCGAGGCCGACCTCGACGTCGACTCCGAGACCGACGAGGAGGAGCCGGCGGTTCCCGCGGTGTTCTCTCCGGCGGGCTCCCAGCTGTTCCTGCGGGCGAAGGCGGCGCTGGTCCGCTTCGACGACGACAAGGGGCCCGCACCGAAGCCCTCCGTCGATGTGGACGGGCAGGACGAGAAGGACGACCAAGAAGACCAAGAAGACCCGGACGACGACCCAGAAGGCGCGCGTGCCGCTGAACGCGTAGGAGCGGCAAGGGAGTTGACCGAGGCGAAGGCCACCGACGCTGAGGCCGAGGCCGAGGCCGAGGCCGATTCGGAGTCCGGCGCCGAGGACGAGACCGAGATCGACGCGGAGGCCGACACCGTGGCCGCGGCCGATGCCGATGCCGAAGTCGATGTCGATGCCGACGCCGATGCCGAGGGTGACGTCGTCCCGGAGGGCGAGGTGCCGGGAAAGCCCGAGGCGGTCGACGCGCGTGAGCACGCGGCCGCCGGCTCCGCGGTCGCCAAGCCCGCCAAGTCCGCGCAGCCGTCGGGGCACTTCACCGTGCCGACCGCGGTGGCCGTCGTACCGGCCGCTCCCGCGCGCCGTCCGCTCGTCGAGGGCGGATTCGACTTCTTCGGTACGCAGAAGGGCTCCGGGGCCGCGGTCCTGGACGCCGTGCACAACGAGGACCTCGCCGACGTCGTGGGCCAGGAGGCGCTCGCGGTGCACAAGGCGGAGTCCGAGGCGCAGTTCAAGCCGGCCGACGAACGGTCGCGCGGGGTCGGCCAGGTCATCGACCTGACCGCGCACGACGAGACGGAACAGATCAACCTGCACCGGCTGCGCAGCGCCGCCTCCTGAGTGGAGCGCGGCCGGGGGCGGCCGGGTCTCAGGCCATCCAGCGGTCCGGCCGGGCGGAGCGGCGCCCGGTGCGGGACCGCTCCGCCTGCGCCCGAAGCAGCTCCGCGGCCTCCTGAGCGTCCCTCAGCCGCGCTCTGACGGTCTTGCCCGCCCCCGTGTCCACCCGCACCTCCGCGAGCCGCCAGAGCCGCCCCCACGGCCCCTGCACCAGCCGTACGCTCTGCACCTTCGCGTGCGGAACCAGCGACAGATTCCGGCGCAGCAGCCCGTGCCGCGCCGCGAACACCGTGTCGGTGACCGCGAGGCCGTACCCCCGCCACCACAGCGGTACGCAGCGGCCGGCCCGGCGGGGCGGCCGGGACAGCTCGGCCGGCGAGGGCACGGTCACACCGGGCAGCACGCGCGCGACGACCGCCGCGGCGACCTCGCGGGAGGCGACCGGCACCAGCACGGAGTTGGCCGAACCGGCGACGTCCAGCTCGACCCGTACCCGCCCTCCGCCGCTCCCGGCCCCGCCCGACCGGTGGGCACCCCAGCGCCGCCACAGCAGCGGTTCCACGATCCGTACGGTCTGCACCCGCCCGGGCGGCACCGTCTCGTGCGTCCGGTCCAGCAGTCCGTGGTCGATGCGCAGCCCGTCCGGGGACTCGCTCACCGTCCAGTCGAACTCGCCGACGAACCGCCCCACACTGCTCGCGCCGGCCGCGCCCAGCAGCGGCAGGGCGGTGGCGAGGACCGTCCACACGCTGTGGGTGGCCAACCAGAGCAGCGGCGGGACGACGAGGGCGGCGGCCAGGGAGCCCCAGGTCGCCCCGGTGAGCACCAGGGAGACCGCGAGGACGCCCGGCTGCACGCGCAGCAGCTGCCGCGCGGGCGCCTCGCCCACCTCGTGTGCCGTCTCGGGCGCGAACCCGGCCGCCCGGGCAAGCAGTTCGGCCCGCAGCGCCCGCGCCTCGTCCTCGCCCAGGAAGGCGAGTTCGTCCTTCTTGTCGGTCCCTACGACGTCGAGTTTCAGCTTGGCGACACCCGCCACCCGGGCGAGCAGCGGCTGGGTCACGTCGACCGCCTGGATGCGCTCCAGCCGGATGTGCGCGGTGCGCCGGTACAACAGGCCGGTGCGGATGCGCAGTTCGCTGTCGGTCACCGAGAAGTGGGTGAACCACCAGGTGAGGAACCCGTACAGGGCGGCGGCCGGCACGAGCACGGAGAGGCCGATCAGCAGGGTGACGGTCGTCAGCCGGGTCAGCTGCTCCTGCGCCTGGTCGGGGTCGTGCATCGCCCACCCGATGATGACGGCGACCGGCGCCCACGCCCGGCGCAACGGCGTCACCGGGTGGAGCCGCCGCTCCCCGGCGTGCGCTCCGGCGGGAACGCTCCCTTCGGCGCCCGGCGTCGTCACAGCCCGGCCGATCGGGCCTCGCCCAGCTCGGTGAGGCGGTCGCGCAGCCGCTCGGCCTCCGCCGGGTCGAGCCCGGGGATGGTCGCGTCGGTGGCGGCGGCCGCCGTGTGCAACTGCACGGTGGCCAGGCCGAAGTGGCGTTCGACCGGCCCGGAGGTCACCTCCACGAGCTGCATCCGCCCGTACGGAACGATCGTTTCGGCACGCCACAGCACGCCCCGGCTGATCAGCAGGTCGTCGGCGCGCTCGGCGTACCGCCAGGAGCGCCAGTTGCGGCCCAGCCCCACCCAGCCCCAGACGATCAGGACGGCCGGCAGCAGCGCGAAGGCCGCCCAGCCGGGCCCCGCGAACAGCCCCAGGAGCACGCCCGCGGCCACCGCCAGCAGCCCCAGCCAGACCACCAGGAGCAGTCGGCGCATCGTCAGCAGTCCCGGTGGCAGTCCGGTCCACACCGGCTCGCCGACGGCGTCGTCCTGGGAGGCAGTCCCCGTTTCCATGACGTAAGCGTACGTACGAGAGACTGTGTTCATGACTCCCACGACGGAGACCACGGTCGGGGTCGGCGGCGCGGCGGAGAGCACCGACATGGTGCTCAACATCGGCCCCCAACACCCCTCCACCCATGGCGTGCTGCGGCTGCGGCTCGTTCTCGACGGCGAGCGGATCCAGCGCGCGGAGCCGGTGATCGGCTATATGCACCGGGGCGCGGAGAAGCTCTTCGAGGCGCGCGACTACCGGCAGATCATCATGCTCGCCAACCGCCACGACTGGCTGTCGGCCTTCTCGAACGAGCTGGGTGTGGTCCTCGCCGTGGAGCGGATGCTCGGCATGGAGGTGCCCCCGCGCGCGGTGTGGACGCGCACGCTGCTCGCCGAGCTGAACCGGGTGCTGAACCACCTGATGTTCCTGGGGTCCTACCCCCTGGAACTGGGCGGGCTCACCCCGGTCTTCTACGCGTTCCGCGAGCGCGAGGTGCTGCAGAACGTCATGGAGGAGGTCTCCGGCGGACGGATGCACTACATGTTCAACCGGGTCGGCGGACTCAAGGAGGACCTGCCGGCGGGATGGTTGGCACGCGCGCGTGAGGCCGTCGCCGCCGTGCGCTCCCGCATGGACCGGTTCGACGACCTGGTGCTAGGCAACGAGATCTTCCAGGGGCGCACGCGGGGCGTGGGGGTGCTCTCGGCGGAGGCGGTGCACGCGTACGGCGTGAGCGGGCCCGTCGCGCGCGCCTCGGGCGTCGACTTCGACCTGCGCCGGGACGAGCCCTACCTGGCCTACGGCGACCTCCAGGACACCCTCAAGGTGGTCACCCGCCAGGAGGGCGACTGCCTCGCCCGCTTCGAGGTGCTGCTGGAGCAGACCCACAACGCCCTCGACCTCGCCGACGCGTGTCTCGACCGGCTCGCCGAACTGCCGCCCGGGCCGGTCAACCAGCGGCTGCCGAAGGTGCTGAAGGCGCCCGAGGGGCACACGTACGCGTGGACGGAGAACCCGCTCGGGATCAACGGCTACTACCTCGTCAGCAAGGGCGAGAAGACCCCGTACCGGCTGAAGCTGCGCTCGGCGTCGTACAACAACATCCAGGCGCTCGCCGTGCTGCTGCCGGGGACGCTGGTCGCGGACATGGTGGCGATCCTGGGGTCGCTGTTCTTCGTGGTCGGGGACATCGACAAGTAGGGGCGGTCCCGGGTGCCGCGGTCACCGGGGCGGTCGGCCGGGGAGCGGATCCGCGATGCCCACCGGCTGGAGGAGCCAGCCGAAGTCGCCGAGACCGCCCGGGGCGGTGAGTTCGGCGGCTGCACCGGCGCTCGCGAGGGAGCGCAGGTACTCGGCGGGACGGGTGGACGCCAGCGCGAGCGGAGGGCGTGCGCCGGTGATCCCCAGGGCGTGCAGGGCCTCGCGTTGCGGAAGCAGGCGAGCGCCGGGTGGTGCACCCGTCGGCGCGGCAGCGCACGCGTCCAGGGCGACATGCGCCGTGATGTCGCGCGACCCGTCCGGTACGGCCGCCGTCTCGCGCCCCGCGCGGAAGCCGGTGAGCGTCCCGAACAGGGGGCGCGCATCAATGGTGTGCGCGTAGTCGACGGCCACCGCGAGCCCCCGGTCGACCGTGCCCACGGCGGACGCCCACGCCGCGTCCCGGGGGAGCCCGATCTCGGCGCGGGCCCCCTCCTCAGGCGGCAGCGGCCACCACCGGGCGAGCCACTCGGCGTCCGCACCGGCGACCGGTTCCCCGAGCCGCTCGGTGCCGTCCTCCCGTACGAGCACGTACCGGGGTACGCCTGCCGCGTCGGTCTGCGCCACCTCCACGGGTACGTTGTCCAGCCACTCGTTGGCGAACAGCAGCCCGGTGATCCCGTGCGGAGGCGCGCTCCGCCAGTCGATCCGCCGGTCGAGGGCGGCGGGCCGGTCGGCGATCTCGACGGCGCACGCGCGCGTGCGGGCCGCCACGTCGGCGGGCAGCGCGGCGAGCACCCCGGTCACCAACTCACCCCGGCCCGCCCCCATGTCGACGAAGTCGAGCGCCTCGGGCCGCTCCAGCGCCTCGTCCACCCGACGCAGCAGCCGCGCCACGGCGCCGGCGAAGAGCGGCGAGGCGTGCACCGACGTACGGAAGTGCGCGCCCGGCCCCTCGGCCCCTCGGTAGAAACCACCGGGCCCGTAGAGCGCCGTCTCGGTCGCGGCCCGCCACCCCTGCCACTCCCGCGACCCGTCCGCCGTGTCCTTCGTCACCGGGCCAGGCTATGCGCGGAGGAGAAGGGGGCCTCCACCTTGGGGAGTACGCGGATCGGTTCCGGATCGACCCTCCGGTTGACCCATGCACACATCACCCTTCCCTACGCTGGGGCACGTGCAACGCCTCTACGACTTCCTCCGCAGACACCCGACATGGGTCGACGGCTTCTGGGCCGTCTTCCTGCTGGGGCTGAGTGGCGTGACGATCGCGAGCGCCGGCTGGTCGACGAACCGTCATGGGACGGCCGCCGGCGCGCTCGCGGTCTCGGCCGTGATGTCCGTGGTGATCGCGCTGCGCCGCCGCCGGCCGGAGGCGATGCTCGTGCTCGCCGGGGCGACCGGGCTGGCGCAGCTGATCCTCGACATCGAGGTCGGGGTCGCCGATTTCGCCATGCTGGTGATCGTCTACACGGTCGCCGCGATCGGCGCCCGCTGGGCCTCCCGCTCCGCCCTGGCCGCGGGCCTGACGGCGGCCACCCTCTCGGAGATCCGCTGGCCGCAGGAGCACTCCAGCGCCCTCGGGCACGTGGCGATAGCGGTCTTCCAGACGGTGCCGTTCGCGCTCGCCTGGGTGCTCGGCGACTCGGTGCGCACCCGGCGTGCCTACTTCGCGCAGCTGGAGGAGCGGGCCACCCGCCTGGAGAGGGAGCGCGAGGCGCAGGCCAAGGTCGCCGTCGCCGCCGAACGGGCCCGGATCGCGCGCGAACTGCACGACGTCGTCGCGCACAACGTGTCGGTGATGGTGGTGCAGGCCGACGGCGCCGCCTACGTCCTCGACTCCGCCCCGGACCAGGCGAAGAAGGCCCTGGAGACCATCTCCTCGACCGGCCGTCAGGCGCTCGCCGAGATGCGCCGGCTGCTGGGCGTGCTGCGCACCGGCGAGCACAAGGAGGCCGGCGAGTACGTGCCGCAGCCGGACGTCGAGCAGATCGACGAGCTGATCGAGCAGTGCCGCACCTCCGGCCTGCCCGTCGACTTCAAGGTCGAGGGCACCCCGCGCCCGCTGCCGAGCGGCGTCGAGCTCACGGCGTACCGGATCGTGCAGGAGGCGCTCACCAACACCCGCAAGCACGGCGGCCCCAACACGGGCGCCAGCGTGCGCCTGGTCTACTTCGACGACGGCCTCGGACTGCTGGTCGAGGACGACGGCAAGGGCGCCCCGCACGAGTTGTACGAGGAGGGCGGCGCGGACGGCCAGGGGCATGGCCTGATCGGCATGCGCGAGCGGGTCGGCATGGTCGGCGGCACCCTGGACGCGGGCCCGCGGCCCGGCGGCGGGTTCCGGATCAGCGCGCTGCTGCCGCTGAAACCCGCGCTGTGACGGCCGACGCCTTTCGCACGCTCCGTACTGACACCTGTCAGGACCCGCACTCCCAACCGCCGACCGAACGGAAGATGACCCGATGACGATCCGCGTGATGCTCGTCGACGACCAGGTGCTGCTGCGCACCGGGTTCCGGATGGTGCTCGCCGCCCAGCCGGACATGGAGGTCGTGGCGGAGGCCGGGGACGGGGTCGAGGCCCTTCAGGTCCTGGCGGCGACCGCGGTCGACGTGGTGCTGATGGACGTCCGGATGCCGAAGCTGGACGGCGTGGAGACCACCCGCCGCGTCTGCCAGGGCGAGAACCCGCCCAAGGTGCTGATCCTGACCACCTTCGACCTGGACGAGTACGCCTTCTCCGGGCTCAAGGCGGGCGCGTCCGGATTCATGCTCAAGGACGTGCCGCCCGGCGAACTGCTCACCGCCATCCGCTCGGTGCACAGCGGGGACGCGGTGGTGGCGCCCTCGACGACCCGGCGGCTGCTGGACCGCTTCGCCCCGCTGCTGCCGGCCGCCGGCAAGGAGCCGCGGCACAAGGAACTGGAGCGCCTCACCGGCCGGGAGCGCGAGGTCATGATCCTCGTCGCCCAGGGACTGTCCAACGGGGAGATCGCGGCCCGGCTGGTCCTGTCGGAGGCCACCGTGAAGACCCATGTGGGCCGCATCCTCACCAAGCTCGGGCTGCGGGACCGCGTCCAGGTGGTCGTCCTGGCCTATGAGACGGGGCTGGTGCGGGCGGGCGGCCACGGCTGAGCGGAACTGCCTGGAGGGGACTGCCCCGGAGGGGACCGGCCCGTAGGGAACTGCCTGGAGGGGGCCGGCCCCGGCCGGGTGGGGGCTCGCACCGAGGGGCGGCCGGGGCCGTGCCCCGCCCGCCCCCGCCGGCGTCCGGTCAGGTCCCCGTCTCCTCCTTCAGACGGGACACGAACTCCGCGACCGCCGTCCGCACGTCGTCGGCCGTCCACTCCATACCGGCGGCGCGTACGTCGACCTCGGCGACCGCCAGCCCCGGGCCCCGCTGGTCCCAGGCGCCCGAGAACAGGGCGACTCCCGTCTCCTCGGCCTGCCGGATCGCGGCCTCGGAGACGGCGTCGGTGTCGTACGGCAGCCAGACCTGGAACTCGTTGGTGTGCGGCCGCTCGGGGTGGACGCGCATCCACGGCACGCCCGCTTCCGCGAACCCCTGGCGCAGCGCCTCGGCGACCACGCGCGCGTGGGCCACGTATGCGGGCAGTCGGGGCAGCTCGCGTTCCAGGCCGGCGAGGGCCGACAGCACGGTGGGGAACTGCTGGAAGACCATGCCGCCGTAACGGTGCCGCCAGACCCGTGCCTCGTCGATCAGCGTCTTCGGGCCGGCCAGGGCCGCGCCGCCGAAGCCGTCGAGGGACTTGTAGAACGAGACGTAGACGCTGTCCGCGAGGTCCGCGATCTCGTCCAGGGGACGGCCGAAGTGGGTCGTGCACTCCCACAGGCGGGCGCCGTCGAAGTGGACCACCGCGTCCCGCTCGCGCGCGGCCTCGACGACCTCCGTCAGCTCCTCCCAGGAGGGCAGGACGAAACCGGCGTCCCGGAGGGGCAGTTCGAGCATCAGCGCCCCGAAGGGCTCCCCGAAGTCGCGCACCTCGTCGGCGGTCGGCAGCCGCGGCTCGCTCGTCAACCGCACCGGTCGCACTCCGCTGACCTGGCTGAACGCGTTCCGCTCATGCACCTCGGGGTGGGCCAGCGCGTGCAGGGCCACGGTCGGGACGCCGGTGCGCCCGGCCCAGCAGCGCAGGGCGATCTGCTGCGCCATGGTGCCCGTCGGGAAGAAGGCGGCCGCCTCCTTGCCGAGCAGTCCGGCGACCTTCTTCTCCAGGGCCTCGACGATCCCGTTGCCGTACATGTCCGACGACTCGTCCAGGTCGTAGAGGTCCGGTGCCCGGTCCAGGACGGCGAGCCGCTCCCGGAGGGTGTCCAGATAGCCGGGACGCGAGAGCACCCGCTTCGCGCTCCGGTGCGCGCCGACGCGCCGCTTACGGCGCTCCTTGACGCGCTCCTCGTCGGCCGCCCGGTCCGTGGTCGGGCCGGCCGCCCGATCCGTCGGGCCAGTCGGCCCGGGCCGTTCTCCGTCGTGCTCCACCGCATCGCTCATGCCCCGGATGATGCACCGTGGCGGCCGGCCCGGGCATCCGGATTTCCGCCCGCCCCCGCGTCGTCCGGGGGTCGCGCGGAAACCCACAGCCTGTGGACAACCCACCGCCCCTCCAACCGATCGCGTTAACATGACGAGAAATCGTCCGGTACCCGGAGCGGACTGGAACGGGAAGGCCGCAGTCGCGTGAGTACTCTCCAACAGCCAGACCCCAAGGACCGCCCCGCGCGGCTCACCGTCGGCGTCGTCGGCGCCGGTCGGGTGGGACCCGCGCTGGCCGCGTCCCTGCAACTCGCCGGGCACCGTCCGGTCGCCGTGTCGGGAGTCTCCGACGCCTCGAAGCGACGGGCCGCGCTGCTCCTGCCCGACGTGCCGCTCGTCACCCCGGCCCAGGTCCTGGAGCGTGCCGACCTGGTGCTGCTCACCGTCCCCGACGACACCCTGCCCGCCCTGGTGGAGGGCCTCGCCGACACCGGGGCCGTACGGCCGGGACAGCTCCTCGCCCACACCTCCGGGCGGTACGGCGCGAAGGTCCTCGACCCGGCCCTGCGCGCGGGCGGGCTGCCGCTGGCCCTGCACCCCGCGATGACCTTCACGGGCACCCCGGTCGACGTGCAGCGGCTCGCCGGGTGTTCCTTCGGGGTCACCGCGCCGGACGAGCTGCGGCTGGCCGCCGAGGCCCTCGTGATCGAGATGGGCGGCGAGCCCGAGTGGATCGCCGAGGAGAGCCGCCCGCTCTACCACGCGGCCCTCGCGCTGGGCGCCAACCACCTGGTGACGCTGGTCGCCCAGTCCATGGAGCTGCTGCGCACGGCCGGCGTGGAGGCCCCCGACCGGATGCTCGGCCCCCTGCTGGGCGCCGCCCTGGACAACGCCCTGCGCTCCGGCGACGCGGCCCTCACCGGCCCGGTCGCGCGCGGCGATGCCGGCACGGTGGCCGCGCACATCGCCGAGCTGCGTCAGCACGCCCCGCAGGCCGTCGCCGGCTATGTGGCGATGGCGCGGGCGACCGCGGACCGTGCCCTGGCGCACGGTCTGCTCAAGCCGGAACTCGCCGAGGACCTCCTGGGCGTACTCGCCAACGGCACCGAAGGAGCCGCCGGATGACCGCCACCCTGCTGCGCACCGCCGACGAACTCCACGCACGCACGCGTGCCGGCCGTCGCGCCGTGGTGATGACCATGGGTGCCCTGCACGAGGGCCACGCCACGCTGGTCCGCACCGCCCGCGAGCTCGCCGGACCGGACGGTGAGGTCGTCGTCACCGTCTTCGTCAACCCGCTCCAGTTCGGCGCGGGCGAGGACCTGGACCGCTATCCGCGCACCCTCGACGCCGACCTCAAGATTGCTCAACTGGCGGGCGCCGACGTCGTGTTCGCCCCCTCCGCCGACGAGGTCTACCCGGGCGGCGAACCCCAGGTCCGGATCAGCGCGGGCCCCATGGGCACCCGCCTGGAGGGCGCCTCCCGCCCCGGCCACTTCGACGGCATGCTCACCGTCGTCGGCAAACTGCTCCACCTCACCCGTCCCGACACGGCCCTCTTCGGCCAGAAGGACGCCCAGCAACTCGCCCTGATCCGCCGCATGGTGCGCGACCTGAACTTCGGCGTCGAGATCGCCGGCGTCCCGACCGTCCGCGAGGCCGACGGTCTCGCCCTCTCCAGCCGCAACCGCTATCTGTCACCCCGGGAGCGGCGCACCGCGCTCGCGCTCTCCCAGGCCCTGTTCGCGGGCCGGGACCGGCACGCGGCGCAGGAGGCGTTGCGCGCGCGAGCGCTCGAAGTGCCCGCCACCCACGCGCGTGCCGAGGCGCTCAGCGCCCTCGGGGAGTCCCGCGCGGCGGCCGACGCCCACGCCGTCGCCAAGTCCCACTCCGGGCCCGCGGACGGCCCTGCCGAGGGCGGTACGCGCCACTCCTCCGCATGCGGCCCGGCCGCCGTCCGTGCCGCCGCCCGCCTGGTCCTCGACGACGCGGCCCGGCTGGACCCGCCGCTCGCCCTGGACTACCTCGCCCTGGTCGACCCCTCCGACTTCACCGACATCGGGGACGGCTTCACCGGCGAGGCCGTCCTGGCCGTCGCCGCCCGGGTCGGCACGACCCGGCTGATCGACAACATCCCACTCACTTTCGGATCCCCCGGAGCCGCCTCGTGACCAGCACAGGCATAAGACTGCACGCGCCCGCCCCCGGGTGGTCCATCGCCGCCGACGTGGTGGTCGTCGGCTCCGGGGTGGCCGGTCTGACGGCGGCCCTGCGGTGCCAGGCGGCCGGTCTGCGGACGGTCGTCGTCACCAAGGCGCGGCTCGACGACGGCTCGACCCGCTGGGCGCAGGGCGGTATCGCCGCCGCCCTGGGCGAGGGCGACACCCCCGAACAGCACCTGGACGACACCCTGGTCGCGGGCGTGGGCCTGTGCGACGAGGAGGCCGTACGGCTTCTCGTCACCGAGGGTCCGGACGCCGTACGCCGACTGATCGAGACCGGCGCCCACTTCGACGAGTCCTCCGAAGGCAGCCTGGAACTCACCCGCGAGGGCGGCCACCACCGCCGCCGGATCGCGCACGCGGGCGGCGACGCCACCGGCGCCGAGATCTCCCGGGCGCTCGTCGAGGCGGTACGCGCGCGTGGACTGCGCACCGTCGAGAACGCGCTCGTGCTGGACCTGCTGACAGACGCCGAAGGCCGTACGGCGGGCGTCACGCTGCACGTCATGGGCGAGGGCCAGCACGACGGGGTGGGCGCCGTGCACGCCCCGGCGGTGGTGCTCGCCACCGGGGGCATGGGACAGGTCTTCTCGGCGACCACCAACCCCTCCGTCTCCACCGGCGACGGCGTCGCCCTCGCCCTGCGCGCGGGCGCCGAGGTCAGCGATCTGGAGTTCGTGCAGTTCCACCCGACCGTGCTGTTCCTGGGCGCGGACGCGGAGGGCCAGCAGCCCCTGGTCTCCGAAGCGGTACGCGGCGAGGGCGCCCACCTGGTCGACGCCGACGGGGTGCGCTTCATGACCGGCCAGCACGAACTGGCCGAACTGGCGCCCCGGGACATCGTCGCCAAGGGCATCACGCGCCGGATGCAGGAGCAGGACGCCGAGCACATGTTCCTCGACGCCCGGCACTTCGGCGCCGACATGTGGGAGCACCGCTTCCCGACCATCCTGGCCGCCTGCCGCGCCCACGGCATCGACCCGGTCACCGAGCCCGTCCCGGTCGCCCCGGCCGCCCACTACGCCTCCGGGGGCGTACGCACCGACTCCAGGGGCCGTACGACCGTCCCCGGCCTGTACGCGTGCGGCGAGGTCGCCTGCACCGGCGTGCACGGCGCGAACCGGCTTGCCTCCAACTCCCTCCTGGAGGGCCTCGTCTACGCCGAGCGCATCGCCGCAGACATCGTGGCCGGCCACGACGCCGCCGGCGACGCCCCGCACGCGCGCGTGCCGGAGCCCGTCGTACACCCCGGGAAGCCCGCGCACCCGCTGCTCGCCCCGGAGGCCCGCTTCGCGATCCAGCGGATCATGACGGAGGGCGCGGGCGTCCTGCGCTCCGCGGACTCCCTCGCCCGGGCCGCCGGACTCCTCCACCGGCTGCACGCCGACGCGCGGGACGCCCTGGCGGAGAACGGCAAGACCGCGGAGCCCGGCGTCGACACCTGGGAGGCCACCAACCTGCTGTGCGTGGCCCGCGTCCTGGTGACCGCGGCCCTCCGCCGCGAGGAGACCCGCGGCTGCCACTGGCGCGAGGACCACGCCGAGCGCGACGACAGCGCCTGGCGCCGGCACATCGTCGTACGGCTGAATCCCGACCGGACGCTGGCCGTACACACCACCGACACCGCAGACTTCCCCCCGACCCTCCAGCGCCCCCAGGAGCAGTGACAGAAGTGAGCACACCCGACCTTCCCCTCGTTTCGAGCGGTGGCTGCGGCGACGGCTGCGCCTGCGGCGCGGACACCGACGAGACCTACCTGGAGTGCGGTCTCGACCCCGCGCTCGCCCAGCTGCTGGCGGACGCCGGACTCGACCCCGTCGAGGTCGAGGACATCGCCAACCTGGCCATCCAGGAGGACCTGGACCACGGCGTGGACGTGACGACGGTCGCGACCATCCCCGAGGAGGCCGTGGCGACCGCCGACTTCACCGCGCGCGAGGCCGGCGTCGTGGCGGGCCTCAGGGTCGCCGAGGCGGTCGTCTCCGTGGTCTGCACCGACGAGTTCGAGGTCGAGCGGCACGTGGAGGACGGCGATCGGGTGGAGGCCGGCCAGAAGCTCCTGTCGGTCACCACGCGCACCCGTGACCTGCTGACCGCCGAGCGCAGCGCGCTGAACCTCCTGTGCCGTCTCTCCGGCGTCGCGACCGCCACGCGCGCGTGGGCGGACGTCCTGGAGGGCACGAGGACCAAGGTGCGCGACACCCGTAAGACGACGCCCGGACTGCGCTCCCTGGAGAAGTTCGCGGTCCGTTGCGGCGGCGGGGTCAACCACCGTATGTCCCTGTCGGACGCGGCCCTGGTCAAGGACAACCACGTGGTCGCCGCCGGCGGTGTGGCCCAGGCCTTCGAGGCCGTACGGGAGACGTTCCCGGACGTGCCGATCGAGGTCGAGGTGGACACCCTGCACCAGCTGCGCGAGGTCCTGGACGCGGGCGCCGACCTGATCCTGCTGGACAACTTCACGCCCGACGAGTGCGGCGAGGCCGTCGCCCTCGTGGCGGGCCGCGCGCTCCTGGAGGCGTCGGGGCGGCTCACCCTGGCGACCGCGAAGGCGTACGCCGACACCGGGGTGGACTACCTCGCCGTGGGTGCCCTGACCCACTCCGCGCCGATCCTGGACATCGGTCTCGACCTCCGGGAAGCGGAGTAGCCATGCTCCTCACGATCGACGTGGGCAACACGCACACCGTGCTGGGTCTCTTCGACGGCGAGGAGATCGTCGAGCACTGGCGCATCTCCACCGACGCCCGCCGTACCGCCGACGAACTGGCCGTGCTGCTCCAGGGGTTGATGGGCATGCACCCGCTTCTCGGCGAGGAGCTGGGGGACGGCATCGACGGCATCGCCATCTGCGCGACCGTCCCCTCCGTGCTGCACGAACTGCGCGAGGTGACCCGCCGCTACTACGGCGACGTGCCCGCCGTCCTCGTCGAGCCCGGCGTCAAGACGGGCGTCCCGATCCTCACCGACAACCCCAAGGAGGTCGGCGCGGACCGCATCATCAACGCCGTCGCCGCGGTGGAGCTCTACGGCGGTCCGGCGATCGTGGTGGACTTCGGCACCGCGACGACCTTCGACGCGGTCTCCGCGCGCGGGGAGTACATCGGCGGCGTCATCGCCCCGGGCATCGAGATCTCGGTCGAGGCGCTCGGCGTGAAGGGCGCGCAGCTGCGGAAGATCGAGGTGGCCCGGCCGCGCAGCGTGATCGGCAAGAACACCGTCGAGGCGATGCAGGCGGGCATCGTCTACGGGTTCGCCGGCCAGGTCGACGGTGTCGTGACCCGGATGACGCGCGAGCTGGCGGACGAACCCGAGGACGTGACGGTGATCGCGACCGGCGGCCTGGCTCCGATGGTGCTGGGCGAGTCCTCGGTGATCGACGAGCACGAGCCCTGGCTGACGCTGATCGGCCTCCGGCTGGTCTACGAGCGGAACGTGGCCCGGATGTGACGGGCGCCCGACCGGCGGTGAGGGCCGCCGCGGGCGAAAACCCCGCGCCACACCCGACTGTTATGTCGGGTTTGTCTGATTAGCGCGTATCGTCGCAGCATGCCCACGCCATACGGATCCCGCGGCGGCATGGCGTTCGGCGCGGAGGAGCTGCGTGTGCTCCGCCGCGCTCTCGCCCTCGCCCTCCAGCCCCGAACCGCCACGGCCGAGGATGTCAAGGACTGCCTCCGGCTCGCCGGATCGCTCGACGAGACGGTGCGCGAGGGCGCCCGGCTGCGCGCCTTCCTGGTGGCCGACCTCGCCCGGTACCGCGCCGCCCTGCCCGGCACCGCCGCCGGCTACCTCACCCTCCTGGAGGAGACGCTGGCCGCCGGCCACCGCCCCGGCCCCGACGACCTGGCCGCGCTGCGCGCCCTGCGCGGCAACCCGTCCGCCGCCGCCCTCCTGGACCGGTGCCTGACCCTCGCGGAACACGACGTACGCGCCCGTCTGGCGCGCGGTACCACCCGCGGGGGCCTGGCGGCCGCCCCGACCGTCCCCGCCTCCAGAACCCGCCTCCAGGCCCTCCCCGGGGGTCTCTCGGCAGCGGGCCCGGCGGCCGTCGGAGAGGACGGCAAGGAGCCTGTGCGGCGGCCCGCCGGGAAGCCCGGCGAGCGGCCCGCGCCCGGACCCGCCCCGGACGCCCCGAAGCCCGACCGGCCCATTCCCACCCCCGGCGAGGTCTTCCCCCGGCGCAAACCGGCCCCACCCGCGACGAACCCCCCGCAGCAACTCGCCGCCGGCTGAGCCACCCCGTCCCGTACGCCCCGGGGATCGTGGCTACTCTGGACGGCATGGACTATGTCTCCGCGCTCGTGCCCCCGGTCGTGATGGCCGCGTTCTTCATCTTCCTGATCAGGGTGATCGTGAAGACCCAGGGCGGTGCCAACAAGGCCAAGGAGGACGCGGCCGTCGACGCTGCCCTCGCCCGCGCGGAGAGCGCCCGCCAGGCCCCCGCGCGGAACGACGCCTGAGCCTTCCCTCCCGGCACCGCCGCCAGGGCGTACGACTCGCGCACGCACACGCGTGCTTTCCGAGTCGTACGCCCTTTTTGTTCCGTTTCCACTATTGTTCTGAGCGTGCCTCGCCCATTGGGAGAACTCGAAGACGCGGTCATGACGCGGGTGTGGAAGTGGAACCGCCCGGTGACCGTTCGAGAAGTCCTGGAAGACCTCCAGCGGGAACGGACGATCGCGTACACCACGGTGATGACCGTTCTGGACAATCTTCATCAGAAGGGCTGGGTACGCCGGGAGGCGGAAGGCCGGGCCTATCGATATGAGGCGGTCTCCACACGAGCCGCGTACGCGGCCGCCCTGATGAACGACGCCTGGTCCCACAGCGACAACCCCGCCGCCGCTCTCGTCGCCTTCTTCGGCATGATGAGCGACGAACAGCGGCATGCCCTGCGGGACGCCGTCCGCATGGTCCAGGGACCGGAAACGCCGGAACCCGCCGTGGGTGCCGAGAACCCCGGCTCAGGACCGGACGAGACCGGGCGATAGCGTCCGCTCATGTCAGCAGAGCACCCCGAAGTCACCGCAAAAGCCATCACCGTACGCCGGGCCCGGACCGGCGATGTCCCGGCGGTGCGCGGACTCCTCGACGCGTACGTCCGCGGCCGTATCCTGCTCGACAAAGCGACCGTGACCCTTTACGAGGACATCCAGGAGTTCTGGGTGGCCGAACGGGAGACCGGAGCCGGTGCCGAAGTGGTCGGCTGCGGCGCGCTGCACGTGATGTGGGAAGACCTCGCGGAAGTCCGCACTCTCGCCGTGAAGCCCGGTCTGAAGGGCGCCGGCGTGGGACATCAGTTGCTGGCCAAGTTGCTGGACACGGCGCGCTGGCTGGGAGTCGGGCGGGTTTTCTGTCTCACCTTCGAAGTCGACTTCTTCGGGAAGCACGGCTTCGTGGAGATCGGTGAGACACCCGTGGACACCGATGTCTACGCGGAGCTGTTGCGTTCCTATGACGAGGGCGTGGCGGAGTTCCTCGGCCTCGAACGGGTGAAACCGAACACCTTGGGCAACAGCCGGATGCTTCTGCATCTGTGATCGCCGCCCCCAATTCGGTCGCGCACCCCTGCCCCGGTTCCCTATGTCCGAAACGCACATGTTTCCCGACAGGGGAGGAGGCCGGTCCTTCCGCCGGTCTCCTGGTCCGCCTCTCCCAGGGGTTTGTGTTTTTCCCGCAAAAGCGGTTTGCTTTCCGACGTACTGCAGTACTGCATATAACAGGGGACGGGAAACGGCGGACGCCGCGGACCACGGGTCCCTGAGTTATCGATGAAAGGAAATCCAGTGGCACAGAAGGTTCAGGTCCTTCTTGTCGACGACCTCGACGGCGGCGAGGCGGACGAGACGGTGACGTTCGCACTGGACGGCAAGACGTACGAGATCGATCTCACCACCGCGAATGCGGACAAGCTCCGTGGCCTTCTCGACCCTTACGTGAAGGGCGGGCGCCGTACCGGCGGCCGTTCCGCGGGCGGCCGTGGAAAGGCGCGCGCCGCTTCCGGTGGCAGCCAGGACACCGCGCTCATCCGCGCCTGGGCCAAGGAGAACGGTCACGACGTCAACGACCGCGGCCGAGTTCCCGCGGCCATTCGCGAGGCCTACGAGCAGGCCAACGGCTGAGCGCACAGGCGCCGCAGCCGGATCCGGTGGCAATGAGCGGCCACCGTGTCCACGAGTCGTACGAGATCGGGGGCGCCCCCAAGGCCCCCCATGGCCGACAGTGTCGGCAGCGAGGTTTCCACCTCGCACCCCGGCTCGGGGGGCCGCAGCCAGCCGGCGGCCCCCTGCAAGGGACGGGAGCGCCCCGGGGGAAGCTCCCGCCCTTCGTCGGACCGGAGCCGCGGGGGCGGTGGCGCGGTCATGCGCCCGCCCGCGCCGAGTGCCACCACGTCGAGCGCCAGCGCGCCCCACTCCAGCCACCGCAGCAGCCCCGGCAGTTCCTCCGCGCTGCCCGCGGCGACCAGCAGCCGCATCCGCCCGCCCCGCACCGCCACGGGCGAGCCGGGTCCCAGCCGCGTCAGCGCCGCCCGCCCCGCCTCGGCCGGCACGTCCAGGACGTCGAACCGCACCCCCGTGACCAGCCGCAACGGTTCTCCGGGCACGGTCGGCCACCCCAGTTCGTTCTCATACCACCGCCGGGCGTCTCCGGCGGAACCGGACGGACGAGGGGGGAGGGGAACCGAGGTGACTGAGGAAACGGTGCCGGCCATGCCCTGCGAAACGGCCGGAAAGGCACCGGAGTTACGTTGCGTACTCGCCCGATTGCGCGCGGTGACCAATGCGGGAGTCTCCGGGAGCCCATTGCGGCGGCGGCTTGTTCGCCCGTAGCGGAGGGAACGGGTGCGCACGGCATGGAGTGTCAGTCCCCGCGGGTAAGACAATCCCTAGTGGGAGGGGGCGACACGCAGAAAAGGGCGTCTCACGTTCGCCATCGGCGTACCGATGACGGGGGTAACAGCCTGGCCTGCGGGAACATCGTCTCGCACCATCGGGTTGAAGCAGATGTCGGCGTTCGCGGTCAGGAGGCAGTGTTGGTTCTCGGTCCGGTGTCGGCAGTTGGAATGAGCGGTCCCCGCTTGCGGGACTAAGCTGCGGAAGGACAGGGAGGGGAGCGTCCCCTTACTGCCTGACCGCTCTGAGGAGCGATTAACGATGTTCGAGAGGTTCACCGACCGCGCGCGGCGGGTTGTCGTCCTGGCTCAGGAAGAAGCCCGGATGCTCAACCACAACTACATCGGCACCGAGCACATCCTCCTGGGCCTGATCCACGAGGGTGAGGGTGTCGCCGCAAAGGCCCTGGAGAGCCTCGGCATTTCGCTTGAGGCGGTCCGCCAGCAGGTGGAGGAGATCATCGGACAGGGCCAGCAGGCGCCGTCCGGTCACATCCCCTTCACCCCCCGTGCCAAGAAGGTCCTGGAGCTGTCGCTCCGCGAGGCCCTTCAGCTGGGCCACAACTACATCGGCACGGAGCACATCCTGCTCGGCCTGATCCGTGAGGGCGAGGGCGTCGCCGCCCAGGTCCTGGTCAAGCTGGGCGCCGACCTCAACCGGGTGCGGCAGCAGGTGATCCAGCTGCTCTCGGGTTACCAGGGCAAGGAGACCGCCACCGCCGGCGGCCCTGCGGAGGGCACCCCCTCGACGTCCCTGGTCCTCGACCAGTTCGGCCGGAACCTCACTCAGGCCGCTCGTGAATCCAAGCTCGACCCGGTCATCGGGCGCGAGAAGGAGATCGAGCGGGTCATGCAGGTGCTGTCCCGCCGTACGAAGAACAACCCCGTGCTGATCGGTGAGCCCGGCGTCGGCAAGACCGCCGTCGTCGAGGGCCTCGCCCAGGCCATCGTCAAGGGCGAGGTGCCCGAGACCCTCAAGGACAAGCACCTCTACACCCTCGACCTCGGCGCGCTGGTCGCCGGCTCCCGCTACCGCGGTGACTTCGAGGAGCGCCTCAAGAAGGTCCTCAAGGAGATCCGCACCCGCGGCGACATCATCCTGTTCATCGACGAGCTGCACACGCTGGTCGGTGCGGGTGCCGCCGAGGGCGCCATCGACGCCGCTTCGATCCTGAAGCCGATGCTGGCCCGCGGTGAGCTGCAGACCATCGGTGCGACCACGCTGGACGAGTACCGCAAGCACCTGGAGAAGGACGCCGCCCTCGAGCGCCGCTTCCAGCCCATCCAGGTCGCCGAGCCGTCCCTGCCGCACACCATCGAGATCCTCAAGGGTCTGCGCGACCGGTACGAGGCGCACCACCGTGTCTCCATCACGGACGAGGCGCTGGTCCAGGCCGCCACCCTGGCCGACCGGTACATCTCGGACCGCTTCCTCCCCGACAAGGCGATCGACCTGATCGACGAGGCCGGTTCCCGGATGCGTATCCGCCGGATGACCGCGCCGCCGGACCTGCGCGAGTTCGACGAGAAGATCGCCGGCGTCCGCCGCGACAAGGAGTCCGCGATCGACTCGCAGGACTTCGAGAAGGCCGCCTCCCTCCGCGACAAGGAGAAGCAGCTCCTGGCCGCCAAGGCCAAGCGGGAGAAGGAGTGGAAGGCCGGCGACATGGACGTCGTCGCCGAGGTCGACGGCGAGCTGATCGCCGAGGTCCTCGCGACCGCCACCGGCATCCCGGTCTTCAAGCTGACCGAGGAGGAGTCCTCGCGTCTGCTGCGCATGGAGGACGAGCTGCACAAGCGGGTCATCGGCCAGAAGGACGCCGTCAAGGCGCTCTCGAAGGCGATCCGCCGTACGCGTGCCGGTCTGAAGGACCCGAAGCGCCCCGGTGGCTCGTTCATTTTCGCGGGCCCGTCCGGTGTCGGAAAGACCGAACTGTCCAAGGCCCTCGCCGAGTTCCTCTTCGGTGACGAGGACGCGCTGATCTCCCTCGACATGTCGGAGTTCAGCGAGAAGCACACGGTGTCGCGGCTCTTCGGTTCGCCCCCCGGCTACGTGGGCTACGAGGAGGGCGGTCAGCTGACGGAGAAGGTGCGCCGCAAGCCGTTCTCGGTCGTCCTCTTCGACGAGGTCGAGAAGGCCCACCCGGACATCTTCAACTCGCTGCTGCAGATCCTGGAGGACGGTCGCCTGACCGACTCCCAGGGCCGGGTCGTGGACTTCAAGAACACGGTCATCATCATGACGACCAACCTCGGCACCCGGGACATCTCCAAGGGCTTCAACCTGGGCTTCGCGGCCACGGGTGACACCAAGTCCAACTACGAGCGCATGAAGAACAAGGTCTCGGACGAGCTCAAGCAGCACTTCCGCCCCGAGTTCCTCAACCGTGTCGACGACGTGGTCGTCTTCCCGCAGCTCACGCAGGAGGACATCCTCAAGATCGTCGACCTGATGGTCGGCAAGGTGGACGAGCGCCTCAAGGACCGGGACATGGGCATCGAGCTCTCCCAGGCCGCGAAGGACCTGCTGTCCAAGAAGGGCTACGACCCCGTGCTGGGCGCCCGGCCGCTGCGCCGCACGATCCAGCGCGAGATCGAGGACACGCTCTCCGAGAAGATCCTCTTCGGCGAGCTGCGTCCCGGCCACATCGTGGTCGTCGACACGGAGGGCGAGGGCGAGACCAAGGCCTTCACCTTCCGCGGCGAGGAGAAGTCGGCTCTGCCCGACGTCCCGCCGATCGAGCAGGCGGCCGGCGGCGCCGGTCCCAACCTGAGCAAGGAGGCGTAGCCCGCAAGGGCGCGCCTGGCCAAGGGGCCGTCACGGAACTTCGGTTCCGTGACGGCCCCTTCGGCGTTCGCGAGAGCGCGCGGGCGTCTTCGTGAGAACGGGGGAGCCCCGCCCGCCTACGCGACAACCGGCCGTCGTAGTCCGGGAGTCCGGGAGTCCGGGAGTTCGTAGGTCTCCTCGGAGTGGCCGCCGGACAGGTCGGTGGCGCTGTGGCCGATGTTCGCGGTGATCGTTGGCGCGCTGC
Source organism: Streptomyces sp. NPDC005423 (assembly GCF_040606415.1). Lineage (NCBI taxonomy): Bacteria > Bacillati > Actinomycetota > Actinomycetes > Kitasatosporales > Streptomycetaceae > Streptomyces > Streptomyces sp. NPDC005423. The sequence continues at coordinate 26,663 of NZ_JBEXET010000001.1, read as the reverse complement.
GGGTACGGCAGGGAGAAGACCTGCGAACTCCCGGACCACGACGGCCAGTTGTCGCGAGTCCTCTCGCGCGGGTGCGCTGCCGATGTCCTGGGGCAGCGTCGCTGGGCGGGAGCCGCCGGGCGGCGAACCGGCGGGTGACTGGACGGTGGGGCGGGCGAGACCTGCGTCACCATCCGCCGCGGAGCCGTCGGTACGAGATCCCGGCGCCCGGTGACAAGCCGCACAGCCGACGGAGCCGGTACTAGCGCGGTTAGGGGCCCGTCAAAACCGGACAGACCGGTTGATGGGCGGCGATAACGGCAGGAAAATCGCCTGGACTCAAGGCCTTTGAGCGGTATGCGTGCCCTGTCAAGAAGGCCGAAGTTTTGCGACTTGATACTAAGTTTGGCAGTAGATGGGCGTTTTGGGCGAAAAGGGGTTCAGGAGTTACCAAGGGGTGTGCCATCCGGCGGTCAGCAGTTGCGCCGGGTGGTTCCCCTTGTCCCCGTCCTCGTGAGGTTCAGATGTTCCAGCGCGTCCCGTCCCGCTCCTCCCGTACGTCTCCGCTCCGCACCCGCGCCGCCGTCCTGGCCGCCGGACTGGGAGTGTCCGTCGCGCTGGGTGCCGGGGTCGCGACCGCTGCCGACGCCACGTCGGCGAGCAGCGCGGCCACCGCCGTGCAGGCGCAGGCCGCCGCCCAGGCGAAGGCGGCGAAGACCGCGAAGACCGCGAAGACCGCCCAGGCCGTGAAGGCCGCCGCCAAGAAGGCCGCCGTCGCCAAGAAGGCCGCTTCCTGGGTCGACCCGGTGAAGAAGTACACCCTGTCCGCGAAGTTCAACCAGGCGGGCAGCAGGTGGCAGTCCACCCACAGTGGCCAGGACTTCGCCGTACCCAGCGGGACCCCGGTCGCCGCCGCGCACGGCGGGACCGTCGTCAAGGCCGGCCCGAACGGCGCCGGTGACGGCCCGGCGTACGGCAACGCCATAGTCATCAAGCACGCCAACGGCACCTACTCGCAGTACGCCCACCTCTCGCGCATCGACGTCCAGGTCGGCCAGGTCGTCGGCACCGGCCAGCACATCGCCCTGTCGGGCAGCACCGGCAACTCCACCGGACCGCACCTGCACTTCGAGATCCGTACGACCCCGAACTACGGCTCGGCCATCGACCCGGTCGCCTTCCTGCACGCCAAGGGCGTGACGGTCTGACCCTGGCGTCCGTGGTCTAGGACGCCCTGCTGGACGCGTGGGCCTGGGTGATCAGGTCGGTCGCGACCTCCAGGACCGCCTTGCGCTTCTCCTCGGTCTCGCCCTCCAGCTCCTGGACGGCGAACATCCCGGCGTGCAGGGTGAAGATCGCGCTGACGCAGCGGACCTGGGCGACCAGGTCCGCCTCCGGGTCGATGACGATCTCACGCAGTCCGCGCATACGGTCCTTGAACCGCTCGCCGATGCGCAGTTCCCGTACCGTCGCCTGGTTCTCCTGCATGAAGCGGAAGAGCGGGCTGGCGCCGGCCAGGCAGTCGCTGTAGCGGCGGACGATCTCCTGCTTGGTCTCCAGGGTGTGAGGCTGGTCCCTGCCCCACTCGATCAGGTCCTCGATCGGCTGCGTCAGGTCGTCGAAGGCGCTGACGAGGATCTCTTCCTTGGTCTTGAAGTGGTAGTAGAGCGCCGCCTTGGTGACGTCCAGATGCTCGGCGATCTCGCGCAGCGAGGTCTTCTCGTAGCCCTGTCCGGCGAAGAGTTCGAGCGCCACGTCCTGGATGCGCTGACGGGTGTCTCCGCGGCGTTGCCGCTTGGTGCCGTCCATGGTGCCGCCCATTCGTCTCACGCTCAAGCAAACTTACTTGACGCCCGGCTAGTTACGGGTCTACTTTCCCTAGTGTAGTCAACTAGCCGGTCGGCAAGTAAGTAGCCGGCCGGAGGCAGTACTAGGGGAGTGGGAACCATGGCGGACACACAGACGGTCGACACCGGGCCGGGGGACACCGGCAAGCAGCCCAGGAGCGTGCGGGTCGTCCTGCTCGCGCTGATGATCACGATGATGCTCGCGATGCTGGACAACATGATCGTGGGCACGGCGATGCCGACGATCGTCGGGGAGCTGGGCGGCCTGGAGCACCTCTCCTGGGTCGTGACCGCGTACACGCTCGCGACCGCCAGCTCGACCCCGCTGTGGGGCAAGCTCGGCGACATGTACGGGCGCAAGGGCGCCTTCATGACCTCGATCGTGATCTTCCTGGCCGGTTCCGCGCTGAGCGGCATGGCGCAGAACATGGGACAGCTGATCGGCTTCCGGGCCATCCAGGGCCTCGGCGCCGGCGGTCTGATGGTCGGCGTCATGGCGATCATCGGCGATCTGATCCCGCCGCGTGAGCGGGGCAAGTACCAGGGCATGATGGCCGGCGTCATGGCGCTCGCGATGATCGGCGGACCGCTGGTCGGCGGCACCATCACGGACAACTGGGGCTGGCGCTGGTCCTTCTACATCAACCTGCCGCTCGGCGTGATCGCGCTCGCCGCGATCAGTGTCGTACTGCACCTGCCGAAGAAGCGGTCCGAGGCGCGGATCGACTACCTCGGCGCCGGACTGCTGACCCTCGGCATCACCTCCATCGTGCTCGTCACCACGTGGGGCGGCTCGCAGTACGCCTGGTCGTCGGCGCGGATCATGGAGCTGATCGGGATCGGCGTCGCCGCGCTCGTCGGGTTCGTCTTCTGGCAGACCAGGGCCGCCGAACCGGTCGTACCGCTGCACATCTTCCGCAACCGCAACTTCACCCTGATGTCGATCATCGGCTTCATCACCGGCTTCGTGATGTTCGGCGCAACGCTCTTCCTGCCGCTCTACCAGCAGTCGGTGCAGGGCGCGTCCGCGACCAACTCGGGTCTGCTGCTCCTGCCGATGCTCGGCGCGATGCTGGTGACCTCGATGGTGGCCGGCCGGGTGACCACCAACACCGGCCGCTACAAGGTGTTCCCGCTGGCCGGCAGTGTGCTGATGATCGTCGGTCTGTACCTGCTGTCGACCATGGACACCGGTACGACCCGGTTCATGTCCGGTGTCTTCATGGCCGTCGTCGGTCTCGGCATGGGCTGCCTGATGCAGATCACCATGCTGGTGGCGCAGAACAGCGTGCAGATGAAGGACATGGGCGTCGCCTCCTCGACGACCACCCTGTTCCGGACGCTCGGCTCCTCCTTCGGTGTCGCCATCATGGGCGCCCTGTTCAACCACCGGGTCCAGGACGTCATGGCCGAGCGGGCCGGCGCGCTGGGCTCCAAGATGACCGAGCAGTCCGCCCAGCTGGACGCGGCGAGCCTGGCCAAGCTGCCGGCGGCGGCCCGCGAGGCCTACCAGCACGCGGTGTCGGCCGGTACGCACTCGGCCTTCCTGCTGGGTTCCGTGGTGGCGATCGCCGCCCTGATCGCGGCGGTCTTCGTCAAGGAGGTGCCGCTGAAGGGAGCGGGGCCGAAGCCGGAGGACGCCCCGGGCGCGGGTGACGCCGAGACGGAGCCGGTGTCGGGTACGCCGGTGACCGAGACCGTCTGACCTCGCGCGCCGCACAGTGCGGCGACAGTGAGCCGAAGGCCCCCGGCGGGTGTCCGCCCCGGGGGCCTTCTTCACGCCCGGCGCACCCTGCCCGCACCGCCGCCGGACCGCCCGGCGGCAACTGCTTGAACGCCCGGCGGCTACGGCAGTGACGGCAGGTACGTCAGCTACGGCAGCATCGGATAGCTGCCCGTGCTCGTCGGCGCGTGTTCCGGCAGCCACAGGACGGCGACCGCGCCCTCCGCCGGGATGTGCTCCGGGGCGCCGGCCGGCCGTACGTTGCGGAAGGTCAGACGGGCGCCCAGCACCCGGGCCTGGCCGGCCGCGATGGTCAGACCGAGCCCGTGGCCGTGGCCCGCGCGGTCCTTGCTACCGGTACGGAAACGGCTCGGGCCCTCCGCGAGAAGTTCCTCGGGGAAGCCGGGACCGTGGTCCCGCACCCGGATGACCCGGCCCTCGACCGAGACCTCGATCGGCGGCCTGCCGTGCCGGGCCGCGTTGGCCAGCAGGTTGAACAGCACCCGCTCCAGCCGGCGCGGGTCGGTGGTGACCTCCGACTCGTGCACCACGTGCACCACGGCGTCCGGGTCCTTCGCCGCCACCCGGCGGCTCACGAAGTCGCCCAGCATGATGTCCTGCAACTCCGCCCGCTCGGAGGCGCCGTCGAGCCGGGCGACCTCCAGCACGTCCTCGACGAGGGTGCGCATCGCCTTCGCGCGGTCCAGGACCAGCTCCGTCGGACGGCCCGGCGGCAGCAGCTCGGCCGCCGTCAGCAGGCCCGTCACCGGGGTGCGCAGCTCGTGCGCGATGTCGGCGGTGACCCGCCGTTCCGCCTCAAGACGCTGCTGGAGCGCGTCGGTCATCGCGTCCACCGCGCGCGCCAGGTCGTCGGTCTCGTCCCGTACCACCCCGCCGATCGCGTCCCGCACCCGTACGTCCGTCTCGCCCTTGGCGACCTGGTTCGCCGCTGCGGCCGCCTTGCGCAGCCGGCGCGACAACTGGCCGCCGATCAGCACACCCAGCGCGCTGCCGCCGAGGACGGCCGCGATGGACCCGATCACCAGCGCCTGGTCGAGGTCCTTCAGGATGTCCGTGCTGCGGTCGGTGAACCCGGTGTGCAGGGAGAGCACATGACCGTCCTTGAGCGGTACGGCGGCCCAGATGTCCGGTATGCCGTGCGGCCGGTCGGTGACGTACGTCGCCATCCGGCCCGCCTCGACCTTCTCCCGCAGGGCCGCCGGGAGCCTGGGGTCGTCGATGTTGATGTTGGGGAAGTTCGGCCGTCCGGACAGGGTGTAGTTGCGCTGGGCGATCTGGACGCGCTCCACCGCGAGGTCGCGCGAGTTGTCCAGCATCGAGACCCGGGCGGCGTTGTGCACGACCAGGCTCAGCGCGATCGCCACCAGGGCGCCGACCAGGGCGATGGCCGCGCTGAGCTTCCATCTCACGCCGGTGCGGATGCCCGTCTGTTCCATCCGGGCCGGGACCAGCTGCCGAAAGTACCCCCGCATAACCCCGCTCAGGCCTTCAACTTGTAGCCGAAGCCGCGGACCGTCTCGATACGGTCCTGGCCGATCTTGGTACGCAGTCGCTGCACATGGACGTCCACGACCCGGGTGTCGCCGCCCCAGCCGTAGTCCCACACCCGCTCCAGGAGCTTGTCGCGGGAGAGGACCGTGCCCGGCGCCGAGGAGAACTCCAGCAGCAGCCGCATCTCGGTCGGGGTCAGCGCCACCGGCGCTCCGGCCCGGCGCACCTCCATGCCCTCGGTGTCGATCTCCAGGTCGCCGAAGGTGAGCGGGCCGCCGTCGACGGGGGCGGCGGCCTCCTCCGACCGGTCGCCGCCGCTCGCGTGCCCGAAGCGCCGCAGCACGGCGCGGATCCGGGCGACCAGGACGGCGCCGTCGAACGGCTTGGTGACGTAGTCGTCGGCGCCCGCCTCCAGGCCGAGGACGACGTCGATGGAGTCGGCGCGCGCCGACAGCATGATCACCGGGACGGTCGAGTCGTCGCGGATCCGGCGGCACAGGCTGACGCCGTCCAGGCCCGGGACCATCACGTCGAGCAGCGCGATGTCGGGGCGGTCCGCGCGGAACGCCTCGAGGCCCGACAGCCCGTCGGGCATCGCCGTGACCGCGAAGCCGTCCCGCTCCAGGGCGAGCTGGGTGGCCTCGCGGATGACGTCGTCGTCCTCGACGAACAGGACGTGGGTCTGGTCTGCCATCCCGGTGCTCTCAGTCCTTGTGTGGGTCGTTCGCGCGTCACGCCGAGTGGACGTGCCACTTCGAGTGGACGCGCAAGCGGGCTCGCGCGTTCACTGGTACATCGGTTCCGGGCCGGTGATCGGTTCACGGTTTCCGGCCGGGTGCGCCGCCGGTCCGCGAGCGGTCGGGGGCGTCCGTACGGCTGCCCGGTCGCGGCCTCAGTGGCCGGGCAGCGCCGTCGCGTCGCCGCCGACCGCGTTGCTGTACTCGTTGTGCGTCGTGTACTCCTCGGTGAAGCGGCCCGCCGTCCAGCTGTACGTGATCACGTTCTCGCCCGACGGGCTCGACACCGGGTCGCCCTTCTCGTACACCTGCTTGGTGACGACCAGGTCACCGCGGTCGATCTCCGCGTAGACCGGGGGTTCCTCGGCGCGGAACACATTCTGGTACGTGCCGCTCCGATCGCGATACACGTACGACCCGATGCCCACGGCGTCCCCGCACGTCATCACGTTCACGACGACGTCGTCGACCGGGCCGCCGGTGAGAGTGCCGTAGGACACGTCGACCGGGTACTCGTCGGCGACGCACGGCTTCAGCTCCCGCTTGACCGCGGCCGAGACCTTGGGGTCGTCCTTGACGAGCTTGACCGCCTCGAACGCGCCGATGGCGCCCGAGCCGCCCGAGGAAGCCGGCGACGGGGCGGCCGCCGCGCCCGCCACCGTGTCGGCGCGCGCGGGCCCCTCGTCACGCGCCCCGGTGCCGCCGGTGGCACAGCCGGCCGCCAGCAGGCCGAGGGCGGCGAGCACGGCCACCACCGCGAACGCCGCCTGGAAGGTCCCCCGGACCACCGAGGGCCCCGCGCCGGTTACGCCGCGCAACGCTCCCGCTCCTCACGCTCCAGCGCGCGTGCGTCCAGGTCGCGGGCCTCCAGCTCCTCCCGGAGCCGGGCGAGCGCCCGGTGCAGCGTGCTCTTGACCGTACCGGCCGACATGCCGAGGGCGGCGGCCGTCTCCTCCGTGGACATCTGCTCCCAGTGTCGCAGCACGACGACACTGCGCTGCTTCGGTGCGAGAACTTTCATGATGTCCATAAGAAGGGCGCGGTCCGCGTGCTGCTCGGTGGAGTCGTCCACGCTCGCGTCCGGCAGCTGCTCGGTGGGGACCTCCTCCAGCTTGCGGGCGCGCCACCACTCGGTACGCGTGTTGATCATGACGCGGCGCAGGTAGGCGTCGGCGAGGCGCTTGTCGGCGATGCCGTCCCAGCGGCCGTACGTCCGTACCAGCGCCGTCTGGAGCAGGTCCTGGGCGTCGACCGGGTCCGGTACGAGCCGGCGGGCGCTGCGCAACAGCGCGTCCTGCCGGGTGCGGACGTACTCCTCGAATTCGAGCACCTCGTCCTGCGCCATGATCAACCGCCTCCATCCCCGTTTCCGACCCGCCTGCTGCCGGTTGTCCGTCACTGCGCGCCGCTCGGTCCAGCGGCACACGGATGAAGCTACGGAGGGGTTGTCACGGCGTTGTCCGAGAGAGCCTTCGGGATGCGCTCGGCTGTCCGTCGGTTGTGTAACGGAAGTAGGTGAGGGGTAAGGGGGAGGGGCTATTGGTACGCGTACGGGGTGGTTTGGCGGGTGGGGAAGTGTGACGGAGGCTGGGCGCGGGCTGTGCGGACGGGTGACGGGCTGTGAAATGACTGAGCGTCAGGACGCCGCTCCGGGCTGTACGGGCCGGGCCGACGGCAGGCGGTAGAGGTTGCCGGCGAGCGGTTCCACCAGACCGTCGGCGACCAGTCCGTCCAGCGCGCGGGCTCGCTGGACCGGCTCGTGCCACACCCGGTCCAGAGCCGACCGCGGCACGGGGGTGTGCGCCTCGCGGAGTACGGCGAGGAGCTTGCCGCGCACCTGCCGGTCCGTGCCCGCGTACGTCTGGCCCCGGCGGGGCGGCCCCTCGTGCTCGGGCTTGCCCGCGAGGTGCCAGGCGCACTGGGCGGCGATGGGACAGCGGTGGCAGTTCTCGTTCTTCGCCGTGCAGACGAGCGCGCCGAGTTCCATGGACGCGGCGGCCCAGCGCGCGGCGGTCGGCTCGTCCGCCGGGAGCAGGGCGCGGGCCAGCTTCCGCTCCGCCGCGGTGGTGGCGTTCGGCGGGTACCGGACGCCGGTCACGGCCCGTGCGAAGACCCGGCGGACGTTGGTGTCCAGGACCGGGTGGCGGCGGCCGTAGGCGAACGACGCGACCGCGGCGGCGGTGTACTCGCCGATGCCGGGCAGCGCGAGGAGCTGCGCGTGGTCGGTGGGTACGTCACCGCCGTGCCGTTCCGTTATGGCGACGGCGGCGCCGTGCAGGCGCAGGGCTCGGCGGGGGTAGCCGAGACGGCCCCAGGCGCGGACGGCCTCGCCGGGGGCGTCCTTGGCGAGGTCGGCCGGCCGGGGCCAGTGGGCGAGCCACTGCTCGTAGACGGGCAGGACGCGGTTGACCGGGGTCTGCTGGAGCATGAACTCGCTGACCATCACGGCCCAGGGGCCGGCGTCCGGGCGGCGCCAGGGAAGGTCGCGGGCGTTGTCGTCGAACCAGTCGATGACGGGGGCGTGCAGGGCGGGACCACGGTCGGCGGCGGCCTGGTCCGCGTCGGCCGGGCTGGTCTGTGAGGGCTTCGTGGGCGCAGTCATGGCGCTCCCGATCCTGCCATGCGGGACGGCACCGACGGGCGCGACCGCGAGGTGGTTCGCCCACCGGATTCGACGCGGGGGGCGCGGGGCGCGGGGAGTACGGGGTCGGCCGGCGGGACCGCCGGTGCCGCGGCGCGGTGGGGTGCGGGGCGGCGTCGGGTGGTCTACGTCGTCCGCGCGGTGCGCGACTGTCCGGTGCCGGGGTGCCGGGGTGCCGGGGTGCCGGGGTGCCGGGGTGCCGGGGTGCCGCGGTGGCCCGCGTGCGGTGGCCGGTGGCCGGTGTGTGGATGTTGACGGGGCGGGGGCGGGGCGGTCTGCGTCCTCGGCGTGGTGCGCACAAGTGGCCGGTGTCTGGTGTGTGTTGCCCGTTCTGTGCGGTGGGCGGGTCATCGGCCCACCGGTGTGCGGGCGTTGCGGAATGATGATCCGGAAAAATTGGGGCTGAGGCGGCGGGTGGGGCCAGGTCGCGCGTCGATCTCTCGTACAGTTTGCGCCGTGGGATCACTGCGCAATCCGGTCGGGCCGCTTCCCTCCTCCATCTACTGGCGACGGAGGGTCTTCATGGTGTCCGTGGTCGCCTTGATGGCGCTGCTGATCACCTGGATCGTCACCTCGGGCGGTGGTGGAGGCAAGAACGGCGCGGACGGCTCCGACGGGAAGAATCCCGCGCCCTCGATCACTCCGGGTCCGTCCGGGTCGGGGCCCGCCATCAGCCAACACCCGGGCGGGCGGGGCGGGTCGGACGGCGGCGGTACGGGCACCGGGAGCGGGAGCTCCGGCGGGTCCGGTTCCGGGGACCCCTCTTCGGGGAGCACGGGGTCGGCCGGCGGGACCGCCGGTGCCGCGGGCGGCAGTGGCGGCGGAGCGGGTGCGGGAGGCACAGGCGGCACGGGAAGCACGGGGAGCACCGGTAGTACGGGGACCACCGTTCCCGCCGACTCCGCGTTGCCCAACTGCACGTCCGGTGCAGTCCGGTTGACGTTGAAGAGCGTGCACAACAGCTACTCGCCCGATCAGACCCCCACCTTCCAACTGGTCGCGAAGAACTCCTCGGGGAGTGACTGCAAGGTCGATCTCGGGCCCGGAAGCGCCGAGTTGACGATCACTCAGGCGGGGAGCAGTGACAATTACTGGTCCTCCGCGGACTGTCCCAAGAGCGCGGGGAGCGTCTTCTACCGGGTGTCGGCGGGGAGCGGCGTGACCTACACCGTCGAGTGGAACCGCAAGCCGAGTGCACCGGAGTGCGCCACGCCGCCGGCCGGATCGGCCGGGGCCGGGACCTACCTGGTGGAGGCCAAGGCCCCGGGCTTCGCCAGGGTGCAGACGTCCTTCGTGCTGAAGAGCGACTGAGCGCGTGACGACCCGGGCGACTCCGCGGAGGAACGGCTGAGCGCCTGAGTGGTCGGGCGCCGTCGCCGGCCCGCTGTCACACGTAGCGCTCCAGGATGGACGACTCCGCGAGACGCGAGAGACCCTCTCGTACGCTGCGGGCTCTGGCCTCTCCCACGCCGTCGACCGTCTGGAGGTCGTCGACGCTCGCGGCCAGGAGTTTCTGGAGGCCGCCGAAGTGCTCGACCAGGCGGTCGATGATCGCGCCGGGCAGCCGCGGGACCTTGGCCAGCAGACGGAAACCTCGGGGCGAGACCGCGGAGTCGAGCGTCTCGGGCGAGCCGGTGTAGCCCAACGCCCTTGCCACCGTGGGCATTTCGAGGAGTTCGGCGTGGGCGAGGGCGTTGAGTTCGGTGAGGGCCACGTCGACCGTGCGGGAGCGCTTCGCGGTGGGCTCGGGCACGTAGTCGCGGACGACCAGTTCGCGTTCCGGCTCCACTCCGGCGATCAACTCGTCCAGCTGGAGGGCGAGAAGCCGTCCGTCCGTGCCCAACTCCACGACGTATTCGGCGATCTCCGTGGCGATGCGGCGCACCATCTCCAGGCGCTGCGCCACCGCGCAGACGTCCCGGACGGTGACCAGGTCCTCGATCTCCAGGGCCGACAACGTGCCCGCGACCTCGTCCAGGCGGAGCTTGTAGCGCTCCAGTGTCGCCAAGGCCTGGTTGGCGCGGGACAGGATCGCCGCCGAGTCCTCCAGGACGCGGCGCTGGCCGTCGACGTAGAGCGCGATCAGGCGCATCGACTGGGAGACGGAGATGACCGGGAAGTGGACCTGCTTGCTGACCCGGTCCGCCGTGCGGTGCCGGGTGCCGGTCTCCTCGGTGGGGATGTTCGGGTCCGGGACCAGCTGGACGCCGGCGCGCAGGATCTTCGAGAGGTCGGACGAGACCACGATGCCGCCGTCGAGCTTGCACAGTTCGCGCAGCCGGGTGGCGGTGAACTCCACGTCCAGGACGAACCCGCCCGTACACATGGCTTCCACGGTCTTGTCGGAGCCGAGCACGATGAGGCCGCCCGTGTTGCCGCGGAGAATGCGCTCCAGTCCGTCGCGCAGGGGGGTACCGGGTGCCACGGCGCTGAGTGAGGCGCGCATGACGCCCTCGGCACCGGAGCTCCCGCCGGACTTTCCGGGGGCTGACGCCCGGTCGTTGGCTGCCACTGCACTCCTCCGGTCGCAGGTTGGGGGCGCATCCGTTTCGCACACTCGGTTCGTACGGACGGCCGAGACCTGCGCAAAGTCTACCGGCGGTCCTCCTCCTCCCGTGGGGCCTCTCGGCGACGGGAGCGCGGAAGGACTCGCAGAGCCTCCCCTATGTCCGCCACTTCCAGCACCTTCATACCGGCCGGGACCTTGCCGGGGTCGCCCGGCACGAGCGCGTGCGTGAAGCCCAGACGGTGTGCTTCGGAGAGCCTGCGCTGCACGCCGGTGACCCGTCTGACCTCGCCCGCGAGGCCCACTTCGCCGATCGCGACCAGGTTCTTGGGCAGGGGGGTGTCGCTCGCGGCGGAGGCCAGCGCCAGGGCGATCGCCAGGTCGGCGGCCGGCTCGGAGAGCTTCACCCCGCCGACCGTCGCGGAGTAGATGTCCCGCTTGCCCAGGGCGCTGATCCGGCCGCGCTGCTCCAGGACCGCGAGCATCATCGACACCCGGGAGGTCTCCAGGCCCGAGGTGGTGCGGCGGGGGGAGGGAATCTGCGAGTCCACCGTGAGCGCCTGGACCTCGGCGACCAGCGGGCGGCGGCCCTCCAGGGTGACGGTCAGACAGGTGCCGGGGACCGGCTCGGCCCGGCGGGTCAGGAAGAGCCCGCTGGGGTCGGTCAGACCGGTGATGCCCTCGTCGTGCAGCTCGAAGCAGCCGACCTCGTCGGTCGCCCCGTAACGGTTCTTGACGCCCCGTACCAGACGCAGGCGGGCGTGGCGGTCGCCCTCGAAGGAGAGGACGACGTCCACCAGGTGTTCCAGGAGGCGGGGGCCGGCGATCGCCCCGTCCTTGGTGACATGGCCGACGAGCAGGGTGGACATGCCGCGCTCCTTGGAGGCGCGGATCAGGGCGCCGGCCACCTCGCGGACCTGGGCCATGCCGCCGGGTGCGCCGTCGATCTCCGGGGAGGCCACCGTCTGCACCGAGTCGACGATCAGCAGCGACGGCTTGACGGCGTCCAAGTGGCCCAGGACGGCGGCCAGATCGGTCTCGGCGGCGAGGTACAGATCGTCGGCGACGGCGCCGATGCGGTCGGCGCGCAGCCGGACCTGGCTCGCCGACTCCTCGCCGGTGACGTAGAGCGTGCGGTGCTCGTCGCTCGACGCCTTGGCCGCCACGTCGAGGAGGAGCGTGGACTTGCCCACACCCGGCTCGCCCGCGAGCAGGACGACGGCTCCGGGGACCAGGCCGCCGCCCAGCACCCGGTCCAGCTCGGGCACACCGGTCGAGCGGGCCGTGGCCTGCCGCCCGTCCACCTGGCCGATCGGCAGCGCGGAGGTGGTCACGCGGCCCGGTGCCGTCGTCCGCACGGCGGGCGTGCCGTACTCCTCGACGGTCCCCCACGCCTGGCACTCGGGGCAGCGGCCGAGCCACTTGGCCGCCTGCCAGCCGCATTCCGTGCAGCGGTAGGACGGGCGGTCCTTTGCGGTCTTCGTACGGGTGGCCATGGAGAAGACCGTAGCCGAGGCCACTGACATCGCCGCACGGCACCGGACCGGGCCGCGGCCCCTCACTAACGAGTCATCGGGCGTCAGGTTTCTGTCCCCTTATGAGGGATCGTTTCACCCGTACGGATTAAAAGTGCTCAAGGCGCGAGAAGGGGCCCCTACCCGCCGCCTACGGTCGCACGAGTGATGAGCAGCAGCCCGGAGACCCCGGCCCGAACCACCGGCGCACACCGGGCGTACCGGGAGGCCCGCGACCTCGCGGCGGCACGCACGCTCGCGCAGCGCACGCCCGCGCGCTACGAGCCGTATCTGGACGGCCTGTTCACCTACTGTCTCTCCGTCCTGTGCGACCACGACACGGCGACGGCCGCCCTGGGCGAGGTGCTCGCACTGGCCGAGCGGCGCGGAGCGCGCGGTCCCGAATCATCGGGTCAGTACCGGGCGTGGCTGTACGCACTGGCCCGTTGGGAATGTCTGCGCAGGCTCACCGAGACGGAGCAGAAACGTCAGGGCACCCACGCGGCGGGCCGTGGAGGCCGGGCGGGCCGTGAAGGCCGGGCGGGCCGAGCGGGCGCGGCCTCCGCGACGCGGTTGGGCCGGGTGCGGGAGAGCGGGGCGCGGGACGGCGCGGAGTGCTCCGCGGAACCGGCCGTCCGCGAGGAGGCGTTGGAGCGGCGGCGGCGCGAACTCGCCCTGCTGGCCTGGCCGGAGGCGGCCGGCACCGCCCCGGAACAGCGCGAGGCGCTCGAACTCGCCGTACGGCACGGGCTGGCCGCCCCCGAGGTCGCCGCCGTCCTCGGCATGGACCTCGCCGCCACTCGTGACCTGCTGGCCTCCGCCGCCTGCGAGGTCGAGCGGACCCGCGCGGCGCTCGCCGTCGTGGAGACCGGCACCTGCCCGAGCGTCGCGCGCCTCGTCGGCGACCACCAGTTCGTGCTCGGTACCGCCCTGCGCCGCGAGCTGGTCCGGCACGTCGACGACTGCCCGCTCTGCCGCCGTACGGCCGAGCGCGCGGTGCCCGGGCGGTGGCCCGGCGCGAGTGTCACGCCCGCCGAACTGCCCGTCCTGGAAGCTCCCCGCGCCACCCTGCACGCCACCCTGGCGCACCTCCCGCGCGCGCGGGGCGCCGCTCCGCGCTTCGACCGGCGGGGTTTCCCGATGGACCCCAAGGACAGCGCCGCCCGCCGGGACCGGCTACGCGCGCGTGCCGTCACGACGACCGTCGTCGCCACCGTCGTGGCCGCGCCCGTGCTCGCCCTGTGGGCCGCCTACCGGAGCACGCCCACCGGCGAGGGCGTCGACGCCCGGACCGCCACCGCGAGCGAGGCGCACGGCACCGGCAGCACCGCCGGCCCCGACGGCCCGAACGGCGCGCCGGCGGGCGGCCACCGGAACGCGGGCGACGCCGGCACCTCGCCCGGGACCGGCGACGGCAAGGGCGGCCGGCCCGACGTCTCCGTGGAGGTCGTCAGCGTGACGGGCGCCGGGAGGAAGGGCCCGGGCCACCTCGCGCTGTCGGCCGCCAACAGCGGCGACACCACCGTCGTCAGCCTCACCGCGTCCGGCTCCGCGCCGGTCAGCTGGTCCGCGACGACCACGGCACCCTGGCTCTACCTCAGCCGGTCCTCGGGAACCCTCGCCCCCGGCGACTCGTTCACGATCAAGGTGTACGTCGACCCCCTGCGCGAGCCCGTGGGCCACTGGACCGCGCGCGTGGCCCTCGCCCCCGCCGGTGCCGTCGTCTCGATCCAGGGCTACGGCACCGCGACCGACCCCACGGGATCAGCGGCCCCCTCCGCCCCGCCCCGCCCCCCGGACCCCGCCCCTCCGGACCAAGGCGGCCACCCCGGACCCGGCCACCCGCACCCCTCCGGCCCGGGTCCGACGCCCAGCGCCCCCACCGAGCCGCCCACGTCACCCGCCCCCACCCCGACCGCCCCGCCCCCCACCGCCACGCCCACCTCGGCACCGCCCCCCGGCGCCGGCACGAGTTCGTGGTCGCCGTAGCAAGCCGTAGGGACGCCGTAGCAAGCGGACAACCGTGCTGCCCATGGCTGACGGCCGATGGCCGACTATCCGGCCGGATCCGCCGGATGCGGTGCCAGCAGCGGGAGTTGGGCGGACAGGCGCTCCTCGCAGAGTTCGGCCAGGCGGTCGTAGCCGGCCTTGCCCATCAGCTCGACCAGTTCGGGGCGGTAGGAGACGTACACCGGGTCGCCCGCGCCGTGCGCCGAGGTCGCCGAGGTGCACCACCAGTGCAGGTCGTGGCCGCCCGGACCCCAGCCACGGCGGTCGTACTCGCCGATCGACACCTGGAGCACACGCGTGTCGTCCGGCCGGTCGATCCAGTCGTAGGTGCGGCGGACCGGAAGCTGCCAGCAGACGTCCGGCTTGGTCTCCAGGGGCTCGCGGCCCTCCCGCAGGGCGAGGATGTGCAGCGAGCAGCCCGCGCCACCGGCGAAGCCGGGCCGGTTCTGGAAGACGCACGAGCCCTCGAAGGGGCGGGTCTGGCGGTCGCCGTCCTCGTCCTCGGAGACCCAGCCGTGCGCCCGGCCCTCGTCGTGGTGCTGCCAGATGTCCGGGGTGAGCCTCGCCACATGCCCCGCGACCCGCTTCTCGTCGTCCTCGTCGGAGAAGTGCGCGCCCAGCGTGCAGCACCCGTCGTCCGCGCGGCCGGCCTGGATGCCCTGGCAGCCGCTGCCGAAGACGCAGCTCCACCGGGAGGTCAGCCAGGTCAGATCACAGCGGAAGACCTGCTCGTCGTCGGCCGGATCGGGGAACTCCACCCACGCCCGCGCGAAATCGAGCCCCTTCTCGTCGCCCGCCGGGGCCTTCTTCGGCTTCTTCGCCGGCTTCACGGCCTTCGCGGGCTTCACCAGTACGGGGGCAGTGGTGGATTTGTCGGCCTTCGCCTTTTTCGTCTTTGGCACGCGTCCAGGGTAATTCGCCCGGTGCGGCTCCGGGCACCGACAACGGCGCAGCTGGCAGTAGCGTGCCGTCCATGAGACTCGGTGTCCTCGACGTGGGATCGAACACGGTGCATCTGCTGGTGGTGGACGCACACCCCGGCGCGCGCCCGCTGCCCGCGCACTCGCACAAGGCGGAACTCCGCCTTGCCCAACTCCTCGACGCGGACGGGGCGATCGGCCCCGAAGGGGTCGACAAACTGGTCGCCGTCGTGCACGAGGCGCTCCAGGCCGCCGAGGACAAGGGCGTCGAGGACCTGGTCCCGTTCGCCACCTCCGCCGTGCGCGAGGCGACCAACGCCGACGACGTCCTCGCGCGCGTGCGGGCCGAGACCGGCGTCGAACTGAAGGTGCTCACCGGCGCCGAGGAGGCCCGGCTCACCTTCCTCGCGGTCCGCCGCTGGTTCGGCTGGTCCGCCGGGAAGCTCCTCGTCCTCGACATCGGCGGCGGCTCCCTGGAGATCGCGTACGGCATCGACGAGGAGCCCGACACCACCGTCTCCCTGCCGCTCGGCGCGGGCCGCCTCACCGCCGGCTGGCTGCCCGGGGATCCGCCGGGAACGGACGCGATAAGGGCGCTGCGCCGCCATGTCCGGGCCCAGATCGCCCGTACGGTCGGGGAGTTCAGCCGTTTCGGCGCCCCCGACCATGTCGTCGCCACCTCCAAGACCTTCAAGCAGCTCGCCCGGCTGGCCGGTGCCGCCCGCTCCACCGACGGCCTCTACGTCCAGCGCGAGCTGAAGCGGGAGTCCCTGGAGGCGTGGGTCCCGCGGCTGGCCGGCATGACCACCGCCCAGCGTGCCGAACTCCCCGGAGTCTCCGAGGGCCGCTCCGGCCAGCTCCTCGCGGGCGCGATCGTCGCCGAGGGCGCGATGGACCTGTTCGGAGTCGAGACGGCCGAGATCTGCCCCTGGGCCCTGCGCGAGGGCGTGATCCTGCGCCGCCTGGACCACATGCCGTCTGCCTAGTCGCCCCGGTTCGCCCCAGTTCAGTGTGGTTCGGCCTGGTCGGCGCCGTCGCGCAGCCGCGTTGCGACCGCGACGTGCGGGCCCCGCCGCGGCGGCGGGCCCGGGCCGTGTGAACGCCCGACCGCCCGACCACGTATGAGACCCGCATGAAGTATCGCCACAGGGCGGCCGGACGGCGTGCGTGGCCGGTTGCCGTACCCCGCACAGCGCGCGCACAGCGGCCGGATCCCCGGCGCCAGGCACCGCCCCGTAGTCTGTCCTCCGTGGCAGAACCAGTCGTGCGCATCCCGGATGCGAAGGTCGCGCTGTCCACGGCGTCCGTGTATCCGGAGTCGACGGCGACGGCCTTCGAGATCGCCGCGCGCCTCGGCTACGACGGGGTCGAGGTCATGGTCTGGACCGACCCGGTCAGCCAGGACATCGAGGCGCTGCGCCGACTCAGCGACCACCACCGGGTGCCGATCCTCGCCGTCCACGCGCCCTGTCTGCTCATCACCCAGCGCGTGTGGTCGACCGATCCGTGGACCAAGCTCCAGCGCGCCCGCGCGGCGGCCGAGAAGCTCGGCGCCAGCACGGTCGTGGTACATCCGCCGTTCCGCTGGCAGCGCCAGTACTCGCGCGACTTCGTCACCGGCATCTGGCGCATGGCGAACGAGACGGACGTACGGTTCGGCGTCGAGAACATGTACCCCTGGCGCTACCGCGACCGCGAGATGCTCGCCTACGCGCCCGACTGGGACGTCACGAAGGACGACTACCGGCACTTCACGATCGACCTCAGCCACACGGCGACGGCCCGCACCGACGCGCTCGGCATGATCGACCGCATGGGCGACCGTCTCGGCCACGTCCACCTCGCCGACGGCAACGGCTCCGCCAAGGACGAGCACCTCGTCCCCGGCCGCGGCACCCAGCCCTGCGCCGCACTGCTGGAACGCCTCGCCCTGAGCGGCTTCGACGGCCATGTCGTCATCGAGGTCAACACCCGCCGCGCGATGTCCAGCGCCGAACGCGAGGCCGATCTCGCCGAGGCGCTCGCCTTCACCCGGCTCCACCTGGCCTCGGCCGCGCGCGTGCCCCGCCGCTGACTGACTGACGTTCCCCCTACGACGTCGGCGCCGCCCCCCCGGTCCCGACGGCCCCGGTCCGGGCGGTCCCGGTCCACGGACCGTCCGGGCGTCTGCTCCCCGAGATCCGCGTCCCGCATTCCGGACACCCCGTCCCGACCGCTGGATGACCGGCGTACGCTCGGCAGCAGCCCCATCCGTCTGAAGGAGCGAGCGACGATGCCCGAGCTGAGGTCCCGCACAGTCACCCACGGCCGCAACATGGCGGGCGCACGTGCCCTGATGCGCGCCTCCGGTGTACCCGGTGCGGACATCGGCCGGAAGCCGATCATCGCGGTGGCGAACTCGTTCACCGAGTTCGTGCCCGGCCACACCCACCTCCAGCCGGTCGGCCGGATCGTCAGCCAGGCGATCACCGACGCCGGCGGCATCCCCCGCGAGTTCAACACGATCGCCGTCGACGACGGCATCGCGA
Organism: Streptomyces sp. NPDC005423; assembly: GCF_040606415.1. Classification (NCBI taxonomy): domain Bacteria; kingdom Bacillati; phylum Actinomycetota; class Actinomycetes; order Kitasatosporales; family Streptomycetaceae; genus Streptomyces; species Streptomyces sp. NPDC005423. Next base: position 8,746 of record NZ_JBEXET010000001.1, on the reverse strand, counting down.
TGGGCCACGGCGGCATGCTCTACAGCCTGCCCTCCCGCGACCTGATCGCGGACAGCGTGGAGTACATGGTCGAGGCGCACTGCGCCGACGCCCTGATCTGCATCTCCAACTGCGACAAGATCACCCCGGGCATGCTCAACGCGGCCCTGCGGCTGAACATCCCGACGGTCTTCGTCTCCGGCGGCCCGATGGAGTCCGGCCGCGCCACCCTGGTCGACGGCACGGTCCGCACCCTCGACCTGGTCGACGCGATGTCCGACGCCGTGAACGAGAAGATCTCGGACGAGGACATCCTCCGGATCGAGGAGAACGCCTGCCCGACCTGCGGCTCCTGTTCCGGCATGTTCACCGCCAACTCGATGAACTGCCTGACCGAGGCGATCGGCCTCTCCCTCCCGGGCAACGGCTCCGTCCTCGCCACGCACACCGCCCGCCGGGCGCTGTACGAGAACGCCGGCCGTACCGTCATGGACATCACCCGCCGCTACTACGAGCAGGACGACGAGTCGGTCCTGCCGCGCAACATCGCGACGCACGCGGCCTTCGAGAACGCCATGGCCCTCGACATCGCCATGGGCGGCTCCACCAACACGATCCTGCACCTGCTGGCCGCCGCCCAGGAGGCGGGCGTCCCCTTCGGTCTGGACGAGATCAACGAGGTCTCGCGCCGGGTGCCGTGCCTCGCCAAGGTCGCCCCGAACGTCGCCAAGGACCGCACGTACTACATGGAGGACGTGCACCGCGCCGGCGGTATCCCCGCCCTCCTCGGTGAACTGCACCGCGCGGGCCTGCTCAACGAGGACGTCCACTCCGTCCACAGCCCGTCCCTCTCGGACTGGATGAAGACCTGGGACGTGCGCGCCGGTTCCCCGTCCCCCGAGGCGGTCGAGCTGTGGCACGCGGCCCCCGGCTGCGTCCGCTCCGCCGAAGCCTTCTCCCAGTCCGAGCGCTGGGAGGCGCTGGACAAGGACGCCGAGGGCGGCTGCATCCGCTCCGCCGAGCACGCCTACTCCCAGGACGGCGGCCTCGCGGTCCTCAAGGGCAACATCGCCGTCGACGGCTGCGTCGTGAAGACGGCCGGCGTCGACGAGTCCATCTGGACCTTCGAGGGCCCGGCCGTCGTCTGCGAGTCGCAGGAGGAGGCCGTCGAGAAGATCCTCAACAAGCAGGTGACCCACGGCGACGTCGTCGTCATCCGCTACGAGGGCCCCAAGGGCGGCCCCGGTATGCAGGAGATGCTCTACCCGACCTCCTTCCTCAAGGGCCGCGGCCTCGGCAAGACCTGCGCCCTGATCACCGACGGCCGCTTCTCCGGCGGCACTTCGGGCCTCTCGATCGGCCACGCCTCCCCGGAGGCCGCGTCCGGCGGCACCATCGCCCTCGTCGAGGACGGCGACCGCATCCGTATCGACATCCCCCACCGCACCATCGAACTCCTCGTCGACGACGCCGAGTTGGCCCGCCGCGAAGAGGCGCTGGGCGGCCGGTACGCGCCGCGGAACCGCGAGCGGAAGGTGTCGGCGGCACTGCGCGCCTACGCGGCGATGGCCACCAGCGCCGACCGCGGCGCCGTCCGCGACGTCAGCAAGCTCGGCTGAACACCCGTACACATCAAGGCATTTCGGCTCTACGAAGGGTCGTCCTCCGGCGCGGAGGGCGGCCCTTCCGCGTACGCGACGGCGGCCCTCCCGCGCGCTACCAGGCCGCGGGCGTAGCGGCGTCGACGGCGAACACCGTGCCGTCGGGCGCCGACGCGTACACCCGGCCGCCGACCACCACCGGCTGCGGCACCGCGGCGACGACGCGGTCCGAGTCCGCGCCGAGCCGGGGCCGGGTCTGTCCCACGAGCTTCCCGCTCCGGGCGTTCACGGCGAGCAACCGCCCGTCGGCGGCGGTGAGATAGACCTGCCGGCCGTCGGAGACGGGCGCGGAACCCCGGCTCACGGACGTCTCCAGACTCCACAGCCGCCTGCCCGCCGCGAGGTCGACCGCCTCCAGCGAACCACCGGCGGCCAGCAGGTACACCACGTCGCCGCGCACGGTCGCCTGGGTGTCCTGGCGCGGGACGGCCAGCCGTACCCGGCGTACCGCCTTGCTCCCCGGGGTGTAGCGCACGACGGCCCGCGTGTCCGGGGAGGCCGGGTCGACGGAGAGGAAGAACACCGAGCCGTTCCGCACCCCGACCGGCTTCAGCGTTCCCTCCAGCCGCGCCGTCCACTCGACCGTGCCGGTCTCCGGATCCACCGCGCTGACCCGCGTGCCCGACCCGTCGACCGAGGTACTGGTGGCGTACGCCAACGGGTCACCCGCGAACGACGAGAAGAACGGCAGACCCGAACTCCCCAGACTCCGGCTCCACTTGGTCTCTCCCGTCGCACTGTCCACACCGGTCACCGTGCCGTCGGCGCCGGTGAGGAGCAGCATCCCGCCGGCCGGCTGGAGTCCGCTGTACGTGGGCGGTCGGCGATGCCAGCGCGGCCGGCCCGAGCCCGGGTCGAGGGCCTCCAGCCGCGAGCCCTCGTTCGTCAGCGGCTGGACGAGGCCGCCCGACATGACCGGCGGTCCGCTTCGGAACGTCTTGGCGACGGAGTGCCGCCACAGCAGGCCGCCGTCGGCCGGGTCGAGGGCGTAGACCGAACCGGACCGCGCGCAGACCAGTTTTCCGCCACCCCACGAACAATGGGGCACCCCGCCGGCGTCGGACAGCGGCTTCGCCTGCCAACCGCCGAAACCCTTCGCGGTGGGCCGCGCGCCGGACTTCTTCGGCGCCGAACCCTCCGCGCCCGCCCACTGAACCGAGCCGAGCACCCCGCCCGCGACGAGCACGAGCGCCCCGGCGACGAGCGCCGCCCTGCGGCCCAACAGCCGTCTTCGCCACGACAGTTGCTCCGCCCTGACCGGCTCTCCGGCGTGCGCACCGCCGGGCTCGGGCGTCGGCGGCACGGGGGCGCCGCTGGTCCGCTGCACCGGTATGAAGGCCTGGGTGTCGTACGACGCCGCGACCGCCCGCAGCTCCCGCATCAACTCGTCGGGGGTGGGCCGGTCCTCGGGCTCCTTGGCGAGACAGCGCAGGACGAGCGGCGCGAGGTTCTCCGGTACGCCGGCCAGATCGGGCTCGTCGTGCACGACCTGGTAGGCGACGATGTAGGGGCTGTCGGAGTCGAACGGACCGCGCCCCGTGGCCGCGTGCACCATCACGGAGCCGAGCGCGAAGATGTCGGCGGCGGGCCCGACCTCCCGCGGCCGGCGGAACTGCTCGGGCGCCATGAAGGGCGGAGTGCCGATCAACTTGCCCGTCTCGGTGCGCAGTTCGCTGTCCTTCGGCCTGGAGATGCCGAAGTCGATGACCTTCGGACCGTCGTCGGCGAGCAGCACGTTGCTCGGTTTGAGGTCGCGGTGCACCACCCCCACCCGGTGGATGTCGCGCAGCGCCTCGGCGAGCCCGGCCATCAGCTGACGCACCTGCGCCGGCGCCATCGGCCCGTTCCGCTTCACATGGTCGGACAGGGTCGAGCCGGGGATGAACAGCGTGGCCATCCACGGCCGTTCGGCCTCCGGGTCGGCGTCGACGACCGGCGCCGTGAAGGCACCGCTGACCCGCCGCGCCGCGGCCACCTCCTGCCGGAACCGCCCCCTGAACTCGGGATCCTGCGCGAACTCGGCGTGCACCACCTTGACCGCGACCTTCATCCCGGAGGTGCTCTGGGCCAGGTGCACCACACCCATGCCGCCGGAGCCGAGGAACGACTCCAGACGGTAGTGACCGGCGTACTCCGGAAGTTCCGCTTCCGCGCCCCGGCCGGTGTTGCGCTGTGGCGCCATGGACACACCCCCGTGCTGTTCGTCTGCGCGCGCGACGCACGGAGCCTAGTCGATGAGCCTTACGGCACAGAGGCGGCTTGCCACCCCTCGGGGATCAAGTTACGTACATGTGTTTCGTGGCTGGATTCGGGGGAATCAACGGGACCCCATGGCTGTCATGGGGTGCAACGGGGGGAGTCCACCATGTCCGTCGAAGGTGCCGAACGAGTTGAAGAGGCCACAGCGGCCCGAACCGTCGGAACGGCGGAAGCGGCCGTCGCGGCCCTGACCACCTACCCGGTCGCACCGGGTGTCCGGCTCAACGTCCGCAGCGGACCCGGCACCGGCTACGCCGTCGTCCGCGTCCTCGCCGAGGACGCCCGCATCCCGATCTACTGCCAGACGCCGGGTACCTCGGTATCAGGCCCGTACGGCACGAGCGCCATCTGGGACAACATCAGCAACGGCGAGTACGTCTCCGACGCCTACGTCCACACGGGCAGCGACGGCTACGTGGCCTCCCGCTGCGGCTGAGTCCACACGGCAGGGCGAGAGCCCGCGGGCCCTGGCGCCATAATCGTCCGGTGAGCGACGAGAACGGCACCCAGGACACTCCCGCGGGCTCCCCGGGCCCCCGCCCCGAGCCCCTCCGCTTCTTCGGCACCACCTGGGTGGACCACGACAACGGCTACCGGCTGCGCCGGGCCGGCGTCGCCACCGGCTCCCTCGCCGCGGCGGCCGTCTCCTGCCTGGTCCTCCGCTTCGCCTACCAGGGCCTTCAGATCGCCGACGTCGGCGACTTCGTCACCGTCCTCGTCGTCGCGATGTTCGCCGTCTGCGGCGCGCTCGCCTTCCGCAACACCTGGGAGAGCTTCTCCAAGCGCCCCGACCCCGACCGCCAGGCCTCCCTCCGCGGCCTCCTGGCCATCGGCTTCGTCGGCTCCCTCCTCGCCTACTTCCTCCGCGCTTTCACCGAGGCCCCCGGCGAGACCCTCCACCGCGAGGAGTACGAGAAGGCCCGCCGCCGACACGAGCACCGCACCACCCGCCGCACCGGCGACCCGTCCAGGAAACGCCGCCGCCCCTGAGCGCCCCGGACGGTCGGCGACGGCCCCCGCCGCCGCACTCAAACCGGCTGCGCCCCTCAGCCGTCCCGGCAACCATGGCCGTATGACCACCGGCCGCACACCCACCCCGTCCACCCCGCCCCTTCCTTTCACCCCGTCGTCCTCGCTGCCCTCCGTCGCCAGGCGCGCCCGTTCCTTCGACGCCGTCGCCGCGCAGTACGCCGAGAACCGGCCCTCCTACCCGCCCGCCCTCTTCGACGCCGTCGAGGAACTGGCCGGCCGGAGACTCGCCGGCGCCCGGGTCGCGGACGTCGGCGCGGGAACCGGTATCGCCACGGGCCTCCTGCACGCCCGCGGCGCCGAGGTGATCGCGGTGGAACCGGGGGACGGGATGACGGCCCAGTTCCGCCGCGCCCTCCCCGACGTCCCGATCGTGCGGGGCAACGGCAACGCGCTCCCCCTCGCCGACCACTGCGCCGACTTCGTCACCTACGCCCAGGCCTGGCACTGGACCGAACCCGCCCGCTCGGTCCCGGAAGCGGTACGCGTCCTGCGGCCGGGCGGGGCGCTCGCCCTGTGGTGGAACACCAGCGCCGTCGACGTCCCGTGGATCGCCGAACAGGCGCGACGCATCGAGGCCCACCTCGGTATCGACGCGGCGGTGGAGAGGGACGGCAGGGGCATGCGCTCCGCGCTCGCCGACCCCAGCGGCAGGCTCGACTTCGCCCGCCGGAGGGTCCGTTGGAGCCGGCGCGTCCCCCTCGACACCCACCTCGCCAACATCGGCAGCCACTCGGCCTTCCTCGTCCTCGGTGAGGAGAGCGCGAGCGCCTTCCTCACCGAGGAGAAGAGCCGCCTGCACACCCTCTTCCCGGACGGAACCGTCGAGGAGACCTACGTCGTGGAGCTGCTCGTCGCCCTCATCGCATGACCCCCTGACCGCCACAGCCACCCACCCCGTACGCGGCGGCCCGCCCCCAGGGCCGCCGCACACCTGATCCGCACTCCACGCCCGGCGCGCACGCCGCGCACATCCCGCCCACCGGACACCCGAGCCGTCCGGCCGTACCCGGTGCGAGGATGAACAACGGACGACGCACCCCCCGGAGGACACCCCAGCCATGACCCAGAAAGTCGCAGTCCTCGGCACCGGCAAGATCGGCGAAGCACTCCTCAGCGGAGTGATCCGAGCGGGCTGGGCACCGGCCGACCTCATGGTCACCGCCCGGCGCCCCGAACGCGCCGAGGAACTCCGCGCCCGGCACGGAGTCACCCCGGTCACCAACGCCGAGGCCGCCGAGACCGCCGACACCCTGATCCTCACGGTCAAGCCGCAGGACATGGGCACCCTCCTGGACGAACTCGCCCCGCACCTCCCCGCCGACCGCCTGATCATCAGCGGCGCGGCAGGCATCCCCACCGCCTTCTTCGAGGAGCGCCTGGCCCCGGGCACCCCCGTCGTCCGGGTCATGACGAACACCCCCGCCCTCGTCGACGAGGCGATGTCCGTCATCTCCGCCGGCAGCCACGCCACCGCCGCCCACCTCGCCCACGCCGAGGAGATCTTCGGCGCCGTCGGCAAGACCCTCCGCGTCCCCGAGTCCCAGCAGGACGCCTGCACCGCCCTCTCCGGCTCGGGCCCGGCGTACTTCTTCTACCTGGTCGAGGCGATGACGGACGCCGGCATCCTGCTCGGCCTGCCCCGCGACAAGGCGCACGACCTCATCGTCCAGTCCGCGATCGGCGCCGCCGTCATGCTCCGCGACAGCGGCGAACACCCGGTCAAGCTCCGGGAGAACGTCACCTCACCCGCGGGCACGACGATCAGCGCCATCCGCGAACTGGAGAACCACGGCGTACGGGCCGCCCTCATCGCCGCCCTGGAAGCAGCCCGCGACCGCAGCCGCGAACTCGCCTCCGGCAACAGCTGACCCGACGCCCCGGCGGTCACGCGGGCAGCAGGCCGATACCCCGGTACGCGGCATCCACCATCGGCTTCGCCATCTCCCGCGCCCGCGCCGCCCCGCCGCGCAACACCCCTTCCACGTAGGCCGGATCCGCGCACAACTCCTTGTGCCTCTCCTGCACGGGCCTGAGCACCTCGACCACGGCCTCGGCGGTGTCCTTCTTCAAGGCGCCGTACGACGCGTACGCACCGCTCAGGCCCTCCGGATCCGGCACCCCGCCGCCGCACGCGGCGAGGATCTCCAGCAGATTGGCCACCCCCGGCCGCGTCTCCGGGTCGTAGACGACCTCCTGCGCGCTGTCGGTCACGGCCCGCATGACCTTCTTCCGGATCACGTCCGGCTCGTCCAGCAGATAGACGATCCCCGGCCCCGAGTCGTCCGACTTCCCCATCTTCGACGTCGGCTCCTGGAGGTTCATCACCCGCGCCGCCACCTCCGGGCGCGTGGCCCGCGGCACCACGAAGGTATGGCCGTACCGCTGGTTGAACCGCACCGCCAGGTCCCTGGCCAGTTCCACATGCTGCCTCTGGTCGTCGCCGACCGGCACCTCGTCCGTCCCGTACGCCAGGATGTCCGCCGCCATCAGCACGGGATACGTCAGCAACGACAGCCGCACACTCCCGTCCCGCCCCCGTTCCCGGGCGGCCTTCTCCCGGTACTGGATCATCCGCCGCATCTCTCCGTCGGTGGCCACGCACTCCAGCACGTACGACAGTCGCGCGTGCTCGTCCACGTGGCTCTGCACGAACAGCGTGCACAGTTCGGGATCGAGCCCGGCCGCGAGCATCAGCGTCGCGGCCTGCCTGCTGAGTCTGCGCACCCGCGCCGGATCGTGGTCCACGGTGAGCGCGTGCAGATCGACCACGCAGAACAGCGCGTCAGCCCGGTGCTGGTCCACGGTGGCCCACCGGCGGACGGCCCCCAGGTAGTTGCCCAGTGTCAGATGCCCGGTCGGCTTGACCCCGCTGAAGACCCGTGTCATCTCTCCGCCTCCTGTCGAAAGCCGCCACCCGGCCGGCCCCCAGACAGGAAGAAACACCGACGGCCGCCGAGTGGGCGGCCGTTGAGTACATACGTGTGTACGGCCGCCGTCAGGCGGCCCACCACTGCTGGGTGTACATACACGTACGCGTAGTCATGAGGGACAGAGTACGCCTCAGGGACCGCGTCCGGAGCGGAGTTGACACGCCCACGGGCCGGTACGTAGTGTTCTCCGAGTTGTCCGACGTGAGCGCCGACCCCGGTCGGTCCCCGGACAGCCATTCCGCGGTATCAACCAACACTCGACGATCCATCGTCCTCCGTGTTGGCATGCGTATTCGCGAAATGAGGAATCCACGTTCGAAAGAGCATGACCCCCGATTAGCTCGGGAGTCAGGACTCCGCTAAAGTCTCACCGGTCGGAACGGCTGACAGCCGGGAAGGCAACTCCCGCTGACTGGGAGTCAGGCCCGAAAGGATCTGATAGAGTCGGAACCGCCGGAAAGGGAAACGCGGAAGCGGAAACCTGGAAAGCGCCGAGGAAATCGGATCGGGAAACGGTCTGATAGAGTCGGAAACGTAAGACCGAAGGGAAAAGCCCGGAGGAAAGCCCGAGAGGGTGAGTACAAAGGAAGCGTCCGTTCCTTGAGAACTCAACAGCGTGCCAAAAATCAACGCCAAATTTGTTGATACCCCGTCTCCGGTCATCATTCGTGATGTCTGGGGCGAGGTTCCTTTGAAGAAATACACAGCGAGGACGCTGTGAACGGTCGGGCTTATTCCGCCTGACTGTTCCGCTCTCGTGGTGTCACCCCGCAGTCTTTTATTAGACGTAGTCGGGAAAACATTCACGGAGAGTTTGATCCTGGCTCAGGACGAACGCTGGCGGCGTGCTTAACACATGCAAGTCGAACGATGAAGCCTTTCGGG